>JANQJZ010000021.1 GCA_028281365.1 Gammaproteobacteria bacterium | reverse complement strand
CATCATTAACTAATGTTGACCGCGGAACCCATAGCCTGGTCGCCCGTGTGGTCGATGCTAGCGGTAAAACAATAAAGTCCACATCTAGCAGTTTCTCTTTGCTGCGCGCGCATAGGTAACCATCTCCCATAATTTCTCTTTTTGGTGCATCCCAGGCCCGTTTAGGACTGGGTGAATATCCCATTACATCATGTAGATAACCTGTTAAAATACCCAATCTTAGCCAGCCCAATTTGGAGTGCTAAAGTTTGGGGATTGATTTTGGTCTTACAGCAACAGTTGATTGGGTCAAATCTCTTTCAACTCGTTTGATTCGTCATTTCACAATGCGCCCTCTATTTCTTTCGCCGCAACAAGGAAGTGGAGCCGCCGATAATCCACCAACATCATGGTGGCATATTCCGGTTACAGTCACTCGTGATTTTATGTTTGTTCCAAAATCTTCATTAAATAGATGCGAAGTAAGGTGTTGGGTTACAAATCTTGTTACCAACAATGTCTTAAATGAGGGGCAAGCCATGCCTTTGCGGTGGCGGCAAAGAGGCCAAGTGGGCGGGACGCCGTTTATTAACTTGGTGCCAAATAAAATTGAATTAGTGCCTTTAGCAATCCGTTGCGAGGGCGATGTACGGTTAAATTGTGTAATTACGAGTCACCATGAAGATCAGCAACAAGGAAAATTTTTAGAACCTGGTAGATATGCAATTACTATTCAAATTGAAGATCAGAGGGGAAAAAAATGGAATTCTACAGAAAGATATCAATTAACAGTGCCAGAACAAAACAGATCGAACGGGTTGTTCAATCTTGAAATTATTTACAAACAACAAATTCCAACATTAGAAATTTAATGGCTTTACTTATTCCCCAGCCGCTCCCCACGCAATCCATCTTAATAGCGAACATAGTCCATAAACTGTTGCTGCAGTAATTGTCCATAACAAAAGATCAATTTGGGCTTGCTCTAAAACCTCTTTCCAAGGAATAGATTTTTCAACAATGCCTGTAACTATGTTTACAAAAAAAATCATTACAATAAAAATAAACCCAAAAATGGTTTGCAATAAAAGGTGGAGCCGATCAAGCCAATCTGGGCGATCATGATCTAATTGTTTTGCAGTCATAATAAAACTCCTATTAGGATGTCGGGCCATGCTGACACACCTAGATAGATAGGGATGTTCCACGTATTTCCGCAAGCGGTGTTGTATTAGTGGATAACCCGACTTGGGGTTATCTAGGTTGTGTCAGCACGAATAAGTATGGCAGAATAACGGCAATATTTGGAGGTGTTATGTCCATAGGTAGGCATCTTTCTTTGGAAGAAGCACGTAAAAACAATAAACTAAAACGCTTCATTAAAGAACATTCATCAAAGGGCAATGAAAAGAATTTTGATGAGGTGTTAAGGCGTATGGCACATAGCAAGCCATCAAAAGGCACCAAGTAACCGCTCAAACATCCACTTAGGGCTTTTACGCATATTATATCGGTACTCAAATTCACCTAAGTATTTAGGTAGATGTTTCCTGGATACGTGGACATGTGTGCCACGAATAGAGTTTTTAAGCCGTGACCAGAACCCTTCTATCGTATTCGTGTGAGTATCACCATTCACGTATTCACCTGTTTCATGGCAGACCGTACCGTGCGCATATCCGGCCTTACTTAAGAACTGGTAACAAGGTGCTTCATCGGTGCTAATGGTAGTGCCTTTAACAACACGCTTAGACACATGCTTTTCAACATTCTTACGTGTACGTTTATCGATAACATAGGTTTGTGCTTTACCGTCACGTTCTACCATACCGAACACGATAGATTTATCTTGGAAGTGAGAACGGTCTAGCTTGTAACTCTTTTGAGAATGACGCTTGGAACCACCAATATAGGTTTCGTCCATTTCGACATGACCACCGTATTGATCATCACCGTCTACGTCAGTCATGTATTTACGGATTTCGTGTCCCATACGCCACGCACATTTATAAGTAACACCAAGTTGACGTTGTAATTCTTTCGCAGGCACACCATGACGCGAAGTCGTAAAGAGATACATCGCATAGAACCACTTTTGTAAGGGCGTACGAGACTTGGCAAACGGTGTTCCGGCCATAGGACTAATTTGATAACCACACTGGCACTCATAGACAGGACGCTTTTTAACCCTGTGAAACTTGTCCTCAAGCCCACATTTAGGGCAGGTATAAGCACCAAAACGGACAGACCATAAATGTTCCAAACATTTATCATCATCGGGGAACCGTTTAAAAAAATCTGTTACAGTAAAATCAGACACTTACATGCTCCTACATGAAATATAGGGATAGTATAGACGAGATATTACATGATGTAAAGGGATAAATACGTAGGACTGGTCTGCTTCTTGCTGTATAGCTATATAAATAAATTTTCATAATTTATTTGGATTTTAACTTATTGTTTTTTAAGGAATTAAATATTTTTCGTCTAGAGAGCCAGGAAGAGAAAAGTGAAAAATGCACTAAAACAGTGCAATATTGATCAAATGATGAACCGTTCAGCCGAATTTGCAGCACGAATCCAGGAAAATCTGGCAACGGCAGTATTGCTATTCGATAAGGATCTGCATCTATTATCCATTAATAGTGCTGGAGAGGGTTTGCTGTCTGTGAGTAATAAACGTGTCTCAGGTATGACCCCAAAACAGATCTGGCCTAAATCCTCTTTTTTTTATGAAGCAATACAACGCTCATTATTTTCAGGAAGTACTTGTATTGAGCGCGGTGTTGATATGCACCTGAACAATAATCAAAAGATAAAAGTGGATTGTATGATTACGCCGATCTTAAACGGGGAATCTCCGGAGGAAATTTTAGTAGAGTTGGTGGATGCGAACGCGTTTCTCAGGGTTATGCAGGAAGTTAACCAACAAACAGTACAGGAAGCGGCGAAGGAATCAATCCAGGGTATGGCGCATGAAATTAAAAACCCTTTAGGCGGTATTCGTGGTGCGGCGCAGTTGTTGGAAAGGGAGCTGGATAATAAAGATCTGTTCGAATATACCCAGATCATAATTAATGAATCTGATCGATTGCGAAAATTCATCGATCGAATGATGACGCCTAGTGTAAAACCGGCAAAGGATGAAATGAATATTCATGAAGTGCTTGAATATATTATTTCTGTTGTACGAGCGGAAAATTCAAAATCACTGAATATCGTCAAGGACTACGATCCGAGTATTCCGGATATCAAGGCTGATCGTGAACAAATTATACAAGCCATATTAAATTTATTACGTAATGCAGTTCAGGCGATCGATAAAGATGGACTGATAACGGTCAGGACAAGAATTCAACGACAGGTCACTATTCAACATCGTTTAAACCGGCACATTATAGTTGTCGATATTATTGATGATGGTCCTGGCATCCCGCCCGAAATTGAGGCAGGCGCATTCTACCCGATGATCTCTGGCAGGGCCGAAGGTACCGGACTCGGTCTTTCGATAGCACAGCAACTTATCCAATCGCACGGAGGATTAATTAATTATGAACGAAGGGACAGTAACACCTATTTCAGCATCTTACTCCCGCTGGAGCAAAAAAATGGCCAATAAACAACTGGTCTGGATAGTCGATGATGATAAATCCATACGCTGGGTTTTGGAAAAGGCATTGCAAAAAACAGATGTTGATATAGATAGTTTTTCAAACCCCGAAGATGTTTTGAAAAAACTTAAACAAACAGAACCGGATGTTATTGTGTCAGATATACGTATGCCGGGTATGGATGGGATCACTTTACTGGAGCAAATCAAGCAACAGGTTCCTGATCTCCCGGTAATTATTATGACCGCTTATTCTGATTTAGACAGGGCAGTATCAGCATTCCAGGGAGGTGCATTCGAATACTTGTCTAAACCATTTGATGTCGATGAAGTAGTTAGTCTGGTCAAGCGCGCGATCTCACATAAGTATCAAAATAGCCAGTCTTCAAGTTCTGAAGCAGTCAGTGAAAACACACCTATTATCGGATCTGCTCCTGCAATGCAGGAAGTGTTCAGGGCAATAGGACGTTTATCCAGTTCCAATTTAACTGTTTTAATAACCGGAGAATCCGGGACAGGTAAAGAACTCGTTGCCAGCGCATTACACTCGCACAGCCCACGATCCGAACACCCTTTTATTGCTATAAATACGGCAGCTATACCAAAGGACTTACTTGAGTCTGAATTATTTGGTCATGAGAAAGGTGCGTTTACCGGCGCAACCTCACAGCGTATTGGCCGGTTTGAGCAGGCAAATGGCGGCACGTTGTTTTTAGATGAAATCGGAGACATGCCAGCTGATTTACAAACACGTTTGTTACGTATATTAGCCCAGGGCGAATTTTATCGTGTTGGCGGACACATCCCTATCAAGGTCGATGTACGGGTCATAGCAGCTACTCATCAAAATCTTGAGCAATTGGTAAAAGAAGGAAAATTTCGTGAAGATTTATTACATCGACTAAACGTGATCAGAGTACATGTTCCTTCTTTACGGGAAAGAAAAACAGATATTGTTGATCTTGCCAAACATTTTCTTAATGTTGCTGCCAATGAATTAGGTGAAGAAACCAAGCAATTACTAACAGAGACTGAAGAGTATCTGGCCAGTTTGTCCTGGCCAGGTAATGTCCGGCAACTTGAAAACTTTTGTCGCTGGGTAACGGTAATGGCATCCGGCAGAGAGATACATATTGATGATTTGCCCCCTGAGTTAAAGCAGGATGCAGAGACAAGAGAGCTATCGAATGAATGGGAAACAACTTTTCGTCATTGGGTAGAATCGAAATTGTTAAACGGTGATACAAAATTACTGGGCAATGCTGTGCCCCGTTTTGAAACAATATTAATTGAAGAGGCGCTAAAAAAATCAGGCGGTCGAAGACAAGATGCTGCAAAGCTGTTGGGTTGGGGCAGGAATACCTTGACCCGGAAGATCAAACAACTGGAACTCGATATTTAAATATTTTTAGTAGATGAAATAGAGTGATCAGATATCTTATTTAAGCCATTCGGCAACCTGTTTGGCGTAATAGGTAAGAATGCCATCTGCGCCGGCACGTTTACAGGCAATTAACGATTCCAGCACAGTATTTTTTTCATCCAGCCAGCCATTATTTGCCGCAGCTTTTAACATCGCATATTCACCGCTGACGTGATAAACAAATGTTGGTCTGGCAAATTCTTTCTTAATTCTGAAAACAATATCCAGATATGGCAGGCCGGGTTTTATCATCACCATATCAGCACCCTCGCTAATATCCAGGCTGACTTCTGTTATAGCTTCATCTGAATTCGCAGGATCCATTTGATAAGTATATTTATCTGATCCAGCCAGATTTTCAGCAGACCCGACCGCATCACGAAAAGGTCCATAGAAGCTCGAGGCATATTTGGCGGAATAGGCCAAAATTCGGGTATTCGTAAAACCCTTGTCTTCAAACGCTTTTCGAATTGCGCCGACGCGACCATCCATCATGTCTGATGGTGCAACAATATCCGCACCAGCCTCGACATGGGATAAAGCCTGTTTTACCAGAACTGCAATCGTCTCATCATTTAAAACATAACCATCGCT
>JANQJZ010000073.1 GCA_028281365.1 Gammaproteobacteria bacterium | reverse complement strand
ATCAGTGAAGGATACGGTGATGCACGTACATTAGAACGCCGTGCACAGGCAATGGAAGAATGGCTGGCCAATCCGGTATTAATGGAACCCGATCCCGATGCGGAATACACAAAGGTATTTGAAATTGATCTAAATGAAATCAAGGAACCATTATTAGCCTGTCCGAATGATCCCGATGATGTTAAACCTTTATCTGAAGTGGCTGGTACCAAAATCGATGAAGTATTCATTGGTTCTTGTATGACGAATATCGGTCATTATCGTGCTGCAGGTAAGATGTTAGAACAGGAGCCCAAGCAAATCCCGACCACTTTATGGATAGCACCTCCCACCAAGATGGATGAACACCAACTACGTGAGGAAGGTTATTACAGCACTTTTGGGAAAGCAGGGGCAAAAACAGAGATGCCGGGTTGTTCACTGTGCATGGGTAACCAGGCCCGTGTAGCAGCAAAATCAACTGTTGTATCTACTTCAACACGTAACTTTCCGAACCGTCTGGGTGATGGCGCAAATGTTTTTTTAGCCTCGGCCGAGATCGCGGCCGTTTCATCTATTTTGGGTCATATCCCAAGCATGGATGAATACATGCAATATGCCAAAGTTCTTGATCCAATGGCGGCTGATGTTTATCGCTATTTAAACTTTGATGAGATCGAATCCTTTCAAAAGAGTGCTGCACAGGCAAGATCTAAACTGGAAGAGATTCCGGTCGCTGTGGTGAATTAATAAGGACTAATGTAAATGCATTGTTTTTTTTTGCTCCTGCAAAAACGACATACATAACGTCCCTGTAAATAAAAGGCGACAACATGTCGCCTTTTTACATTATTTGAAAGAAAGGTAATTAACTTTATGAATAAAAGGTCAATATCTTATGGATTATAGAATTGAAAAAGACACAATGGGTGAAGTTCAAGTACCTGGTGACAAATATTGGGGTGCTCAAACACAACGTAGCCTGAGTAATTTTAAAATTGGTAAAGGCAAGATGCCTCTCGAAATTACTTATGCCTTTGCTGTACTTAAAAAAGCAGCCGCACATGCAAACTGTGAACTGAACGTATTAAGCACAGAAAAAAGAGATCTGATCTCGTCTGCTTGCGATGAAATTTTAAATGGTGAGCATGATGATCAATTTCCACTCGTTGTCTGGCAAACAGGTTCCGGCACACAAAGTAATATGAATATCAATGAGGTCGTGGCAAACAGGGCACACGTTATCTCTGGTGGCACTCTGGGTGATGGAAAATCGTCAATCCATCCTAATGATGATGTCAATAAATCTCAATCGAGCAATGATACATTTCCAACAGCAATGCATATTGCTGCTTACAAGATTATTGTTGAGGTAACTATTCCAGGTATCAGCAAACTCAGGGATACATTGAATGAAAAAGTTCGGGCTTTTAACGATATTGTTAAAATTGGCCGAACCCACTTTATGGATGCCACTCCACTTACTCTCGGGCAGGAATTTTCAGGCTATGTATCGCAATTAGATCACGGTTTAAAGGCACTTAATAATACACTCGACCATCTTGCAGAACTGGCTTTAGGAGGAACCGCAGTAGGGACTGGAATAAATACGCCTCCGGGTTATTCTGACCTGGTAGCGAAAAAGATTTCTGAATTTACAGGTCTGCCTTTCAAAACCGCCGAGAATAAGTATGAAGCGCTCGCTACACATGATGCAATAGTCGAAGCACACGGCGCACTTAAGCAACTTGCCGTATCACTGATGAAGATCGGTAATGACATCAGGATGCTATCTTCCGGACCACGCTGTGGTATTGGTGAAGTCCTCATCCCTGAAAATGAACCGGGTTCATCAATTATGCCGGGCAAGGTCAATCCTACCCAGGCCGAGGCATTAACTATGGTTTGTGCGCAAGTGATTGGCAATGATGTTGCTGTTTCTGCAGGTGGTATGTTTGGACACTTTGAACTCAATGTTTTCAAGCCAATGATGATCGATAATCTGCTTAATTCAGCACGCTTGCTTGGTGATGCGTGTGTTTCTTTTAATGATAACTGTGCAGTGGGGATAGAGGCTAACCATGATCGAATTAAACATAACCTAAACAATTCATTAATGCTTGTTACAGCTTTGAATACTAAAATCGGATACGAAAAGGCAGCAGAGATTGCAAAGACTGCCTATAAAAATGGCACGACGTTGAAAGAAGAAGCCATGAACCTTGGTTATGTCACAGCTGAAGAATTTGATGAATGGGTTGTTCCTGAAGATATGATTGGCTCACTTAAAAGTTGAATAAAAATAAACAAATCCAAGTTAAATATACATAATTGAGCAACATATAAGATCAATCAACATAACAAATGAGTGAATTTGTTGATTTTCTCCACGAAGTTTTTGCTGATTTTGGTCCGATCAAGTCACGTAAAATGTTTGGCGGTTATGGCATCTATTATGAGGGTATCATGATAGGGCTCATAGCAGATGATATGCTTTACCTTAAAACTGACAAAACGACTGAAAAAAAATTTATCGATAAAGGATTAAAGCCTTTTAAATATGATAAAGGTAATAAAATTGTAAAAATGTCTTACTACCTGGCTCCGGAAGAAATCTATGATGACCCGGAAGATGCGGTTTATTGGGCCAGACTTGCCTACCAAGCTGCCCTGGGTGTGAAGTCTAAAAAATAAAATCGTAAAACTTGTCCCATCATGTCTTGATTCGCTTATAATAGCGCGCTTTTAAGCCGGGGAATCATTCTGTGAAACTGAGTGCAGAACAATTTAGAAAATGGGACCGTAAGGCGATTACCTTGCTCGGCATGTCGGGTGTAGGCAAAACACGTCTCGCCTGTACTTTACGTAAAGAGCACTGGTTTCACTATTCTGGCGATTACCGTATTGGCACTCATTATTTAAATGAAGCAATCCTTGATAATGTAAAACAACAAGCGATGCAAATTCCGCTGCTTAAGAAATTATTATTGTCAGATTCGATTCATATTGATAACAATATTTCTGTTGATAATCTAAAAGCAGTTTCAACATTTCTAGGTGAGCTTGGTGATCCCGAGAAAGGTGGCTTGGGGCTTCGAGAGTTTAAACGTCGTCAAACATTGCATCGTAACGCAGAAATAGCGGCAATGAAGGATGTTCCGGAATTTATCGAGCGTTCGCATGATGTTTATGGTTATGATCATTTCATTAATGACGCAGGTGGCAGTTTATGTGAGCTGGATGATCAATCTGTACTGGATACACTATCTGAACATACCTTAATAATTTATATCAAAGCTACTGAACAAGATGAAGTTGAATTAATAAAAAGAGCTGAAGAAGATCCAAAACCGTTATATTACCGCGAGGAGTTTCTTGATGAACAACTTAATACTTATCTTGAAGAAAAGGATCTGGGCTATGCTGCAATGATTGAACCAGACGATTTTGTTTGTTGGGTCTTTTCACGATTGTTTTATAATCGTATTCCCCGCTATGAAAATATAGCTGAAGAATATGGGTATACTTTAAGTACGAATGAAATTACAAAGGTCAATTGTGAAGCAGATTTTTTAACAATAGTTGAAAGTGCGCTTGAACAACAGAGCTAGATAGTTAGAGAAATAAATATGCCACTCGTTGCAAATAGTAATTTACCCAGTTTTGACAGATTGAAGCAGGATGGAGAAACCATAATCTCTGCTGATCAGGCATTACATCAGGATATCAGGGAATTACATATTGGTTTATTAAATATGATGCCGGATAAAGCATTGGAAGCAACTGAACGTCAATTTTTTCGACTTGTTGGTGAAAGCAATCAAATCGCTCAATTTTACCTACATCCTTTTACATTAAATGAACTGGAACGAAGTGCAGAGGGTCAGGAACATATTGATAAATATTATCTGAATTTTGAACAAATTAAGGAACAAGGACTTGATGCATTAATCATAACCGGTGCCAATATGATCGGCAGTGAAATTGCGGATCAACCTTTCTGTAAACCTTTA
>JANQJZ010000042.1 GCA_028281365.1 Gammaproteobacteria bacterium | reverse complement strand
TCCTGGTAATCGCGGTATAGCAGCATAATCGAGCTAACGACCATTACTAATAAAATACTTCCCAGTATTAGTAACCGTTTCAACATGTTTTCGGAATGCTATTTTCTTCTTCCAATAGCTGCCTTATCTTTTTTGAAAATTTATCTTGCTTATAAGAATAATCATCAATCATTTTTACCGGCCAAATCCCTATCAGACTATTACAAACAAAAACTTCATCTGCCGAAGATAATAACTGGAGAGAAACCTTTTGCACCTTTAAATTAATATTATTTTTTGCAGATAAGTTAATTATTTTTTGTCTAATAATACCTTCAACGCCACATTCCGAAAGATCTGGTGTAAGCAATTCATTATCTACTGCAAAAAAAATATTACTCATGGTACCTTCGATAATATTATCGTCTGTATCCATAACAATACCTTCAGCAATATATCTATCTCTTATTTCAGAACGCGCCATAATCTGTTCTAATCGATTTAGATGCTTAATACCTCCCAGCGCACTGTTTTGAGAATAACGATTAGTACATAAATGAGCATTAATCCCTGTTTTTATATTATCAATTGGATATTCCGGCCACGGATGCAAGGAAACGATTCGTGTAGGGGTTACTTTTTCAGGAATGACATAACCACGACTGCCCTGCCCACGGGTAATTATAATCTTAATAACGCCCTGCTCTATTGCATTACTTAAAGATGTGATTTCATCTATTAGAACATCATGTTTGACTGGCGCTATTAGTATTCTTTTACATCCTGTATCGAGCCTGGTGAGATGTTCGGTCAGACACAGCGGCTGCTTTTCATATATCGCTATAGTCTCGAAGACACCATCGCCATAATGTAATCCTCGATCCAGACTGGATAGTGTGTCTGTTGTTTTACCATTGATAAGGGTTTTATTTGCCATGATGAATATATGGCCATTTAATAATTAATTAAATTTACTAAAGATAAGTGTTCCGTTCGTACCACCGAATCCAAAAGAGTTTGAAAGTGCAGTATTAATCTCCATCTCACGTGCCGTATGCGGTACATAATCCAGATCACATTCAGGGTCCTGGTCGTCCAGGTTTATTGTTGGTGGTGCAAGCTGATCCCGAATTGCCAGTACTGAAAATATGGCTTCAACACCACCGGCAGCACCAAGCAGATGACCTATCATTGATTTGGTAGAACTTACCGCCAATGATTTGGCATTATCCTTAAAAACTGTTTTAACAGCGATTGTCTCTGCTATATCCCCTGCGGGCGTTGATGTCCCATGGGCATTAATATAATCGACTTCATCTATATTGATCTCTCCATTATGTAATGCATTAGTCATACATGCTGCAGCACCATGGCCATTCTCCGATGGCGCAGTCATATGATATGCATCCCCACTCATTCCATAGCCTGTTAATTCCGCATAAATTTTTGCACCACGTTTTTTTGCAAACTCCAGTTCTTCTAATACCAAAACACCTGCACCATCACTCAAAACAAACCCGTCTCTGCCCACGTCCCAGGGTCGACTGGCCCGTTCGGGTTCATCATTTCGAGTAGATAATGCCCGTGCAGAGGCAAATCCGGCCAATCCGGTTTCAGATGTTGCCATCTCCGCACCACCAGCAATCATCACATCGGCATCACCATATTCAATGAGTCTGGCTGCGTCCCCTATATTATGCGTTCCAGTTGTGCACGCAGTCACAATGGCAAAATTAGGGCCTTGCATGCCATACATAATGGATAAATTGCCTGAAATCATATTGATAATATTGCTTGGGACATAAAATGGAGAAATTTTTCTGGGGCCGCTTTTAACAAACGTTTTAGTGCCTTTTTCAATCCCGGGCAAGCCGCCAATACCCGAGCCAATAGCAACACCTATACGACCTGCGTTTTCATCTGTCACTTCTATGCCTGAATCCTGAATCGCTTGAATGCCGGCAGCCAAACCATAATGAATAAATGGATCCATCTTTTTTTGTTCTTTTTTCGGGATATATTGCTCGAGGTCCAGATTCCGGATAGACCCACCTATTCGGACACTAAAATCAGTTGTATCGAAATGTTCAATTAAGGCAATACCACTTTTCCCGACCAGAATATTCTTCCAGGTTTCGTCAACTGTATTACCGACCGGTGTTACCATTCCCAGTCCTGTTATAACAACACGTCTTCTACTCACAAATGTGTACCTTCTATCCTAAATTTATTAATAACATTAAACCTTCCTATGGAGAACAATGTTTCGGACTCCTCGGCTCTGTCTCGAAAATGTGTACCCAAGGGCAGGCTGCGCACTTCCCGACATTTTCTACCGCCTACATCCGTGTAGGCGTCTCGCGGCATAAGACCATCCATGGAAATCGCCGCTTCGGACTCCTGTCCTCTCGCGGCATACACTCCATCCTTGGAGATAAAAAAGAAAAGCCGCGTTTGAAAAATTCATAACGCGGCCTCGGTTTTTCTTTAAATTTATTAATTATTCTAGATGTGCGTTTATATATTCAACAGCTTGATTTACTGTGGTGATATTTTCTGCCTCTTCATCAGGGATTTCCGTTTTAAATTCTTCCTCCAGCGCCATTACTAATTCAACCGTATCCAGAGAGTCTGCACCTAAATCATCTACAAATGATGCCTCTGTGGTTACCTCTTCTTCTTTAACGCCCAGTTGTTCTACAACTATTTTTTTTACGCGTTCTTCAACACTACTCATGATAGTAAAATCCTCCCTTAGCGGCTCTGGGGCCGATTTGCGTGTGCTAAGTTTAGTGAAATCAAATCTTCTTGCAACTCGGATTATTAATTAATTTAAATATATTTATTTGTCAATATCTTAATTACTTTTTTTAAAGTTTATAATAGGTTTATCCCATATACATTCCGCCATTTACATTAATAGTTTGACCGGTAATATAGGCCGCATCATCGGAAGCCAAAAAGTTAACCACTTTTGCAATTTCATCCGGGTTTCCCAGTCGACCAAGACTGATCTGTTTCATTAAACTTGCCTTAATATCATCACTGAGTTCTTCCGTCATATCTGTCTTTATAAATCCCGGTGCGACGGCGTTGACTGTGATACCCCTTGCACCAATTTCACGTGCCAAAGACCGGGTAAAGCCAATCATTCCTGCTTTTGCTGCGGAGTAATTGGTTTGTCCAGGATTCCCCGATACCCCCACAACTGAAGTGATATTTATGATTCTCCCATAACGGGCTTTCATCATTGCTTTCAAACATAACTTGGTGACCCTGTACATGCCGTTTAAGTTTGTTTCAATGACACTTTCCCATTCGTCATTTTTCATTCTCATCAACAGATTATCTCTGGTAATTCCAGCGTTATTAACCAGTATCGAGGGTTGTCCATAGTCCTTTAGACTATCAGCAAATTTATCAACAGAGTTTTGTTTGGAGATATCCAGTACCAGGCCTGTACCTTTATATTTGTTTTGCCCAAATTCTTTTTTAATCCCGTCAGCAGAGTTTTCTGAAGTTGCTGTTCCAATAACAAAAGCCCCATGTGCTGCAAAGTTATTTGCAATTGCTTTCCCAATACCTCTGCTTGCCCCTGTAACCAGGACTATTTTATTTTCAAAATTATTTGACACTAAGTTAAGCCCTTCTTTTTATAATTAAACTAAGCCAAAGCGTTATTTAATGAAGATTCATCCTGAATAAAGTGGATATTAAGCGAACGATCAATTCGTTTAACCAGTCCCGCCAACACTTTGCCAGGTCCGCACTCAATAATTTTTTCAATCTCAAGGGTTTTCATGGTTTTGATTGTATTCACCCATTGAACTGGCTTGTAGAGTTGTTCCAATAATAAGGGTCTGATTTCGGCAGCATCCGTTCTGGCTTGAGCGTCGACATTCTGTATGATTGGAATCCCTGCATCATTAAACACAACATTATTTAATGTCTCAGCGAATCTATCCGCTGCTTCCCGCATCAACATACAATGAGATGGCACACTGACCGGTAACAAGATTGCACGTTTGGCGCCGGCCTTTTTTGCCTCTTCAATAGCACGCTCCACCGGGTCTTTATGACCTGCTATTACAACCTGACCGGGTGAATTGAAATTCGCTGCGGACACGATTTCACTTCTGTTTACTTCCTGACAAACCTTGTTGACCTGTTCGTCATCAAGTCCAAGTATTGCTGCCATAGCGCCCACACCTGCAGGAACAGCTTCCTGCATACACCGACCCCGTTCAGCGACTAAACGAATGCCATCTTCAAAACTAATCACATCTGCACATACCAAAGCGCTATATTCTCCCAGACTATGCCCTGCAAGAAGAGCAGGTATAGCGGATGATCTTTGCTGCCAGACTTTCCATGTCGCAACTGCGGATGCTAATAACACAGGCTGCGTGACTTCAGTCTTATTCAGTTCCGATTCCGGGCCATCAACAACAATAGCCCATAGATTATAACCAAGCACATCAGAGGCAATATCAAAAGTAGCTTTGATATCTGGCTCAATTTTTACCAGTTCATTCATCATGCCGATTGATTGTGAACCCTGTCCGGGAAATACGATAGCGAGCTTTGTGTTGTCAGTCATACTTAATATTTCATTAATACTGAACCCCAGGTGAATCCTCCACCAAAGGCTTCAAGCAATAAAGTGTCATTACGTTTTATACGACCATCCTTGATCGCAACATCGAGTGCAAGAGGAACAGATGCGGCTGAAGTATTGCCGTGTTGATCAACAGTTAAAACCACTTTATCCATGGACATATCGAGTTTTTTTGCTGTTGCAGAGATTATTCTTGTGTTGGCCTGATGCGGAACCAACCAGTCAATATCTTCCTTATTCATTTCATTTGCCATCAATGTTTCATCGACAATGCGACCCAGGGTATTTACCGCGACTTTAAAAACTTCATTACCTTGCATCTTAATAAAGGCCTTACCAGCCTTTACCAGGTCATAATCTGAAGATATTCCTGCCGGGACTTTTAAAAGCTCCTGATATTCACCGTCAGCATGGATATGTGATGACAAAATTCCTGGCGTCTCGCTTGCTTCCAGAATAACTGCACCAGCCCCGTCACCAAATAAAACACAAGTACTGCGATCTTCCCAATCCAGAATTCGTGTCAATGTCTCTGAACCCACTACCAATGCACATTTAGCACTGCTATTACGAATAAATTGGTCAACAACGCTTAATGCATAGATAAAGCCGGTACAAACTGCCTGTATATCGAATGCAGGACAACCGTGTATATTCAATCTTTGTTGCAGTAAACAGGCTGTACTGGGAAAAATAACATCCGGTGTTGTTGTCGCAACGATTATTAAATCAATATTTTTAACATCTATATCTGCTGCATCTATCGCTGCTCGTGAGGCTTTCTCTGCTAAATCACAGGTCGTCTCACCATCATTTGCAACATGCCTTTTCTCAATTCCGGTACGAGTACGAATCCACTCATCAGAGGTATCCACGATCTGTTCCAGATCTGTATTGGTTAAAATACGTTCCGGTAGATAAGAACCTGTTCCAATAATTCTTGAATACATTAAAGGCTTTGTCTGTCAATTAATAATTGTTCTAGTTTTGTATTGATCCTTTCAGGAACATTTTTTTCAACTTCAATAATTGCTTCTTCGATGGCAGTAGCAAATGATACCCGATCTGCACTACCATGACTTTTTATTACAATGCCTCGCAGTCCTAATAGTGAGGCACCATTATAACGACGTGGGTCGATCTTCTTCTTTAGTGCTCTCAATACGGGCATAGATAATAAAGCAGCAACTTTGGAATAAAGACTACTTTCAAACTGTAACTTAACATTGTATTGAAGAAATTCGGCTAAACCTTCGCTTGCTTTCAATGCAATATTACCAACAAAGCCATCGCACACAATAACATCGACATCACCTTTATAGAGATCATTACCTTCAACATAACCAATGTAATTCAAGTGGCTTTCTGCGAGTAGTGTTGAGGCTTGTTTTACGCGATCATTACCTTTTATATCCTCTTCGCCAACATTTAATAACGCGATAGTAGGGTTTTCCTTATCTTCAACAGCACTGGTTAATTGTGCCCCCATAACAGCAAACTGGAATAACTGCTCTGAACTGGAATCTACGTTTGCTCCCAGATCGAGGACATGCGTATGACCATTTTTACCAGGTAAAGTCGTACATATTGCTGGCCTATCCATCCCGGGTAACATTTTCAATACAAACCGGGCTGTGGCCATCAGTGCACCGGTATTACCTGCACTAACACAGGCAGAGGCATGCCCATCACGGACCTGTTCAATCGAAATACGCATGGAAGATTCTTTCTTATTTCTTAATGTCTGGGATGGTGCTTCATGCATTTCGACAACTTCAGATGCATGCACCAGCTTGATACGGTTATGATCAAGTGCGTTATTTTTCTTGAGCTCTGCACGCAATGCATCTTCTTTCCCAACCAGGATAATGTTCAGGTCAGGATGCTTATTAAGTGAAAATAGAGCTGCAGGTACTATCTCCGGAGGACCAAAATCCCCACCCATTCCGTCTAGTACAATAGTCGATTTCAAATGATAGATACTCAGAGAGGTTTATTTCTGCTCTGAATAATAGTTGGAAATATTAAACTGGAATTATTCCAGTTCTTCTTTTACATCAATGACCTTTCGACCGCGATAATATCCATCCGGACTAATATTGTGACGTAAATGTACTTCACCAGAAGCAGACTCAATGGATAACGCAGGTGAAGACAAGGCATCATGAGAACGACGCATATTTCGTTTTGAACTCGATTTTTTATTTTGTTGAACTGCCATTATTACTCGTCTCCTGAAAACAATTTCACATGCAATTAATTATCTTTACTTTTCATTAATTTTGATAAAACGGAAAAAGGTTTTAACCTTGCTTCAGCGTTTATTCTTTTCAACTCTGCTTGTCCCGGACAATCATTCATTAAATGTAATGGAGCTAAAGGCATCGCAAGTAATAATTCGTCCTCTACTAATCCATTAAGCTCAAGTTTCTCTTCATCCAGAATTACAGGCTCATAATAACTATCTAATGATTTCGAATAATCACTACTTACAATGACTCCCAGCTTACTCTGTTTGTTTAGTTCGAAACTGAACGGTTCCAAACATCTTTGACATTCCATTGTTAAACAGGCCTTAATCTCTGATTCAATATAGCATTGTCCGGAATCATCGTAATTAAACGATAACTTATAATGCAATTTACCGGTGTAATCCAGTAATAAGCCAGTCAGTCGCTGCATTTCATCGAACCGTATATCTCCTTCGATGACTTCACCGGTTTTAGCCAGACGCAGTGGATAAACAGGATGCGGCGGATCAGCTGACATCAGGCGGCGAATTTTATCGGCAGTCCCCTGTAGTGTCAAAATAAACTGCGCAAATCTATTATAAATGTCTGAGTTATTTGATAATTCCTGAATTTAGGCCAAAATAGAGCGCCATTTTTCCCAGGGAGAGCCAAAATTAGCACAGAAAAACTAATCCTCGCCTCATCTTCACCCTACCGAAAAGTGCTGTTAGAACGGCTACTTATCGACTTCACATGTGAATCTCCTGATATTGATGAATCGCATAAAGAAAATGAAAAAATCCACGATTTAGTCTTGAGGCTCGCAATGGAAAAAACTATGCAAGTGGCCAGGAATCATTCTACGGGTCTGATTATCGGATCAGATCAGGCAGCAGAATGTGAAAATCAGATTTTAGGTAAACCGGAACACTATGAGGATGCCAAATCACAACTCGGAAAAATGAGTGGTAAGTCTGTCGATTTTTATACAGGTTTATACGTTTACAATATCGATACAAAATTATCTGAACAGGATGTCGTTAAATATACAGTTACATTCAGGGAATTATCTGAACAGGAAATTGATGATTATTTATTCAAGGAAAAACCCTTCCATTGTGCTGGCAGTTTCAAATCAGAAGAACTGGGGATTTCACTGGTAAAAAAAATGCAGGGTGATGACCCAAATGCGCTTATTGGTTTACCACTAATCAGCTTATGTGAAATGTTGCGTAATCAGGGTATTAGTTTGCCCTAGTAATCAATTAAATTATTTCAACTCAAATGAATCACTAATACTACGAACCAACGCAGATCCAATATTTTTGGCAAAACGATCCAGATAGTTTTCACGCTTGGTAAAATCAACAATGTCTTCCGCTCCGATGATATCCCTTGCAACCTGACTTGCACTGGCTAAATCATCGACCAATCCTAATTCAATTGATTCCTGCCCCGACCAAATCAAACCGGAAAATAACTTTTCATCATCAATAAGACGGTTACCACGTCCTTCTTTTACCACATCTATAAATTGTTGATGAATTTCATCGAGTAAACTCTGAATGTGAACCTGTTCATCCTGCTTTAAAGGTTGAAATGGATCCATAAAACCCTTGTTTTCACCAGCATGAAGTAAGCGCCGCTCAATTCCCAGCTTCTCAATCGCATCAACGAAACCAAAGCCTGCCATAATCACCCCGATAGACCCTACAATGCTTGCCTTATTGGCATAAATTTTATCTGCCGCTGCAGCGATGTAGTATCCGCCTGAAGCACAAACATCACTAATTACAGCATACAACGGGATATCAGGATATTTTTCCCTTAACCGGTGTATTTCATCATTAACATAGCCGGCCTGAACGGGACTTCCACCAGGGCTATTTATACGAAGTATGACCCCTTCAGTATTCGAGTCTTTAAATGCATTCCTAAGGCCAGTGACAATATAGTCAGCTCGCGCCTCGGAATCTGCAGCTATTACACCTTGAATATCAATCAGAGCTGTATGTTTTTCGGCTGAAAAGCTTCCGCTCTCCATGCTGTCAGACATATAGATGATTAAAAAAGCAAACAGATATAGAGCTAACAATAATTTAAAAAATATGCCCCAACGACGGTTACGGCGTTGCTCATTTAACACTTCCCTTGCCAATTCGTTAACAAGGGATTGTTCAAACTTTTCAGAGTTGTTTGTTTTGGATTGATTTTCCATATATATACGTTATATGACTCTTTGCAAAAAATATAGTTTAACAAATCACTTATTCAAGTATATCTGCTCGGCCTTCAGCTTCCTGGATCTATCAATTCCAACACTCTCTGTAAATCCTGGCTAAGCGGGGCTTCAATTACTATTCGTTTTCCGGAAATTGGCAAAATAAAATCCAGTTTACTGGCATGTAAAAAAATGCGCCTCAACCCCTTGTTTTTATATTTTCTATTTTGTTCACGATTTCCATATTTCCTGTCGCCGAGAATTGGATGACCCACAGAGGATGAATGTACACGTATCTGATGAGTACGACCGGTTATTAGCGAGACATTCACCAGGCTGGTATCTTCAAATACTCTTTTTCTAACGATTTTAGTTACTGCTTTCTTTCCTGATGAATTTATACTCACAATTCGTTCCCCGCCTTGTGACATATTTTTGGATAATGGATTATCAATAACCCATTCATGTTGTTTTATTTGCCCGGATAATAGTGCTATATACGTTTTATTAATTTCACCATTTTTCAAGTTAAGGTTTAGTTTCCTTAAAACAGGAATTGATTTAGCCAATATAAGGCAACCTGAAGTATCTTTATCCAGGCGATGAACCAGTTCCAGGTTTGAATAGTCATCTCCTGTCGATCTTATTGTTTCGATGACGCCTGAACTTTGTCCGGAACCACCATGCACACAAAAATTAGCCGGTTTATTTAAAACAACAATTTCATCATCCTGATAAATAATTGAATCAAGAATAAGCTTTTTAATGTTGTCTGACGGGATTATGGACTTTTTTGCTGTTTCAAAAACAGGCGGGATACGTACAACATCACCTGTTACCAGTTTATAGGTTTGTTTGATTCTGCCTTTATTGATTCTGACTTCACCTTTTCTGATCATCTGATAAACCCTGGATTTAGGGACATTGTTAAAATATCTGATCAAAAAATTATCAATTCTCTGCCCAGACTGTAACTCAGTTATAACCAGTTGTTTTGCCTTGATTTTTTTTATCATATTTAGGTTAATTAATAGTTCATTTTATTGCTGCATGACGTCAAGATTGCTATATTACGCCTGCAATCTTAACGAGAAGATAGCATCCCGGGAAAATACTAAGAATTGCTGTCTCTATGAGGAATGAATTTTTAAGCCCGGGTGATAGGCCAATAAAATCACCCTTACAAGATAACGATAGCTTTAAATTCTACAGGGTTGTTTGGCATAGGCAATGCACTGTGAAATGAGATGTAATTGTTATTTGCAATGGCAAATCCATGATTTGTAAAACACAGGCATAAGATATTAATACTGCTCAATTAGATAAAGTGAGCATTTGATAAAACCGCGCTCCCGGCACATGGGAACATCATTACCGATTGATGTTTTAAAGTAACTGTGTCGCTCAGGTAGAGCGAGGTTTAAAGGAACAATAAAAATGAAACGCATGCTGATAAACGCAACTCAGCCAGAAGAGGTGCGTGTAGCACTCGTGGATGGTCAACGGTTATATGATCTTGATATAGAATCCACCGCTAGAGAACAAAAAAAATCCAACATTTATAAAGCCCGCGTTGTTCGCATTGAACCAAGCCTGGAAGCTGCATTCGTTGATTACGGTGCTGAACGTCACGGGTTTCTTCCATTCAAGGAAATTGCCCGTTCCCTGTTTAAAAAAGACGCCAGCGAAAGCAGTCATGGAAAACGTTTGAGCATTAAAGATGTCATTGAAGAAGGTCAGGAATTCATAATACAAATTGAAAAAGAAGAACGCGGTAATAAAGGTGCCGCAATGACTACTTTTATCAGCCTGGCTGGACGTTATTTGGTATTAATGCCAAATAATCCTCGTGCAGGGGGTGTTTCCAGACAAATTGAAGGCAGTGATCGTGCCGAGGCTCGTGATGCAATGAGTTCTCTAACTGTACCTGATAGCATGGGATTGATATTACGTACTGCGGGAGTAGGTAAATCTTCTGAAGAACTGCAATGGGACCTGGATTATTTACTACAACTTTGGGACGCGATACGTAATGCTACCAGTGAAAGACAATCCCCGTTTTTAATTTACCAGGAAAGTGAAGTTATCATTCGTGCAATCCGGGATTATTTACGAAAAGATATAAACGAAATCTGGATAGATGATCCTGAAGTACATAAACGAAGTTATGATTTTATGTCCCAGGTCATGCCCCATAACCTCGAAAAACTTAAGCTTTACAAGGAAAGTGATCCATTATTTACCCGCTATCAAATCGAAAACCAGATTGAATCTGCATTTTCCAGAGAAGTTCGTTTGCCTTCCGGTGGCGCTGTCATCATTGATCACACTGAAGCACTTATCACAATTGATATTAACTCCGCCCGCGCTACTAAGGGCAGTGATATTGAAGAAACAGCTTTAAATACTAACCTGGAAGCTGCTGAAGAAATAGCAAGGCAGTTAAGGTTAAGGGATATAGGTGGTCTGATCGTAATTGATTTTATTGATATGCTTAACTCGCGCAATCAACGTGAAGTTGAAAATGCCATGCGTGAATTTCTTCGTATGGACCGTGCCCGTGTTCAGGTCGGACGAATCTCACGATTTGGTTTGTTAGAAATGTCACGGCAACGATTACGTCCATCTCTGGGAGAATCGAGTCATATACCGTGTCCTCGTTGCGACGGTCAGGGAACAATACGTGATGTTGAATCACTGGCTTTATCAATATTACGGATTATCGAAGAGGAAGCCATGAAGGATATGACGGCCAAGGTTATTGTTAGAGTACCCCTGGATGCAGCGACATTTCTTTTAAATGAAAAAAGACAACCTATAAGTGAAATTCAACATAGACTGGATGTTGAAATACTCATTATACCTGATGCATCAATGGTAACACCTCAATATTCCGTTCAGCGCATACGTCTTTCAGATGCCAAACAAGATGAATTTCAACAAGCCAGTTATCAACTGGAGTCAGACAGTACCGATGCTGTAAGTAATCAATTAATAAATAGTCAACGAAAACAAACTGCAGAAAAACCTGCAGTGAAACAAATTGTGCCGGATGCGCCAATGCCTAACACTAACATTAAGAGCAAATCCAAAGGTCTTATAGCAAGGTTATTTGGAAGTTTATTCGGTGTTCCGGATGAGGAAAAAAATAAATCCGGTAAAAAACAACGTAACAGAGGGCGCAATCAAAAAAGCAATCGAAAGAGAAACACAAATCGTAATAACCAGCAACGGCGTAGTAATAAATCCGGCAATCAACAACGTCGACGTAATCAACGCAGTAATCGTAACAATGTTTCTGCAGATAACAAACAAACTAAAAATGCTGGAGATAAGGAAGAGTTTAAAAAGAATTCCGGGGCAAAACGTGGAAGGCGTGGTGGACGCAGGCGTAAACAGGAAGACATAGAGAACAATAATACTATTCAAACTAACGATGAGAATGAAAATATAGCCGCTTCTGATAACAATACGGCTGAACCGCAGACTGATTCAGCTAAAACAGAAAAAGTTATTGCATCACCCAAACCTGTCAATGAACAAAAACAAAATAATGACTCTGAAGAAAAGAGTACCGCTACTCAAGATGATAAGGAAAATGATGTGACCCAAATCAATCCTAATACTGCATCAGTAAGACCATTACAAGAAGACTCTTTTGAAGATGAAGATAAAACAGATATCAACCGGAATTTAGTAAAAAAAGAAGAAACGAATACAATAGATAACCAGGAAAAAATTTAATGTTCTCTTGTTGAATAGAACTTTATTTTTGGCCAACGTTCCATGGTTAAATTTAGATTAACCGTAGACGGTGCCAGGTAGGTCAAATGGTCTCCACCATCTAACGCAATATTTTCACCAAGCTTTTTTCTGAACTCAGCCAATATATTCAAATCTCCACATTCAATCCAGCGCGCACCCGCAATAGGGACATTGTCGTAAGTACATTCTACTCCGTATTCTTCTTTCAATCGCCACGCAACAACATCAAATTGCAAGATACCCACAGCTCCCAGGATTAATTCATTATTATTAACAGGCCTGAAAACCTGAGTGGCACCTTCTTCACCTAATTGTACCAGACCTTTTTGCAAGGCTTTTAGCTTCAAGGGATCCCGTAGCTGAACTCTTCGAAATAACTCAGGTGCAAAATGGGGAATACCTGTAAAGTTCAATTTCTCACCCTGAGTGAATGTATCACCGACCTGTATTGTTCCGTGGTTATGTAAACCAATTACATCACCTGCCCAGGCTTCTTCTGCCTGTTCACGACTACCCGCCATAAAAGTTAATGCATTTGAAATTTGCACATCCCGGCCTAGACGAACATGATGCATTTTCATGCCACGCTTATAACTGCCCGAACATAATCTGAGAAATGCAATTCTGTCTCTATGTGCAGGATCCATATTAGCCTGTATTTTAAAAACAAATCCCGTAAGTTTATCTTCGGTAGCTTCTACTTCACGCTCTTCAGTGATTCGTGCGAGAGGAGCAGGAGCATGTTCAATCAGACAATCAAGAAATTCAGAGATACCAAAATTATTTAAAGCTGTCCCAAAAAATACCGGGGTAAGCTGGCTTGATAAAAAATCCTTTTTATCAAATTCTTCATATACACCCTTG
>JANQJZ010000033.1 GCA_028281365.1 Gammaproteobacteria bacterium | reverse complement strand
ATTGCAATCCACATTGTTTACACCAATTAGCCAGTTCGGAAGGTCGAATAAAATTTTTATACTGGTGTGTGCCAACAGGTAACAATTTTAATAGATATTCTCCGGTGACTACCGCAAGTAGATAAGCTTTCAGGTTTCGGTTTATTGTTGAAAAAATAATATGGCCACCGGGTTTAATCATTTCGGCACATGCCTTGATAATTGAAAATGGATCAGGCACATGTTCAAGTAGTTCCATACATGTGATTAAATCAAAATTCTCCTTATGATCATTAGAGTATTGTTCTGCATTTCCCACGACATAGTTAATTTCGAGTTTATTTTCTTCAGCATGCCTTGACGCGACAGAAATATTTTCTTGACTCGCATCTATCCCCGTTACAATTCCACCTTGCCTGGCCATGGCTTCAGATAAAATGCCACCACCGCAACCAATATCCAGAATATGAGTATTTTTTATCATTGTTTTTGACAGGATAAAATTTAGGCGAGTTGGATTTATATCATGCAATGTTTTAAAGCTACCCCTGGTGTTCCACCACTCATTAGCCTGGGTTGAAAATTTCTCAACTTCTTCCGCATCAATATTTTCTGTTTTATCCATAATGTACTTTTGAAACCTGTCTTAAAAACTACCAAAAAAGATTAACATATTTTCTCAAGACATTGATTATAAAGTTTTATTAAGCTGGGTAAACTAATGTAATCATTATTGAAGATAGATTTTCACATATTCGTATAGTAATCTGATTCAAAATAAGAAAAGACAAGGGCAGTTAATAATTATACCTGCTCATTGTTACATCATGGTAAGAAATAATAATGAATAAACTGGTCGTTTCTAATTTGAAAGTAGTGCTGTTGTGCTTGAGCATGTTTTTTCTCTCAGCATGTGCAACGACAGGTGCTTTGGATGAACGGGATCCATGGGAGGGGTTTAATAGAGGCGTTTATTCATTTAATGAAGTTATGGATGACCTGATCTTCAATCCGATAAGTGAACTTTATAATTTTATTACGCCTGATTTTTTGAATAAGGGTATTAGTAATTTCTTCTCTAACCTGGCACAAATTTCCGTCATTGCCAATGATATATTGCAGTTTAAGTTTGATCAGGTAGTAAATGACACAACCCGTTTATTAATAAATTCAACAGTTGGGTTAATGGGTATTTTTGATGTTGCATCATCTGCAGGATTATATTCGAGTGAAGAAGACTTTGGTCAAACTTTGGCATACTGGGGAATAGGTCCCGGGCCGTATCTTGTCGTGCCTTTTTTTGGTCCGGCCACGGTTAGAGATGCAGCTGGGTTTGCCGTTGATCGAGGCGTATTAAGTCCTTTAATGTATATAGATGATGATTTAACCAGAGCAGGATTGTTAAGTTTAAATTATGTCGACTTTAAAGCTGATTTATTAAGTACGCGTGATTTAATTGCCGAAGCCGCAGTGGATGAGTATGATTTTGTTAAAAATGCCTATTTTGAAAAACGTGCAAGCCAGATCAACGATGATCCTTTTGAAGGTTTTCCTGAAGAGTAAGTTAATCTAACACCAGACGCGAATCACTAATACCAATCGCTTCTGCAAATTCAATTAACTTTTGTTGTTTCATAATTGCTTTTTCGCTATCAATACTGGCAAGTGCCTTCTCTTCAAGAAATTGCTTGTAGATTGAATCGTTCATTCTTTGCATGCGCTTGGTTTGAGATGCAGTGTTTCGTTCTTCATTGGTCAAACTTGACCATGACGAAATAAAACTATCAAGACTGTCTTCACTCCAGTTTCTCTCTTTAAGAAAATCCGCTAATAAGGTTTCACCGGCCATATTACCGGATTCACCGGTTTGTTCAGGAACAGATGAATCATCTGTCGCTACTGTTTGTTCTTTTGTTGCTCCTGGTGGCTTGGGGTAAAAAAGTATTACAGCAATAACTAACAGAATGACGACACAAGCACTAACAGTAACAAATAATATTGGTGACTTTTTCTCTTCTGCAACCGGCCTGGGCTGAGGTTTCGGTGTTGGAGCCGGAGCTGAAGGAGTTTTTTTCGCAGCGGGTTGTTCCGGTCTTAATTCTGTCTTACTTGCATCTCTCTTTTCTCTTTGCGCGGTTTCAGTAATTTCTTCATCATCAGGTAAATCAAGTGGTGGGGCATAATTGATTACTTTAACGGGTATATTACCTGCAATAATACCCTGGATTAAATCAGCTCGTGACTTGCGATATTTCTCTTTATTAATAGCACCTCTTGCGTAATCTTTGGCCAGTGCGCGTAAAGTCTGGGTACTCATATGGTTTTTTTATCCTACTTCTTCCAACATGATACGGAACCCGGTAGCGTCATCTGCACCACCATCATGACTACGTTCTAAACTAATATCACATTTAGAGTGAGCATCAGTAAATGCACCACCTCTTACACTGGTGCTATTACCATCAGTTACCCATTCCTGAACATTGCCAATGTAATTCTTTAATCCCCAACCATTAGATTTACCGGATTTAACACTGACGATACCGGTACCTTTGATTAATTTTTCACCAACAGACACACGACAATTAAAATCTTTATTTGGTTGTTTACCACCCGCATTAGCTGCATATTCCCATTCAGATTTGGTTGGTATTCGGTACGTTTTACCAGTACGTTCAGACAACCATGTCGCATATTGCTGTGCCTGTTGTAAAGTAATTCCTGTCATCGGTTCGTTCTTTCTTGCCTTGTCTTTAATCGGCTTACAAGCACCGCTTAGAATACAATACTTGCTCCAATCACTGACTGAAATTTCATATTTAGCAATAGCAAAGGGTTGTTCAAAACCTTCACCATCGGGCACGACAACCATTAATGGTCCGCGTGCGGAAGAATGAATCATGTCAAAACAGATTGCTTTAGCGCGTTTACCATAACCTGCTAACCTGCCTTCACAAGGTGCGTCGCTTGCAATCGGTTTCCATTCTATCTTTTGTGCAGCAGCGCCAGTTCCGGGTGTAGCAGCAGCAAGTGATCCCGCATCAAATTCTTCGGTTTTTCTAATCTTGGGTTTCGGTTTAGGCTTAAGTTTTGCAATAAGCTCGTCAAGCGACTTTTCTTCTGCACTGTAATCAGGACTATCTGTCCATAAACCTTGGGCACGCGCTAGTAAATTCTTCGTTGCCCTTACTTTTTCATACTCTTCACCTGCTGCCGTTTTGTCTTGCAGATAAATATCATAAACTGCATTCGCTTCTTTAATTTTTGTTTCCAGGGTTTGAGAAAAGTTAATGAAGTCAGGATGTCCTGCAAATTCCCCGGCTGCTGCTTGTTGTAACTCCGTTGCCTGGCTTAACTTCCCAGCTGCGACAGCTGCATTAGCTGCTGCGAGACCTTCCCACGGCTTAAGTTGTAACTGGTTTTTCAAGTCGGCCAGTACGGCATTTGCCGGGAACAAGCCTGCCGCAGCATTTGCGAGACCAGCAGCAGCAGTTTCATCTGTTGTACGTAATGCATTAATACGATCGGCCAATGTTTGTGATGCTGCTTTGCTGAATTCTGCATAACGTGCGGGATTCGCATTTTCAATTTGACTCACTTTCAATCGTACTTCAACAGGGAAAGAGACAGCAGTTTTAAACAGCTCACTCAATTCTATAATATTAGCTTCGGCCTGATATTCATTTTTAAGTGAACCAAGTAGTGCATTTTTAGGATCAATCTCAAGCCCTTTCGAAACGAATGAAAATGCGGCGGTGAAATCCTTGGTCTCTGCTTTACTTTGAGCGAGTCTTGCAAAACTGTTTCCCAGCATTTGTGGTGCTTCAAAAGCAATATAATTGTCTGTTTCAGGTAGATCGGCTTTAAGTTGTTCAAATAGTTTTTCAGCTTCGACGACATTATCTGCGTCGGTAAATGTCTTAAAGTCGCTCTTGTTTGCTTCTACACGTGCTTTACGATCAGATTCTTCCCGTGCACTGGCAACAGCGTTTCGTGTATCAAGTAGTGATTGCAACCCCGGTGCAAATCGTTCACCCACATCAACATAACTATCTGCTGCATCAAAACGTTCTGCCTGTAAGGTTTCATTTGCTTTGACAATATATAAGTCTGCAATTTGTCCACGAAATTGTTCGAGACTGGATGCAATACTTTCATCTTCATTAACAAGACTACCTAATTCCTGAACATCTTTTAACAAACCAGTTTCCCATTGTGGGTCATCAATCTGCACGTTAGCTAATGCAGTTTCAATGTTATTAATATCTTTTGTAACGAGTTCAGTGATCGCTTGTTTACGGGCATCACCGGTTAAATGTGCCAATTTAACCTGGGTCAATTGTTGGTTTAGTTGCAGACCATTCATCAAGTCACCGAAATCAGTAGCCAACGCTTCTGCATCTGTTCTGCTACCACTCTTCAGGATGGTTTCGAGTTCAGTTTGAAGTATGGGTTTAAATGATTCAGATAATGTTGTAATGACTTCACTATCCGGTTTCAGGTTTGACAATTCAACAATAATCGATTGTTGCTCTTTAAAATCAGTTAGAGAAGCTAATTGTCCTTGTACGATACTTAAATCAGATTCTAACTGAGCAACTTTCTGTGCGCGAAGAATTTTGGTTTCCAGGTCAGTCAATCTTGGGTCATCTTTTGCCGTAACCATTCCGGATTTGACCAGTTCAAGTGCGGTATCAAAATCGTTCGCTTCAAATTTTTCCAGGGCAAGTAGTCGATATGCATTACTCGGTCTTGGATCTTCAAGTAATGGATGAGTTGGATCGATACGCTTGATTGTATTAAGGATATCCTTGGTGTCATCAATCAAACTCGGATCTTTTAATGCAGTAATGTATTGTGCATTCAAATCACTGATAATCTGTTTTTTACTGGTAACAACCAGATCAGTTTGTTCCTGTAAAAAGATTGAACCAGGATAAAATTTTGTGATTTCATTAATTACAGTATTAGCTGCAGGAAAATTATAATCATCACCACTGGTATCAATTAAACTTGCAACCTTGTCACTAAAATAGTTTTGGATTGCATCTTTGGCTTCATCAGTGACAGTTGCTTGATCTGCTTTTTCTAATAATAAAATCTCATCAAGTTTTGCAACAATAATTTGTTCACCACCGGAGTTGATTTCAGCAACCATTGCTTCCAGTTCTTTTTGGTGCAGGTAATCCATGGCAGGCGCAATCAACATCATTCCGATAACTAATAATACAGCTGCAGCTATAACAAACGGGTTCTTATGCCAGGTAGCCTTACCTTCCAGTTCTTCAAGAAAATGGCCTACATCAGGACTACGATCAGCACGATAAAACGCAACAGCTCTTCTTAAAGCACGGTTTTGTTTCTTATTCAGCGTCTTGATATAAGGTGGAACAAGGTTATTCTCAGAGGCTTTGTTTGCCGGCAGTTTATTGAAGGGATGTTTACCTGTCAGAAGCTCATAAGCAGTACAACCCAATGCATAGGTGTCATCACGTGTATCCGGTTCATCACCTTCCAACATTTCCAGACTTGCATAAGCAGGTGTTAATGCGCCAAGTTTGCCTGGGTCAAATAATGTTTTTTCTGCCTCACCTGTAACCGGATTTTTAACAGCACGTGCGATACCAAAATCCAGGGTTTTTACTGTGCCGTCATTACATAAGAAGGCATTACCCGGTTTGAAATCCGAATGTACTAATCGACGCTCATGCGCATAGATCAAACCTAGTCCGAGTTGTCTGATAATGTCATAGGCTTCATCAAAGGGTAGCCCACCGGCAGGTCGAACTTTCTTCTTGATATAGTCCTTTAGTTCCATGCCTTCCATTAATTCCATCGTGATAAATACAGGGGTGCCTGGACCACCGACACGATCAAAATCATAAATGGTTGCAATATTTGGATGAGCGAGTTTTTGTTGGCGGCTGGATTCTCTTTGCAGTGAGATAAAAGCTTCAGGGTGATCTTTGAAGTCTTCGTTTAATAGTTTTATTGCAACATGTGGCTTTTTATCTTTTGCTTCAGCTTTAAGTAGATCAAGTGCCTTATAAACCTTACCCATTCCGCCAATGCCAAGTACTTTTTCAAGCTTAAAGCGTTGCTTGATAACTGACCCTTCTCCATAACCACCTGACAAATCGCCAACGGGAACGGCTGGGTCGTTCCATTCAGTTCCGGTCGGGCCGGTAGCTGATGTAATTGATGGGGTAGATGTATCTGCACCGGGCATACTGATATCAAAAAAGTCAGAACTATCAGTAGTGCCAGTAGCTGCATCAGCTTTTTCATCTCCGTTCATTACGGCTGTTGAATCGGAAGCCGCTTTTGTTGCAGGTTTATCACTTGCTTCTTCTTCAATAACCGAATCTTGTGAAAAGACAGTTGAATCCGCCCCACCGGTTGGTTCTCCACCCTCGGTTTTTGAAGCGTGTGTGCGCCTGAATTGATTTATCTGACGCTTTAATGCCGCATATTGTTTGTCATCAATTGCTCTTCGTTCATAAACCTCATCAAGCTGTAATAGTATCTTATTAGCAAATTGAGGAGACTTTTTAAGCAAAACATCAAGCTGCTTGGTCAGCGATTCAATCTTGAGTTCGCCCTTTGCTAGTGCTTCAAGTGCGGATTTAAAATCAGCCACTATTTACTCCTGTTAAAACTTTAATGTAATTACTGTTTTATTTTAGTCTATGTCGATGACGATGGCGGTGACATTGTCACCAGCACCACGAGATAATGTTAAATCTATAAGTTCTTTACATACTTTTTCAGCACTTCCATTTGGTAACATTTCCTGAAATTCAAAATCAACAATATGTTTTGTCAATCCATCACTACATAGCAGATATCTGTCACCTTTTTGGACTTCCTGGATGTCCATATCCAGAAAAAAATTCTGTGTCGCGCCGACTGCACGTGTAATCATATTCCCGTGAGGATGAACCGCAGCTTCTTCACGGCTAATTAGTCCTTGTTCGACGTATTGTTCAACCTGTGAGTGATCGGTAGTCATTTGTCTTAATTCACCATTTCGTGTGCGGTATAAACGGCTATCGCCAGCCCATAAATATACACAGTATTTATCATAGGTCACCATAATGACCACAGTACTACCAATTGTAGTCCGTTTTGAGCTTTCATTGGCCTTATCAATTAATTTTTTATTGACGGTTATAAGCTTGTCCTCAATATCATCAATAAAGCGTTCCAGGGACAAACCTTCATGTACCTTTTTAAGAGAGTTAACAATCATCTGGCTGGCAACATCACCAGCAGCATGTCCGCCCATACCATCTGCAACAACCCACAGCCCGACTTCCGGGCGTTCTAACATTGAGTCTTCATTATGTTTACGAACTTTACCGACATTAGTAATGCCATGAGAATGCCATGAAAATGTACTTTTATTTTTTGCTTCAGCATTACTCATATGTTTAGTTATCCGGTTAGTGTATCTACCAATTTATATTGTCAATCATGATGTCTCGAGCGTAAACGCAACTACTTCGGTCGGGCCTTCTGAAAAAGACTTGCCCAGGCTTATCTGTCCATTTGCAGTTATTGGCATTTCTTCCCGACGTAAAAATGCATCATCTGAATTGTCCATTCTTATATGTGTACCATTAGTGCTTTGATCGATGATAAAAAATTTATTACGACGCAATTCAATACGTACATGTTGTCTGGATGCCAACTTTTCGTTAATGGGTAAATCACAAGCCTGGCTGCGTCCCATGACTAATCCGGAACGGTCCTGATTAAGTGTTACCGTTTGCCCTTTATAATTGACATGTAGAGAGACTTGAGGGACTTTTGGCACCTCTTGCAGCATTCCGGTTGCCATTCGGGTGACATCTTCTTCCTGCCAGATGATTTCAAATATCTCGATATCTTCCTTTTTACCTTTGATAGGTGCTCGATCGACAAAACGAGTGCTAGCCCGCATGATGGGTTCGAGTAAATCGACGGTTGTCTTTGTGGTGATAATCTGACCACCTTTTGCCTGTGCAGCCATTCTGGCAGCGACATTAACAGCATCACCAAATACATCACCACCTTCCAGCAAAGCTGGACCAAAATGCATACCAACACGGATTTTGATCTCGGGTCCTTCATCCCGCATCTCATTGGCATCTTCCAGGGTTTCCTGCATTTCATTTGCAGCATTGGCTGAATCATCAGCAGTAGGGAAGGTGCACATAATTTCATCGCCGATGGTTTTAATCACAGTGCCGTTATGGAGATGAATGACCTTGGTTAATAACTCCAGGGTATCGGATACGGTCACTCGGGCGGTCGCATCGCCGAGTACTTCAAACAAGCGTGTACTGCCACTAATATCCGCAAACATAATGGCAAGGTTTGTTGTTTTTGGCGACATAGTTTATTTGGTTATTTTAATTTTAAAAACAAGAAGATAGTAACATAAAAAACACCAGCTTTAGTAAAAAAGTAGGCTGTGTCTTTCGAGCTAAATTCCCCTATCAGTTTACCCGGTTAACAAAATCGATGACTCTGGTCCTTTATCGGTAAATCAGGCACTGATAATAGCCATTCATACGCATATAGTCATCATCTTACAACATAAAATTAACAGGGAAAATGAAGTCTTAAGAGTTAATTAAAGTACGTTGAAAGATGTTAATATAATTATTTTCTGGCCGGATAAATTCTAAAAAATATGAAGTTGACTAACTCTAAAACAGCATTTGTCGTTGTTTCAATCTGTCTTATTTTCGTGATATCCCAAGTTTCCCTGGTGTCGGCATTTTCGGTCAGGGAATTACTTGGACTGGACAAGCCAGATCAGGAGGAAGTTGAAAAAACCGATAAAAAACCGAAAGCTGCTGATGCAAAGTCAACTGAAGAAACCGATGCCGAATGGGCAAAAACGTCTGATAGTGCAGCCGCTTCTAACCCGCAATTGGATCTGGAATATTTCTCTTTGTTAGTCTCAAACATGAATGAACCGGAAAGGGGTAAACTTTTGTCTGATACGGAATTGTTCAAGCAACTTGTTGAAAATGAAGCAAATAATCGTTCGGCTGTTTCTGCAGCAATATCAAATAAGATGGAAAAAGATAAAAATGTGCAATTTTTAATGCGACGTGGCGCGGAGAGTATTTTACGCGAATCTTATTTCAATCTCTTGATAGCCAACAAATTACCTGCCGATTTTCCCAGTAAAGAACAGGTCAGTGAGTATTACGAAAATAATAAACAACAATTTATTGTTCCTGAAAGAGTCCATGTGTGGCAGATATTTTTTAAAAAATCAGAAGGGGCTGGTAAAAAGGAAATTACATCACTAAAGAAAAAGGCAAATGATATCGTTACAAAAATAAAAAAAGGTAAATCAGATTTTTCCAGTGTCGCATTATCAGAATCCGAACATGAGCAAAGTAAAATTCTGGGCGGTTATATGGGCTTAATTAAAACAAATGAATTACTGCCAGAGATTAAGGATGTAATCTTAAAACTTAAGGAAGATGAAATAAGTGCAGCAGTCGAATCCGAAACCGGTGTACATATCGTTAAAAGAGGCAAGCTTCTAAAAGCGGAACCTGTGCAACTTGCGCAAGTTGAAGATCAAATTAGAAAATTATTGATTAATCAGGCAAATGTGCAGTTACGGGCCGCTATTTTCACTCAAGCCAGGAAAGAATTTCCCCAGTCAATCAGTGATAAAAAAATTGAGGAATGGCGTCTGCGATTACGGACAAACACAAATCAATAATAATGATATAAAAATTGTCATAAATGTGTGCTATTGTCGTATTTTCACAACAACTTAATCGTTGTTTTTTGCACATAAAATTTAATAAATATCAAAATTTTAGGTGCTTTAATTGCAACATTTCCTTAATCATTTTTTTTTGCTCCTTGTACTGTAAGTTGATATAGTCAAAAGTCGGGAGGGAGTATGTTTTGCCGATTTATTTACAATCAGCTAAAAAATACTTCTGATTAAATATAACTTATTGAATTATAAGAATATTTGTGAATATAAACTTGGGGCAAAACAGGCAAAGGGTGACGGGAATTGCGTTATTCGCTTTTTCCCTGATATGGCTATGTCATTCTGTCATGGCAGGTCCTCTGGGTTTGCCCGATTCTGCACGTCCGGGTGCGGTGCGCCCACAACCTGAAATTCAGCCCCAGGAACCTACTCTCCCAGAAGGTGAAATTGTCGATATCCCGGCAGTGATTGACAGGCCATTTGATATTGAAGAAGGACCCTTTGTGCTTGTCAGCGAATTTAGATTATTGGATGCCGAAGATTTTCCGGATTTTGATGTCAGCATTGCAGAAATTCAGGCTATTCTGGAAAAACTAAAACAAGAACAACCGGAGCGTGGGTTTAGTATCGGTCAATTACAGGAAGTTGCAGATGAAGTAACACGTTACTATCGTGCTAAAGGACTGATACTTTCCACAGCGGTTATACCCGTTCAAACGGTCGCAAGTGGTGTTGTTGATATTCAAATATTCATTGGTCGTTTAGGTCGTGTGATTGCAGAAAGTAATGAAGACTATAGTGAAGATGTTTTACGAAAACCTTTCCTTAAGTTAGTCGGTCAACCAGTAACACAAAAAAATATTGAAGCAGCATTGCTAACTTTAACTGAATATCCAGGCTTAAGTGTGTTTGGTGTTTTTCAACCAGGTCTTAAAGTTGGCGAAGCAGATATTGTGTTAAAGGTTCAGGAAGAAAAATGGTATGACGTGGCTTATCGAGTTGATAATCATGGTTTACAGGAAACAGGGCGTAATCGATTACGAGCAATCATTGATTGGAATAACCCATCGGGTTTTGCTGATCGTTTAAGTGCAACATTACAGCAAACATATAATCCAAAGCTTAATGATTACTGGGCATTAGATTATGAAGTATTTTTAGGTCAAGGGTTTACGCTTGGCCTGGGCACATTTAAAAACCGGTTTGATATTGGTGGTGAATTTGCTGTTAACCAGATATCTGCAGAAACAAGAAATAATTCTCTTTACCTTGATAAATCGTTTATCAGAAGCCGACAACAAAATTTATCATCCAGACTTTCTTTAACGCAAAAGAAATCGACAACGCGAACGGCTGGTGCGCAAACTAATACGGATAGATTATCTGTACTTGCATTACAACTTGATTATGATTCGGTTGATACCTTTCATCCATTAAGACCTCTGATTCAAAAAATAATGCCCGCTAAATTTAAAAGCAGTATTCCAGACAATTTTGGTGGCGGTCTTAATTTCGCAACGGTAACTTATAGTCGAGGATTCAATGATGTTTTTGGTGCGTTGGGATCAAATGGAGACCAGTTAGGATTTAATGCAACAGGTAGTCGCTCAAGCAGGCGTGGTGGTTCAGGGCTCTTAGCTGAAGGTCAATTTGATAAGGTCACAGCAAATTATCAACGATTGCAATTAATGACTAAAAATACGTCGTTCTTGTTTAGATCAGAATTCCAATGGTCTAATGATCTGCTTGTTCCTCTCGAACAATATTCTGTTGGTGGCCCAGAGAATGTTCGAGGTTATCCCGATGCACAAGGTCTGTTTGATCGTGCCTGGTTCTTTTCATTTGAATACATATGGAACGCACCGTTCTTTGCCAGTAAGCCGGCTTTTGGTAATCGTACCTGGGGTGAGTTGTTACAATTTTCGGTATTCTATGATTTCGCAACAGCACAACAAAATGATCCGCTTGATACAGGGACTGATCGGAACACTTCAGGAAGTTGGGTGACGTTTAAGAGTGTCGGTGCAGGGTTACGATTTAACTTTCCAGGCATGATAGATAGTCGATTAATGTATGCCACGGAACTTGGCGCAGAGATACCAGGTGATGGGAGATTTGGCCATATATGGGGCGATTTTACATACAGTTTTTAAAGATAAAAAATGTGTAAAAAAGTGACGTTTTTTGTCACTAAAAATTAATAATAAAAAACCGGAATTGAGTGAGAACTGAGTCACAGTAAAATCATTCAAAATCTGGTATGAAGAGGATTGTGGTTTGGGTAGTTGGGAAAATTACCAACACACAATATGAAGGAAATAAATGAGACAAAAAAACAAGACAGGTAAACGGACTAAGACACAGTCTACAAGTCGTCATCAGCCTTGTGTTGCACGACTTAATCCTGTTACGTCTTTTATTAGAACATCCTTACCTGCAGGCCTGTTATTTGGTCTACATGCAGGTGTTGCTTTCGCTGGTCCGGAGGGCGGAGTAGTTGCCGCTGGTGAAGGCACTATCGCGACACCCAATGCGACAACAACCAATATCAATCAGGCCTCTCAAAATCTGATCGTCAATTGGGAATCTTATAATGTTAATGCCAATGAAGTCGTTAACTACCTGCAACCGAATGCGCAGGCACAAGCGTTAAACCGCATCTTCGATCAAAACCCAAGCAGTATCTATGGACAAATTAATGCCAACGGTAAAGTCCTGTTAATTAATCCAAATGGTGTCTTCTTTAAACCAGGATCAAGTGTGAACGTTGGTGGCCTGGTTGCTTCCGGTCTTGATATCTCTAATGAAAATTTTATGAATGGTAATCATACCTTTGTTAACCCTGATGGTTCAGAAGGTGGATTAGTTGTTAACCAGGGAACGATACAAGCAGCAACGGGTGGTTCAGTTTCATTAATCGGTGGCGCAGTTAAAAACGAAGGAACGATCATCGCAACAGCAGGACAAGTTAATTTAGTTGCTGGTAAAAAAGTCACAATGGATTTCGATGGCGATGGATTAATTCAATACACTGTAGATAAAGAAATCCTGCAAAATGTTCATGACCTCGATGATGCCGTATCCAACACTGGAACGATCAATGCGGATGGGGGCAGTGTTTTATTAAGTGGTAAAGCTGCTAAAGATGTCTTTACTAATGTTGTTAACAACAGCGGCATGATAGGTGCGAACAGGATTCAAAACGAAGGTGGTGTGATCAAACTTGTTGCAAGTGGCACAAGTAATTCACTTATTAACACTGGAACTTTAAATGCATCATCTGATGATAGTGATGGTGGTACGATTGAAATCTATGCCAGCGACACGGCCATTATTTCTGAAGATGCTTTAATAACTGCAGCGTCTTCATCTGATAAAGGTGGTTATATAGAGATCACTGGTGACAAGGTTGGTTTGTTTGATACCGTAATCGTTGATGCCTCAGGTACATCAGGTGGTGGTACTGTTTTAGTCGGTGGTGATTACCAAGGCAAGAATCCTGATGTGCAGAATGCGTATCGCACATATGTTGGTGAAGATGTAAAAATTCATGCGGATGCCATAGATAATGGTGATGGCGGTAAAGTCATTGTCTGGGCAGATGATATTAATCGCTACAATGGTTTTATCAGTGCAAAAGGTGGTAGTGAATCAGGAGACGGTGGCTTTGTAGAAGTGTCCGGGAAAAACACCTTGGGATTCAATGGTAGTGTTGATACCAGTGCAGCGAAGGGCGAAATAGGTACATTACTCCTTGACCCTAACGAAATAAATATAACTGCAGCAACCGGAACAAATAATGCTGCTTTAAATGGCAGTAATCCTGAAATTGCCTTTGCAGATAATGATGGTGACAATATCCATGACATTACTGCCGCAGCATTAGTCACTCAGTTAAATTTAAACGCTGTCGTCCTACAGGCAAACACTCAAATCGATGTGGAAGTTGCGGTTGATGCATCCGGTGGCGCTTCGAATAGCCTCGAATTAGATTCAACGACAATTAACTTCAGTAATGGTGCCAACATAACGTTAAACAATGCAGACTTAACATTTGGTAACGTATTAAATGGCAATGTTGTATTACTTGATGGCGCTACCGTCACGCTAAGCACAGGGGCGGGAGCTGGAAATATAACAATCAATGGTATTGTCGATGGTAATTCAGGTGCGGGTGACGAGAACCTGACTCTGGCTGCCG
>JANQJZ010000014.1 GCA_028281365.1 Gammaproteobacteria bacterium | reverse complement strand
CCTTTTCCTGATGGCTTGGTCTTCGACTTCCCTCGTTATTCAATAGCGCTTACGCGTCACGCATACAGTCATCCATGACTGGATGCGCTAAAACAGACATCCTGTCTGTTTTCCGCTATCGCTATTTCACAACTCGGCAAGCCATCACGGAAATTAAAAACGTGGTCTGTCCCCAATGTCCCCAAGAATACCTACTTTACCTACATAATTAATTATATTTTTACAATCTCTTGTGAAAACCATAGCAAATTACCTGTATCTAGAGATATTTTTTGTGCTTTAGGTTCAATGCGATAATTAGAATACTTCTTAATAAATTTGTTAACCCAATCAAGATTATTTCTAAAAATAACAATAGTTTCAGCACACTTAACTATTTGCTTATTAATATATGCTATTTCTTTTCTTTTGATTTTTCTGATTAAGTATCTGAATTTAGAGAAATCATAATCCGTTTTATCTTTATCCAAATTTATGTCTGGATTTATTCGTATCGCAACATATGGAGAAAGAGGTACCAATCGATTTAAGATTCTATTGTCATTAGTTTTTTCAATAGCAACAGGAAAGTCGCTAGTAAAAAAAGGATTATCGTCATAATTGTTTAATAAAATTTCCCAAGTTGAATTTCCAAAAGTTTTTAAAATAGATAGTATATTTGTAATGCCTATAGCTTGAGGGTATTTAGGATCAATTTTTACTTCTATTTTTCCATCTTCAATTAATTTTGATAGTGTTTTTCCACCCAAAATTTCAGGAGGGGCCGGAATTTTACCCATTGAGTCTAGCATTTCTGATGTAACTTCAACTATATTTTTTAGTGGATGCGATTGGATCCTCATAGCAGCTGGAGAACAAGTTAGAATGTAAGCCACAAAGCCAGCTATTACATAAATAGATTCAGTATTAATATTTCCTGAAATTATATTTTCCAAAGATTTATTGTAATTAGGTTCTACTCCTTTCAGAAACTCTTCAATAATTCTGTCTTCTTTTAAATATGCATTAGTACTGTTTTTTTCTATTCGACAAACTCCTGTAGAACTTTGATGGAATATCCCTGGTTTATTTTTTCTAATTACATAAAATGCATTCCCTAACTCAGGAGAATAGAAATTTTTTAAATAAACTTGTGATACGTAATGATCGAGAGCCATATTTAATTAATAGCAATAAATTTAATTTTAAGAATACTACTCCGTTAAATTCAGTAAAGAATATTTGTCTTAAATTCCCCTTATGTTATGCCGAGGGAGTGAACGGTTATAGGGTCAATTGTGCAGGACGCACAATTGAGCGCATCGGATCAGGGATTAGCCTATGCGAGACCCGTTATAACTGATCACGAACGAGGGAAGCCGCAGGCCATAACATCGGGGCGGTCTTTCTTTTGGTAGCTTTTCTTTGGTCGTGCAAAGAAAAGCTGCTCGCCATCAGGCGAAACTGATATTTAAAAGAATTTATAAGTCAGGAAAATAGAGGAATTACTTAACCACTTTCAAATGCGATCCCTTTTTCTTTTTATTTTTATTTTCCTTTTTCTCTTCCTCAGAAGTTGGTACCGCTTCTTCATTCGCTTCTACTTCCTGTTCTTCATCCGGGAAGATCATACCGCGGCCATTCTCTCTGGCATAGATGGCCAATACTGCATCGACAGGAAAATAAACATTCATACTTTGTCCCGAGAAACGTGCCTTGAAATTAATATAGTCATTGCTCAAATCGAGATCGCGTACCGCACCCGGAGAAATGTTTAAAACAATTCGGTCATCTTCAACATAATCAAATGGCACATTCAGGTCATCGCCACTGGTATCAACCAGGATATGTGGTGTCATATGGTTATCACATATCCAGTCATACAATGCGCGAATAAGATATGGACGATTTGAATTCATTTGTTTTACGCAGGTATTCAGGTAATAACCTGATAGACGATCAGGCAGCGTTATATTCCTTTTCGATTTCTGACAAACTTGTTTGAAATGCTTTACGTTCAAATAACCTGTCGGCATATTGTTGTAATGGTTTGGCCGACATCGGCATCTTGATACCGTATTGGGTTAAACGCCACATTAGTGGAGCCATGCAACAATCAACCAGGGAATACTCCTCCGACATAAAGAACGGCATTTGTGAAAATGCCGGTGCAATAGCTGTCAGGTTATCACGTAAAACTTTCTTGGCATTGGCAGCAGCAATCTCGTTTTCACTATCCAGTTCATCAACGACGGTATATAAATCACGCATAACCCGGTAACGTAATTGCCGGTTACTGGCACGATTAACCGGATCAACCGGCATCAATGGTGGATGTGGAAAACGTTCATCCAGATACTCCATAATGATCTGCGCATCATATAACACCAGATCACGATCAATCAGTGTCAGGATTGAGTTATAGGGATTAATATCATTTAACTCTTCGGGAACATTATCATCATCGATATAGTTGATCTCGACATTGACGTCCTTTTCTGCCAGGACAATACGAACAGCATGTCCAATCGGACTAATACTATCAGAATACAACACCATTAATGAGCGGCGATTGGCCACACTTGCCATAATTTTCTCCAGCCTGAATTAAGAAAGCGCGGGATTATACACCAGATTACTAAAATTTTGGGCCATCAAAACGAAGTTAATGGATGTCGCGCCAATATTCCTTTTTCAGCATATACGCAACAATCAGGAAGACAAACAGGTACAACATGACCCAAACACCAATCTTCGTACGTTTTAACTTGATTGGTTCACCCAGGTAGACCAGGAAATTCACCAAATCACGTACCGTTTGGTCATATTCCTCCTCGGTTTGGCTCCCGGGTGTAACGAGTTCCAAATCCTCATAAGTAGGAACATGATGTGCACCTTCATCACCATGTAAGTTTAAACGTTGCAAGCCCTGCAATTCCCAAAACACATGCGGCATACCGACATCCTTGAAAACCAGGTTATTCACGCCAACTGGTTTTGAATCATCGATATAGAAGGTTTTAAAGTACGTATAGAGCCAGTCCGCTCCGCGCGATCGTGCGATAACGGACAAATCTGGTGGCGCAACACCGAAATAACGTTCTGAGTCTATCTTACGCATGGATACCGTCATATAGTCACCGACCTTATCGGTACCAAACATAAAATTATTTTTTAATACATCATCAGTTATGCCGAGATCCTTGCCAATCCGGCTATAACTCATGTAGGCAGCGGAGTGGCAACTAAGACAATAGTTAGTGAATATTGCCGCGCCACGCTGTAACGATGTTTGATCCGATAAATCAACATCCATATGCATTAACTTCGATCCACCACCGGCAGCGATAACGTTATTACAAATAGTAACCAATAAAATAAAAAGTAATTTTTTATATTTCATTAGCCTGTCACCCTTTCCGGTACGGCTTTATCATTATCGATGGCAGTATAAAAAGGCATCAGGAAAAAGAACAGAAAATAGATGACTGAAAAGAATCGGGACATCCAGGTATACAATGGTGTCGCTACCTGCAAACCTAACCAACCTAAACATAGAAAACTGATAATAAACGCAATTAATGCACAACGATAGTTCCAGCCACGATATCGCCATGACCTGACCGGACTGCGATCCAGCCAGGGCAATAATAAAAACAGGTTTGTTGCCAATCCCATTGCAATCACACCGCCAAGTTGACTGGGTACAGCACGTAAGATCGCGTAGAACGGTGTAAAGTACCAGACAGGCGCAATATGTTCCGGTGTCTTTAATGGATCAGCAGGAATAAAGTTTGCACTTTCAAGAAACAAACCTTGTGTACCAGGTACTTTCATTTCCGGTGCAAAAAATACCACGCCAAAAAATAAAATCAGAAAGACAACGACACCTAAAATATCTTTTACCGTGTAGTAAGGGTGAAATGGTATACCATCAACGGGTATTCCTTGTTCATTTTTGTTCTTTTTGATTTCTATACCATCCGGGTTATTCGAACCGACTTCGTGTAATGCCAGGATATGAAAACCAACTAAAGCACAAATGAGTAACGGAAACGCAATTACATGCAGTGAGAAAAATCGATTCAGCGTAACACCGGAAACAACAAAGTCACCCCGAATCCACAAGGATAGCTCTTCACCGATAAACGGCAAGGCACCGAACAATGAGATGATTACCTGTGCTCCCCAGTATGACATCTGCCCCCAGGGTAGTAAGTAACCAAAAAATGCTTCCGCCATCAGGACCAGATAGATCGCCATTCCGGACAACCATAATAATTCGCGCGGCTTTTTGTAAGAACCGTACAATAAAGCCCGAAACATATGTAAATAGATGACAACAAAAAATGCTGAAGCCCCGGTTGAATGCATATATCGAATAAACCAGCCCCAACTAACATCACGCATGATGTATTCAACCGAAGCGAAAGCACCTTCATCTGAAGGTTGGTAATTCATCGTTAACCAGATACCGGTTAATATCTGGATAACCAGCACTAATAATGCTAACGAACCGAAGAAATACCAGAAATTAAAATTCTTTGGCGCATAATATTTGGCAAGATGCTCATTCCAGCTTTTCATTAACGGGAAACGGGCATCGACCCAGTCCCTTAATCCATATAATCCATCAACGACTCTTTTAGCGATATCCGTCATTACACTGCCCCACTATCATCACCGATCAGTAATCTTGTTGGTGACAGGAATTTATATGGCGGAACAACCAAATTCGTTGGTGCTGGCACACCCTTGAACACACGGCCTGCCAAATCAAAACTGGAACCATGACAGGGACAAAAGAAACCCCCTTTCCAATCTGCCGCCGGGCTGTTCTCAGCACCCTTCAGTATATAATTCGGTGAGCAACCTAAATGGGTACAGATGCCCAGGACAACCAGAACCTCATCCTTGATCGCGCGGTATTCATTCTTTGCATAACTGGGTTGTGCACTACTGTTTGATTCCGGATCACCAACTTCGTTATTCTGTGCCGTAATATCATCCAGCATTTCCTGCGTACGGCGAAGTATCCAGACAGGTTTTCCCTGCCATTTTTCAATGATTCTTTCACCGGGTTGCAGGTTACTGATATCAACCTCTATCGGCGCACCAATTGCCTTGGTCTTTGCACTGGGGGTCATTGTTGCTACGAAAGGAATGGCACCAGCTACGACACCAGCACCTCCAACAACTGTCGCGGCCGCAGTAATGAATCGTCGACGACTATCGTCAACCTCGATGGTATTTTCCATTATTTCCCCTCAAATTACTGACAGATTCATTATCAGTATCATTAGTCACTAGTGTAACATGATAAGTTAAACAAACTATTTGATAAATAGCGGCTTTTATAAATAGCTCGAAACGAAAAAAGCGCGATTTTAAGCAACTTTTAGCAATATGCAATTCAAAAAGACCTTTATATTTATTTTACAATACACGGCCTTTGGCCTGGCTGCTGCATTTCTGTTTCTAATCGTTTTTTCCGACAATTTTTTATCTGATTTTTCAATTTCATCTCCTTTTAAGTCCAGCCGTCATTCATTTAATGACGCTGTCGCGGCAACCGCGCCTGCAGTCGTTAATATTTATGCCAGCAAGGTCTACCAGGAAAGACGTCATCCTTTATTCGATGATCCTCTATTCCAGCGCTTTTTTGGTACCGCACCAACTGCGCCAAAACAACGCCGGGATAGCTCTATTGGTTCTGGCGTGATTATGAACACGGATGGTTATATTTTGACGAATGCCCATGTTATACAGATTGCAAATGATATTAGGGTTACATTGAATGATAGCCGGCAGGTACAGGCACAATTGATTGGTCTGGATACTGATACCGATTTGGCGATACTGAAAATTAGTCTGGAAAATCTGCCACAAATCCCGATTGGTGATTCCTCCAAACTACAGGTTGGCGATATTGTACTGGCTATCGGTAACCCGTATAACTTTGGTCAAACAGTTACTCAAGGCATCGTTAGTGCAACCAGTAGAAAACGCCGGGGGATTTCCTATTTTGATGATTTTATCCAAACCGATGCGGATATTAATCTTGGTAATTCAGGCGGTGCATTAATAAATGCTACCGGTGAGTTAGTCGGTATAAATACTGCCATCATATCCAGCACAGGTGGTTCGGAAGGTATTGGTCTCGCAACCCCGATTAACCAGGCACTGGATGTCATGCAGCAGATTATTAAAAATGGAAAAGTCGTCAGGGGCTGGTTAGGGATAGAAGCACAAATATTGAGCCAGGATGTGATTGAAGCAGCAAATTTAGAAACCGGCGGTGTACTGGTAACCGCAATAATGCGAAATGGTCCTGCTGAAAATGCCGGTATTGTACCCGGCGATATTATGATCAGTATCAATGGGCAAAATGTAGCCTCACCTGATCAGACAATAGAAACCATTACCGATATTGAACCTGGGACAGAAATTAAGATTAAGATCCTGCGAGGGTGGGAACTACAGGAGTTAACGGCCAGGATTGCGCAGCGGCCTTATGCACTGATGCCGCAATAAACCTGTCAGAATTTTATAATATTTTAAGAACTTATAATTGCTTTTAAACAGGAAATAAATTTTTCGTTTTCTTCTGCTGTACCAACAGTCACACGTAAACAATTTTTAAGCAATGCTTGGCTACCATGCAGATTTTTAATCAGGATCTTGTTATCCAGTAAAGCGGCATGTATTTCATCCGCAGGTTTATCTTCAACACGAAATAAAATAAAGTTTGCATTGCTTGGCCATGCTTGTATTCCATTTATTGCAGTTAATGCAGTAAACATGGTTTGCCGATCTTTACGTATTTGCATTGCCTGTTGTTCAAGAATTTCAATATTATCCAGAATGAAACTGGCACTCAGTTGATTCAATGTACCAATATTGTACGGCAATCGTATTTTATTAAATTGGCTTATCCATTCTTTTCTACCAAATAACATTCCCAAACGTAACCCAGCCAAACCAAGTTTTGAGAATGTCCGCATTAATAAAACGTTTGGATATTTTTCTAAATAAGACATCATCGTCTTCTGAGCGAACACATGATACGCCTCATCAACTACGACAAGTCCCGGTGCAATATTAAATATCTGTTCCAGTTCATCTTCGCCAAAGCAATTACCGGTTGGGTTATTTGGCCAGGCTATAAAAATCACCCCGGGTTGTTGCTGTTCAATCGACACTTTTACTGATGACAAGTTTAATGAGAAGTCGCCATTTAAAAGAACTCCAGAAAAATTTAACTCCAGTAATTCACTCAGTAAACGATACATTACAAAGCTGGGTTCAACAGCCAAAACAGAATTAAATTCTTTATTTAATGCCAGCAGAATAATCTGGATTAATTCATCCGAACCATTGCCAAATAAAATATCAATATTATCGGATAAATTTAGAGATGACTTAAGCTGTTGTCTTACATTACTTGCATCAGCATCAGGATAACGATTCAAGTTTGCCTGTTTCAAGTATTCAGCCCATTGATTTTTTATTTCTTCAGACCATGCATAAGGGTTTTCCATCGCATCCAGTTTGATTAAACCTTCTGCTTTGGGAATATGGTATGCATTTGCTTGAAGAACAGCGGGCTTGATGATTTTTTTTAGATTCAATGATCGTTACAGACAGAAATTTGTAAATTGATAATTCTACACGGGCTGATCCGTTTATTTAACTGCTGAGAATATTGAATTTAATTGGGTACTGATTTTCCCTGTCAGTTATGATATGTTATAACATAACATTAATAAGAATAGCTAGATCAAGACAATGGAAACTGAACGTTTACCGGTAACGGTACTTTCGGGCTTTTTGGGTGCGGGTAAGACCACGGTACTAAACCATGTTCTTAATAATCGTGAAGGACGCAAGGTTGCCGTGATTGTTAATGACATGAGTGAGATCAATATTGATGCCTCACTGGTGAAACAAGAAGTAGAACTCAACAGAACAGAAGAAAAACTGGTCGAGATGAGTAATGGTTGTATCTGTTGTACGTTACGTGAGGATCTCTTACTTGAAGTGAAAGAATTGGCGCGTAACAAACGATTTGATTATCTCATGATCGAATCAACCGGCATATCGGAACCCCTTCCCGTTGCAGAAACTTTTACCTTTGAAGATGAGAGCGGCGAAAGCCTCGCAGAAGTTGCACGTTTAGACACGATGGTAACAGTAGTTGATGCTGTTAATTTCATAAAAGATTTTGAAGAAGCGCTGGATTTACTCGATAGAGGAGAAAGCCTGGGCGAAGACGATGAACGTAATGTTGCAGATCTACTCATCGATCAAATTGAATTTTGCGATGTTATTTTAATAAGTAAAACGGATCTGATTGACACCAAACAATTGGATAACCTGAAAGCTATTTTGCAAGGACTTAATCGAACAGCAGAAATTTTGCCAATTGAAAATGGCAAAGTACCATTGAATAAAGTCATTAACACACAAAAGTTTGATTTTCTGAAGGCTCAACAAGCGCCAGGCTGGTTGCAAGAGATGCGTGGTGAGCATAAACCGGAAACTGAGGAATACGGTATTAAAAGTTTTGTCTATGCGGCACGTAAACCGTTTTATCCTGATAAGTTTTATGATTTTTTACACCAGAACTGGGATAAGCTTGATGGTAAGTTGTTGCGCTCGAAAGGTTATTTTTGGTTAGCCACTCGACCTGAATATGCCATACAGTGGAGCCAGGCAGGTGGTGTGGCCAGATACAGCTTTGCCGGAATGTTCTGGAAAGCTGTTCCAGAAAATCAGTGGCCGGAAGACGAAGAATATCTGGCGTCAATCAGGGAAAAATGGATTGAACCATTTGGCGATATGCGTCAGGAACTGGTATTTATCGGTCAATCACTTAATGAAAATAAAATCAGAAAGCAACTCGATGCATGCTTACTAAGCGATGACGATTTATTAAAAGGGAAAGCCTATTGGGCATTACTGGATGATCCTTTTCCGGAGTGGCAGAGATGAATGTCGTTTATTCAAATCCGGATATGCCATATTCTATTGAATCCGGGCATACAGATATTCTTTCACGAATCTACGAAAAAGATATAAATCTGGTTTGTTATAACAGAGAACTCGACCCGGATGTCAGCGCTTATGCCAGAGAATTAGCTGGCAATAAACCGGCTTTTGCAATCTGTAAAATCGTCAATATGAATACGGTCGAATCTGTTTTAAACGAAGCATTACCCGATTATGATGAAAAAGATGAGTTCGTATATGATTTATTTCAATTATGCGATATGTACAGCTTATTATTCGGATTAGTTAATATTGGTCTACGGTTAACCGTATTAGATCGAGCGATGTGCCCCAGGTTTCACACCGATAATGTCCCTTGCCGTTTGTTAACAACCTATAATCAATCAGGCTCTGAATGGCTATCAGAAAACAACCTTGATCGGAGTAAACTGGGACGTGGTAATAATGGAAAACCAGATAACGAATCTGGCATTTATCTGGAAGAAGATCAGATTATGCGTCTCCAGCCAAACAGTATTGCTTTATTAAAAGGTGAGTACTGGCCAGACAATACTGGTCGCGGTCTGGTGCATCGTTCCCCTGTCGTAGGTAAAGGGAACTCACGTTTGTTATTATCATTGGACTTTGTTTGAAATAAGAAAGGATATATGACTATGAAAAATAAGATTAAACAGCTCGCAATCACTACAATTTTGATGACTTTTTCATTGAATGTATTTTCTGATACCGATGAACACCACCATCAAGAAGACGTACATGTTCATGGTGCCGCCGTGTTAAATATTGTGGTTGAAGATAAAACTATATTGATAGAACTTGAGTCACCGGCCATGAATATACTCGGCTTTGAGCATGAACCTAAAACTGAAGAACACCATGCTATTGTCAAGCAGGCTAATGAACAATTTAAAAGCTATCTGAGTATTTTATCAATTCCAGATAAGCAGTGTAAACAAACCGGGAGTGAACTGGAGTTTGCTCATGATTCACATGACGATAAACATCATGACGACCATCACGACAAACATCACGATGACGAGCATAACGATGTGCATAGTGAATATCATCTTAATTACACAGTCTATTGCGACTCATTAAAAGACCTCAGCCTGGACATTAATTTATTTAAAAACTTTCCTGGGTTTGAGCATGTCGATTTAAACTGGATTCATGAACAAAAGCAGGGAAAAACAGACTTGAGTTCAGAAAATACATTAGTGAAATTTTGATTGAATTACTATTTATATATTTAGTATTAATAAATGTATCAGCAACTTATTCCATCTAATTATGCCGAATGGAAATACTGTATTACTGTTGAATGTGGCATACCGTTGACAATCAATTATATTGAACAACGGCTGATGGAATTAAAAAATATACAATCTACTTATACTCAGCATTTCATAAAAATATATGGTAAACAACATTTAGAAAATGTCGTAGCATGGTTTAAACAAGCTAAAAAAGAGCTAAATGATACGCGATGAACGTTTAGAAAAGATAACTGCCAGCTTATATAGTACGCATTTACCCTATCATAACTTTCAACATATCCTCGATGTATTGGCAGCGGGTGATGAAATACTGTTCGAATGCAGGAAGAATGGAATCGATTTTAATGAACCTGTTATTTACCACGCTATTCTGTTTCATGATGCTGGCTATCATGAAAATCATGAAACACTCGGATATGATTCCAAGGAATCTTATTCTGCCAGTTTGGCAGAGAATGTACTTATTGATGAAGATTATTCGGAAATTCATATCTGGCAGGTCAAACAGGCGATTATGTCTACACAGATGCATGCGAAATGTAATTCAACAGAAGATCAAGTCGTTCGCGCTGCAGATTTATATGGCTTGATGGCGGCTTATACTGATTTCAGGGAAAAGTCCGTAGCGCTCTATCACGAGAGACAAATGCTTAGTGCTGTGAATATAAGTTGGGATGAATATAAAAAAGAAGCGTATTCGATTATTAAGCAATTTTTAAAATACAAGATCGATTTAGATATTGGTCTATACCAAGGTGAGCCAGATAATTTTTATGAGACAGCTTATAAAAACTTAGATCTACTTATGGAGGAACAGGCTATTTGACGATTACTCTTTGTATTCTTCCACATAATCAGCAATGAATGTATAGGCAGAGATGGCAATATCATTTTCCAGAAGTTCAGTAAATAGAGTGCCCCTGATCTCAAACGGCATCCATATTTCCTTTACCTGCAGCCCTTTATCATAACGAACGTATATGATCTGGTTAGGAGGTGGTGGTGGAACATGAATACATGCGCCAAAATAAGGCACCAGGAAGAATTCAGTGATCGCATTTTCTGCATTGGTTTCAACGGGCACAATAAAACCGGGGATGCTTACAGATTTGTTATTAAGCTCCGGTCTGACATTAATCGAATTCATCAGTCCCTGAATGTCGGGATCACCGAGTTGATCTAATGCCGTTGTAATTTCATCACGAATTCCGCTATTAGGATCCAGGGGTTGATGCGGGTTAGCCAAGAAAGCTGAAAGGTTTTTCATGATCTTCAGCTCTTCTTCCGGAATTAACTGGTCCCAGTCGAGTGCCTTGTATTCCAGGGCATTGACCTGAAAAATAAAGCAAAGATACATGAGAACAATATAAAATAATCGCATAATTAAGGCTCGACCTGATAATTATTTAAAAATATAACACTTACTGTTAGTTATTAGTAGAATTGAACTACATGAATTTAAATACTGTTTCCGTTTCATCACTGAAGTTTCATTGGCAAAGTAATCCTGACTGGGTTCTCAACATCTCTTCACTCGCTGTTAAACAGAAAGAAAAATTGTTTCTACAAGGACCATCCGGTTCCGGTAAAACAACCCTGCTTGATTTATTGACAGGGATTCATGTTCCAGTACAGGGTACTATTAAGATACTGGGAACGGACATTGGTTCACTTAAGACAACTCGGCGTGACAAATTTCGTGCTGATCACATTGGACTAATTTTTCAACAATTTAATTTGTTACCTTACCTCAATGTCATCGATAACGTGATATTGCCTTGTCATTTTTCCGATAAACGGAAAAATAAGGTACTGGCACAAGGGACCTTGCATAAAGTTGCAGTAAAGATTCTGGACTCTTTAGGTTTGGACGATAGCTTATACCATCGTCAGGCCACTCAATTAAGTGTTGGTCAGCAACAACGTATTGCTGTTGCGCGAGCGTTGATCGGACAACCTGAATTAATTATCGCAGATGAACCGACCTCTGCCCTTGATCAGGATACTCGTGATGTCTTTATTAAACTCTTATTAAAATCTGTTGCCGATACAGACAGTAGCATAGTCTTTGTTAGTCATGATAAAAGCCTGGCACATTATTTTGATCGGCAAATCAATATAAATTCGCTTGCTAACGAGGATGTGGAAATCTGATGTTTTTTCGATTGGTCATCCTCAGTTTATGGAACAGGCGTTCCAGTATCTTGTTAACGATACTTTCAATCGCGATCAGCGTCAGTCTGCTATTGGGTGTAGATCATCTCAGACGCCAGGCAAAAGACAGTTTTACCAAGACCGTTTCGGGCGTAGACCTCATAGTCGGTGCCCGTTCCGGCCAGGTAAATCTGTTGCTTTATTCTGTGTTTCGTATTGGTAATGCGACCAATAATATTTCATGGGAAAGTTATCAGGAGATTGCCGAGAACAAGAATATTGCCTGGACAATACCCATATCATTGGGTGATTCCCATAAGGGTTTTCGAGTAATGGGAACGACACAGAGCTATTTCGATCATTATCGATTTGGTGATAAACAACCGTTAGCCTTCAGTAAGGGTGAGTCATTTAAAGGTGTTTATGATGCGGTACTCGGGTATAGCGTTGCAAAAGAACTGGGCTATCAGGTCGAACAAAAAATCATCATTTCGCATGGTTTAGGTAAAGTCAGTTTCAGTAAGCATGACGATAAACCCTTTACTGTTGTCGGAATATTACAGGCAACTGGAACACCGGTTGATCGAACAGTACATGTTAGTCTGGCCGGAATCGAGGCGATACATTTGGATTGGCAGCAAGGTGTCAAGATACCCGGACTCGTTATTTCTGCCGAGGACGCACTTAAGCATGATCTGACCCCGGCATCGATCACTGCAATGATGGTGGGTCTAAAGTCAAAGATAGCGACATTCAAGCTTCAGCGTTATATCAACGAATATAGAAAAGAACCACTGATGGCGGTATTACCTGGTGTTGCCCTGGTAGAGTTGTGGCAGATCGTATCAGTAATTGAAAACCTATTGTTAATTATCTCTGCCATGGTCGTGGTTGCTGGTTTGACCGGTATGTTAACGACACTGATTGCCGGATTGAACGAACGGCGGCGTGAAATAGCCATCTTGCGTTCGTTAGGTGCTCAACCACTTTATGTCTTTTTATTGTTAATGATCGAAGCGGTTGTACTGGCTTTAATTGGCTGTTTGCTTGGGGTTGCTCTTATCTTTGTATTGCTGTCTATTATTAAACCGATACTGGTAACAGAGTACGGTCTGTTTATCAGTGCTATGCCGATTAGTCTCGAGATGGTTTATGTACTGACCATTATTATTAGTTTGGCGGCATTACTTGGACTTATCCCTTCTCTCATAGCTTACAAACGTAGTCTGAAAGATGGCCTGACCGTCAAAGTCTAAGCTTATCTAATAAAATTATAGATCAAGAATCGCGACGAAATTCCGCTGAACGCGCATGTGCCGTCAAACCTTCACCTTTAGCCAATACTGAAGAAGTTCCTGCAATACTTGCTACCGTTTTATCAGTGCACTTAATCAATGATGATTGTTTTTGAAAGTCATAAACACCTAATGGTGATGAAAATCGGGCAGTACGCGCGGTTGGTAACACATGGTTGGGACCGGCACAATAATCCCCAAGTACTTCAGCAGAATAATGTCCCATAAAGATGGCACCGGCGTGCCTGATATCATCAAGTAAAACATCAGGATCAGAGACTGATAACTCGAGATGCTCGGGTGCAATTGTATTAACGATAGCAATGGCCTGATCCAGATCTTCAACCTTAATCATTGCGCCATTATTTGTTAATGAAGCCTCAATAATTTCAGACCGTTCCATTTCCGGCAGCAGCTTTTCGATACTGTCAGAAACTTTATCGATAAACTCTGCATCGGGTGTAATTAATATTGCAGTTGCCTGCTCATCATGTTCAGCCTGGGCAAACATATCCATTGCTACCCAATCCGGATCAGCACTACCATCACTAACAATAACGACTTCAGAAGGTCCGGCAATCATATCAATACCAACAATACCAAACACCTCACGTTTGGCTGTCGCGACATAAATATTTCCGGGCCCAACGATCTTATCGACCTTGGGAACCAGATTTGTACCGTAGGCCAATGCAGCAACTGCCTGTGCACCGCCTATACTAAAAGCCCGATCGACACCGGCTATTGCTGCAGCTGCCAAAACCAGATCATTTCGTTCGTCGTTAGGTGTTGGCACGACCATAATTATTTCTTCAACACCCGCAACATGTGCCGGAATGACATTCATTAAAACAGAAGACGGATAAGCCGCTTTCCCTCCAGGCACATATACCCCGACACTGTCTAACGGTGTAATCTTCTGACCGAGCAGATTGCCTTCTTCGTCTTCAAAGGTCCATGTTGTCTGCTTTTGTTTCTGGTGAAATTCACGAATTCTTTGTGCTGCATGTTTTAATCCTGTACGCAACTCTTCAGGTATTCGCTTCCACGCCCCATCCAGTTCTTTTTTATCTATCTCTAACGCATCCAGATCAGCCGAACGATGATCAAACTCATTCGTATATTCAAGTAAAGCGTCATCACCACGCTCACGAATATTTTTAATAATATTTGTAACAGTACTGACGATATCCTGATCAGGTTCATCAGTAGAAGAGAGCAAAGATTGTAATGCTGTTTCAAAATCAGCATCTGCAGTATCAAGACGCCGAATCATTCTTTATTACCAATAATGTCAGATAATTGATTAAGTATTGGTTTAATTAATGCCGGTTTCATTTTCATAGCAGCCTTATTGACGATCAACCTGGAGCTGATATCAGCAATGTGTTCCAATGTTTCCAGTCCATTGGCCTTTAACGTATTTCCGGTATCTACCAAATCAACAATCCAGTCCGATAATCCAAGCACTGGCCCAAGCTCCATGGAACCATATAACTTTATTATCTCAACCTGTTGTCCCTTGTTGGCAAAATAGTCGCGAGTAATATTGATATATTTTGTTGCAACACGTGGCCTGTCAGTTATTGGTCCGGCCCCTTTTACACCAGCCAACATCATTCGGCATTTAGCAATACCTAAATCAATTGGCTCATACAGACCATCGCCTGAATATTCCATTAACACATCTTTTCCGGCAATACCCAGTTCTGCGGCACCACGTTCAACATAAGTTGGAACATCAGTAGCGCGAATTATCAAAATCTGGATATTGGCCTGGTTAGTCTCAAGAATTAATTTTCGCGATTCAACAGGATCATCCCTGGGGACAATATCCAATTGTGCGAGCAAAGGCATCGCCTCATCAAAAATACGGCCTTTAGAAACAGCAATGGTTATTTTGTCCGACATAATGTTTAACAGTGATAAATATAGATTCAATAAAAATCAGCAGGATACAATAGAATGAGAAACACTGAAAAAGTTTCGTTACCCGAGCTTCATGGGTTGATGATTTTAATCGGGTACACGCCTGATATCAGCCCCTAATTGCGATAATTTCTCCTCTATTGTCTCGTAACCTCGATCGATATGGTAAATACGATCAACAATTGTCTCTCCATCCGCAACCAGGCCTGCCAATACGAGACTGGCTGATGCTCTTAAATCTGTTGCCATAACCGGCGCACAGGTTAGCTTTTCGACGCCTTCGGTAATTGTTGTATTACCTTCCAGTTTTAGTTCAGCGCCCATGCGTTGTAATTCATGGACATGCATAAACCGGTTTTCAAAAATGGCTTCGGTTATTGTTCCTGAACCATTTGCTATACAGTTCATCGCGGTAAACTGTGCCTGCATATCTGTAGGGAAACCGGGAAATGGAGAGGTATGGATATTAACTGCCTCTGGTTTTTTCCCTTCCATGTCCAATGAAATTGCATTGTCTTCTGTTTCTATGTTTGCGCCAGCTTCAGATAGTTTCGCCAGTACTGATTCAAGTAAAGCGGGTTGTGTATTCTTAACCCGTATACTCCCCCCCGTCATTGCTGCAGCAACAAGATAAGTCCCTGTTTCAATGCGATCCGGTAAAATCCTGTAATCCGTTCCCTGTAATGCCTCGACACCTTCAATCTCTATCCTGTCAGTACCGGCGCCTTTAATGTTAGCGCCCATTTTATTTAAACAATTTGCCAAATCAGTGACTTCCGGCTCACGTGCAGCATTTTCCAAAACTGTTATTCCATCAGCCAAAGTGGCTGCCATCATCAGGTTCTCTGTACCGGTCACGGTGACAATATCGAGTGTTAGATGAACACCTTTCAGGCGTTCCGCCGTCGCTCGAATATAACCACCATCTACTGATATATCTGCTCCCATTGCAGCCAAACCCTGCAAATGTAAATTAACGGGTCGAGAACCAATGGCACAACCACCTGGTAATGAAACATCGGCCTTCCCATACTTGGCGAGTAGCGGTCCCATAACAAGTATTGATGCACGCATGGTTTTAACCAATTCATAAGGCGCAAAGAAATTATTTATCTGGCTGTTATCTATTTCTATACGCATCCGCTCATCAACGGTAATCTGCGCACCCATACGGCCCAGTAGTTCAATCGTCGTGGTAATATCATGCAGATGGGGAACATTAGTGATCCCCACCGGCTCATTGGTTAGCAGTGTTGCAGAAAGAATGGGTAAGGCCGCATTTTTCGCACCGGAAATTGCGATCTCACCATTCAACGGTATACCACCGTGGATAATCAATTTATCCATAATTAATTTATCAAGTTCATCTTATGCCTGAGGATCTGAATTTATTTTTGAGATTCCCATTCATCAGGAGTATACGTTTGGAAAGATAAGGCATGTATGTCCGTGCCCATTTTATCACCCAGTGTCTTATATACCATCTGGTGTTGCTGCACCATATTCATTCCGGCAAATGAATTGCTGATTATTCTTGCTTGAAAATGAGTACCGTCTTCACCCTCGACAACAACATCTGCGTCGGGCAAGCCCGCTTGAATCAATTCTTTTATCGTATTCGGATTCATATTAGATATACCAAAAAAGGAGATATGACTAAAATATTATACCTGTATAAAGCAATCAACCGGGCATATAGCCCGGTTGTTGCAAAGCTTTATAGATGAATTCTAATTATTTAGAGAGATTGCTGGCAAGTTTTTCGTTTTTATCAGCCAGTTCTTTTATCAGGGAATCAAAGCCATTTTTCTTGATTTGTGTAGCAAATGAACCGCGATAGGTGGACACCAGACTTACACCGTCAACGGCTACATCAACCACTTTCCACTGTTCGTTCTTCTGGTGCATGCGATAGGCCACTGGAAATGGTTGCGCACTGGAGCTGGTTAATTCAGTCTTAACAACTGCCAGATTTGAATTTGGCTTTTGTTCAACCGGGAAATATTTAATTTCCTGATCTGAATATTCCAGCAGGGCTCTTGCATAGGTTCGTACTAAAAGGGTTTTAAACTGCTCCATGAATTCATTGCGTTGTGCTTGTGTAGCGGCTTTCCAGTTTTTACCCAGCACCCATTTTGACATACTGACAAAATCAAAATTAGGAATAATCAATTCATTGACTACGTCATAAATTTTTTCAGGGTTAGCTTCTAATTCTGCACGTTGAGTTTTAATACGATCAATCACGCCGTCCGCCGTCGCTTTCACGACCATATCGGGCGATGGTGCCGCTGCTTGAAGACTACCCGTTATCAAGCATAAAGTTAAAAATATTGCATTTATGACTCTGCCTTTCATCGTTATACCTCTGAGAGTTATTTTTGTTTTGACCCCAATGGGACTTTAGTAGTTCAGGACAATAAAGTCCATTTTATCTAGTTTGGTTAGTAATCAGACAGTTACAGTAGTGGCTTGCCTGGGTCGCGCATATTGTAATGACAATAAATGAGGATAGAAAGTATTTATGATGTGACCAATTAGACGCTTTCTTAATTGATTGGTATCCATATACTCACGATAGATTTAAAAAGTGCCTACAAGGCATTGTTTAGGAATAAATTATATAACAACTTGTTAAAAAGGCTTCCAGACTAAAATCAATTTTGGCAATAATGTAAGCGCTGCAAATAATGCTATACACATAGCAAGTGCCGTTAACAAACCAAAATATATTGTGGGTATAAAGTTAGACAATACCAATATTGAAAATCCGATAATAATAGTAATTGCGGTATAAAAAACGGCCTTACCTATGTTTGCATGGCAATAATGCATTGTTTTTATATATTCACCTTTATTTGGAAACTCCTCACGAAAGCGATAGATATAATGAATACTATTATCAACGGCAATACCTATTGTGATAGCGGCTATCGTTATCGTCATCATATCCAATGGAATATCTAACAGACCCATTAGTCCAAGAATAATTGCAGCTGCCAATACATTTGGAATAATGCCGATGATCGCCAACGATATTGAGCGAAATAATATGACCAACATCAATGCGATTCCTGCCATAACCACACCTAAAGTAAGGATCTGCGATCGAAATAAACTTTGTAACATATTGTTATATAAGACCAGTATTCCTGTTATCTGCACCTTGTCTTCATCAATTTCATATTTTTCTATCAGGTCGTTCCTGATTTGTTCCAATAATTCCTTACGCCTTAGATCTTCAAGCGAATCCAGAATCCGGATATTTATCCGGGCCTCATTATTTTCTTCCGACACATAGGGCTTAATCATGCTTTCTCTTAGTTCATCCGGCATACGTTTACTTACAATGGCTAATTCAAATGCATCAAACTCTCCCTCATTGATCTCCTCACCAACACGAATAATTGATGCGAGTGATAAGACTTTACCCACAGCAGGCAAAGAATCCAGATAATCGTGTACTATTTTAATCTGGTCGATACGTTCCGGTGTGAACCAGACATTATCTTCCTGTTCTTCAAAAGCACCGAACATTGCATCCAGATCTTCAAACTCATCATCAAAATTTTCTTCCGCTGGAGGTTCATCCAGTCTAAGAATGATATCCAGTGGTGTCGTTCCACCCAGTTTTTCATCAATTAAACGTAAACCCTGATAGATTTCCGTATCATCGCTGAAATAGTTTATAAAACTGTTTTCCACTTCGAGGCGTGCAATGCCAATCAGACTAATTATTGCCAGTACTAATGTTGTTATTAATACTTTACCGCCATGCCTCTCAGTCAAACTGGCCAGCCTGGGTGTGAACTGAAACTCATCGCGTGGATTTATTTTTTCTGAAGTCCGTGGAAGTAGTATCAGTAAGGCTGGAAAGAGAATAAATGATGTAAGAAATGTAACACTTAACCCAATTGTCATCATCCAGCCAAAATCTATCACCGGTTTAATGCCGCTTACGACCAGGGAACTAAATGCCATGATCGTTGTAAGTGCGGTATATAAACAGGGCCAAACCATTTTGCTTGTTGTTGTTAAAACCAGATCGTGTTGAGAATATTCCGGAAAGTCATTCGCTAGTTGTCTATAGCGAACAATTAAATGGACGTTCATCGACATCGTGATTATCAACATCAAGGATATAAAGTTTGATGAAATAACGGTTACATTCCAGCCTACCAGTCCCAATAGGCCAATCATTAACAAACCGGCATAAAAACAGCTTAATAATGGCAGTACCACCCACTGTGGTTTTCTAAAAATGATTGTTAACATGCCAATTAAAAATAAAAATACACCAACACCAAAAACGATGAGATCATTTTTTATAAATGTAATCATATCGTCAGCAATCATGGGGACACCACCTAGATGCAAGCTGCCAAAAACCTGATACCGGGAAATTATTTTCCTGACTGCTTCAATATTGTCATGATTAATCTGGTCAATCTCTTTTTTCTGCCCGGTATAATCAAACAAAACCTGATTCAATTCTGCCTGTTCCGCTTCAGACAAACCTTCCGTTTTTTTCTTGAACAGAAGATGGTTTCTTGTTTGTTGTAATTTGCGAAACTCGGGCTGATCCTTCAGGTTGACCTGTAATGCAGTTGTCTCTCCGTCTTCACTAATTATTAATTGCTTATAGATAGGACTACTTAATAATTCCTGTTTTGCCTTTTCAATATCAACATCACCACCTTCCAGGGTACGAACATTTTCAGCAACATCAGAAAGGGAGCCTTCAACCTGCCTGACTAACGGAACATCAACCAGGCTTATAACCGACTCAACCGGAGTCAGTTCGCGTAATTCATTTCGCAGATTTGTAATTACTTCAAGTGATTCCGGTGAAAATAGATCTCCATCAGGAGCATAGGTTACAAACAGGAATTCCTTTGTAGCATAACGTTCTGAAGTTTCACGAAATAATTTCAGGTCCTTATCATCATCCAGTAACAATGAATCAGCCGAGGCATCAAGTTTAAAGTCCCTGGTCTGTATGGCGAAAAAACATAGAATGCCTGCCATCAATAAACAGACAACAAGCGGATACTTTAATACTGTTAGGGTATAGAAGTTTTTTATATACGCTTTCACAATTAAATGGTTTTCTTTATTGTTTTTATTTTTCAGTAATTACGGCTACACAAACAAGTTATGTTTATTTGTAAAACGATGATGACCCTAGATTTAAAAATTACAAAACCTGTTATTTATCTTCCAATAACTCGATTTTGTATCCATCCGGATCTTCAACGAAAGCAATAACCGTATCTCCACCTTGCATAGGGCCTGCTTCACGGATTACTTTTCCACCTTTTTCTTTAATTTTGTCACATGCCTGGTAAACATCACCTACCCCTATTGCAACATGTCCATATGCATCGCCGAGATCGTATGAGTCTGTACCCCAGTTGTAGGTAAGCTCCAGCACAGCCGTCTTGGATTCTTCCCCATAACCGACAAATGCCAGGGTAAATTCATGTTCAGGATACTCATGTTTACGTATTAAATTCATGCCCAATATGTTTTGATAAAAATCCAATGACTTATCAAGGTCGCCAACTCTTAACATTGTATGCATCACTCTCATAGCTGCTCTCCTCTTCCCGCCATCTAGTCAGGCAATATGATACTGCCATCAATTATTTTTTGTATGGTTTCAGCATATAAAACATGTTCCACCTCTAATACTCTTGCTGCAAGGGACTCCGGAGTATCATTTATTTTTACCGGAACCTTACGTTGAGCCAGAATGGTACCTCCATCATATTCACTATCTACCAGATGTATTGTGACACCTGTTTCTTTCTCTGCCGCAGTTATTACCGCTTCGTGCACATGTATACCAAACATCCCTTGTCCACCAAACCTGGGTAATAGAGAAGGATGAATATTAAGAACCCTGCCTTTATAAGCATTGAGAGTTTCCCTACCAACTTTTTTCATAAAACCCGCTAACAAAACAAAATCAACTTCATTGTCAATTAACGTTTCTTTCATCGCAATATCAAGAAATTGAACATCAGGGTGAGTAATAGAACTGAGATGGGCGGTCTTTATATTTCTGTCCCGGGCAATAGTTAACGCGTTAGAGTCCCGGTTATTGCTTATAACGATTGATACCTCGGCAGAAAGCTTGCCCGTTTTACAGGCATCCATAATTGCCAGCATATTACTACCGCGCCCGGAAACCAAAATACCAAGTTTTTTCATATTATCTCTACATTAAACCCTAATTGTTCCAGTTTCATTTCCATTTCCATGTTGTGCATCTGTGACTTAATTGTATGAACTTTAAATTCACGCCTGTTCGGGTAATATTTTCTCAAGTTATCAAAATAACTATCACGTTCATTTTCTTCCAATGTAAAGAGATTTCGCAATCCAACTGCATCAGACCGTATATCGTAACTTTGCATTACAGCACATTGAATACTTCCTTCTCCCAACTCAAGTTTAATATGTGCAGGTTCCGGTAAATTATTTCGGGGTATTTCAATATTATTATTAAGAAATTGCTGTAATGAGTCGACAAGCATATATGTAGCCTTTAATTTACCATCAAGGCTATAACCGGCAATATGCGGTGTTGCGATCAATGTTTCCTTTAGTAATTCCCTGTTAATGCCTGGTTCATTACACCAAACATCCAGTATCAAGGTTGAATCCGGGTTATGCATTTTAAAATCCAGCAGGGTATTTTCATTAATGACTTCACCACGTGACGTATTAATTAATATCACATCTGATTTTAATTTTGCTAAAAACTCATTATTAACCAGTTGTCTGGTAGGGTATGGTCCATCCGGAACAAGAGGAACATGAAGAGTAACAATATCTGCAGTCAATACCTCATCGAGATCCTGATAAATATTATCTGAATTCAATTCAGCCAATGGCGGATCATTTAACAAACATTTGATGCCCAGTATATTAAGAAAACGACCTAGCCGGGAACCCACCTGACCGTGTCCTATTATACCGACTGTCTTATCCGTTAACGCAAAATCATTTAACTCGGCAACAGCAAATAAAGCACTCAATACATATTCGGCAACAGATCTTGCATTGCTACCCGGAGCATATACGAATTGAATATCTGACTTTTTTAAATAGTCCTGATCGATATGATCAATACCGCTTGTGGCTGAACCAACAAAACGTATTTTAGAATTTTTTAGTAGAGATTCATTTACCGGTGTGACAGATCTTACCAGCAGAACATCTGAATTTTTTATAGTTTGCCTGTCAATAGATCGGCCATCAACCAGATTGACATCACCAAAAGTTGAAAAGGCTTCTTTAGCAAACAGGACTTGTTGGTCAGCAACTATAGATAATGAATTGGACAAGATGAATTATGGAGCGGTATCTAAATCGGCACCCTCTTTCTGTACCGGCATCAGGTCTTCTTTGGTAATTCCCAGCGCCAGTGTTACCGGGCTGGCGACAAAGATAGATGAATAAGTACCAATTAAAACACCAATGATCAAGGCAATAGAAAAGCTGTGAATAATTTCACCACCAAATAAAAATAATGCAAAAAGTACAAGCAACGTTGTTAATGATGTCATTATTGTTCTATTTAATGTCTGGTTGAGTGAGGCATTAAATACTTCTATTGGTGTAAGTTCTCTTAGTCTACGAAAATTTTCCCGTACACGATCAAATACCACTATCGTATCGTTTAATGAATAACCGATAACAGCCAGTAATGCAGCCAATACTGTCAGATCAAAATCAAATTGTGTAACTGAAAAAATACCCAGGGTAATCAATACATCATGGGCAAGTGCTGCAATCGCGCCGACAGAAAACCTCATCTGAAATCGAATTGCCACGTACAACATAATCATTGCCAATGCAGCTAACATTGCCAGACCACCATCTTCTTTTAATTCCTCGCCGACTTGAGGTCCGACAAATTCCACCCGTCGCATTTCCAGACCCTGACCGGAACCTGATAACAAGTTCAGAACCTTGTTACTGATATCAGCGGTATTAAGTCCCTCTTTCGGTGGAATACGTATTAATACATCTTTTGCTGAACCAAAATACTGGACAACTGCATCGCCAAATTCTGAATTTGCCAATGTCTGACGGATAGGTTCTATGTCTACAGCTTCAGTATAACCAACTTCAACCAGGGTACCGCCCGTGAAATCAATACCGAGGTTTAAGCCCCTGGTAAATAATGAAATAATCGAGACGATAATGAGAATACAGGATGTAAGCAGCATAACCTTACGTTTGCTCATAAAGTCAAAATTGAATCGTGTTTTAAGCATTACCATAATGATTCTCTTCCAGATAAAATCCTATATGACGAGTTTTTCCAGTCGCCGCCCGCCATAAATAAGGTTCACCAAACTACGTGTTACCATAATGGCTGTAAACATGGATGAAATAATTCCTAATGATAAGGTTACTGCGAAACCCTTGATTGGACCGGTACCAAAGCTGAACAAAACCAATGCAGCAATCAATGTCGTAATATTTGCGTCGGCAATCGTTGAAAACGCCTTTTCGTAACCCGCATGAATACTTGCCTGAGGAGAATTACCATTACGTATTTCCTCTCTTATACGTTCAAAGATCAATACATTTGCATCCACGGCCATACCAACGGTTAATACAATACCTGCTATACCCGGTAAGGTTAGCGTGGCTTGCAATAAGGATAACAATGCAACAATCAGGACCAGATTTAAAGCTAATGCAACGTCTGCAACCAGACCGAACACTTTGTAATACAACGCCATAAATATTAGCACCAGGACAAAACCGATCATCACGGAATTAAAACCTTTATCGATATTATCCTGACCCAGACTTGGTCCTACCGTTCGTTCCTCAATAATATAGATCGGTGCAGCAAGGGCACCCGCACGTAATAATAATGCGAGAGTACGAGCTTCCTGGGTTGAATCCAGACCTGTTATTTGAAATCTCTGACCGAGCTGTTCCCTGATAACCGGAGCGCTAATGACTTCTTCGATCGTTTCCTTTTGTTGAACAAGTTCCCCTTTTTCTTCTACTGTTTCGGATTTATTTTCAATAAAAACAACCGCAAGCCGTTTACCAACATTATCGCGGGTGCCATGTTTCATCCGTTTTGCACCTTTACCATCCAGTGAAATATTGACATTTGGACTACCGTCTAATGCATCAATACCGGAGGCCGCATTGATTATTGAATCACCGGTCAACATCACCTGTTTTCTTAACAATATTGGTTGTCCGGTTCGCTCATAGTAAAGTTTTGAACCGGCAGGGACACGTCCATCTACCGCATCTTGTGGATCATGCTTGTCGTCTACCAGTCGAAATTCCAGTGTTGCCGTGGCACCAAGTATTTCTTTTGCCCTGGCTGTATCCTGCACACCCGGCAATTGTACGACAACACGTTTTAAACCTTGTTGTTGGATAACCGGCTCAGCAACGCCCAGTTCATTAACTCGTTTACGCAAAGTCGTGATGTTTTGTTGTAACGCCAGACGCTGTGTTTCCAACACAACTTCTTCTTTAATTGCTGCCAGCAATTGCGATTCATCACTACTTATCTGGGGAATCGTTGTCTCAAGATCTGTAAAACTATCTTCAATAACCTCTTGGCCTTTATCACGTTCATCATCATTTTTAAAACGGATTAACAAACCACCTGATTCATTTCGGGTTATCGTTTTATAACGTACTTTGCTCTCACGCAAATCACTACGAAGATCTGTCATATACCGGTTTTCGGCTTTAGCAATAGCCGCTTCCATATCGACTTCCATCAGGAAATGCACACCACCACGAAGATCAAGGCCCAGAAACATGGGCTCAGCACCAAATTTTCGTAACCAATAAGGTGTGGCCGGTGCGAGGTTAAGTGCAACTACAAAATTCCTGCCTAATGATTCCTTTACTACAGATTGTGCTTTTAGTTGTGTTTCTTCGTTTTCGAAACGTATGATCAGGTTTTCGATACCAAGATCCATGGCTTTATAATTTATTCCAGCTTCCTCCAGCGCATTACTAACCTGGAATTCTGTCAGTTCACTGATCTCTGCCCGGGAACTTGTAACTTGCAGCGCTGGCTCCTTGCCATAGATATTCGGTAAAGCAAATAGAAGACCTATACTAACTAATACTAATATTAATAAGTATTTCCAGATTGGATATCGATTCATCACCATAACTTAGTTCTTATTCTTGTATTTAAATCAAAGTGTCTTGAGCGTACCTTTAGGCATCACCGTAGCAACAGCCTGTTTTTGTATTTTTACTTCAGTATCTTTTGCGATCTCTACAATAATAAAGTTATCACCAACTTCCTTTATCTTTCCAAGCAATCCACCATTGGTCGCTATTTCATCGCCCTTGGCTAATCCGGCAACCAGTTGCTTGTGTTGTTTTGCCTGCTTTAACTGCGGTCTTATCAATAAAAAATAAAATACGGCAAATAAAATAATAAGTGGCAGAAAACTGGCAAAACCAGGTTCCTGCTGCGCAGGTGCCGCCCATGCACTATTTACGAAGAAATCCAGCATTAATCGAATACTCAGGTTTAAAAAGCGCGCTATTATGCCACAAAACTACCTTAATTCAGCATAGTTACTACTTTATTGCTTATTGGGGCAATTTCCCGGTTTTCAAGAATTGTATTCTTTCTAAAGGCTTATCTACTGAAGCTCCAACATCCCTGTCTCCAGTAATTGCTGGAAAACTGTCTGAATTCTTTGCAACATTTGCTCCTCAGCACCGATCTGTTTTAACTGTTCGATTATTTGCCCAACGCTCATCGTGCCATTCACATGTTGGAACAATGGCGCAAAGCCTTCACTCAACTCCATTGTTTTATGTTCAATAACCGGTTCGCATTTCGATACCCGGCATACATATGCTTTTGCAATCAATAGCCTTGGATCTTCAGTTTGCAATGTTTTCTTTCTAACCGGAACGGATAATGCTTCCGTATTTAAATGCCGCCATAGACAATCATCCTCAACCTTGCACAAACGTTGTTTAATTAATGTATATGACTGTGGTAGGACAGATGCACTGACATAGGCAGCTAATTTGATCGGTTCGTTTAACCAATCCTGGAACCGTTCAAAGGTGGTTTGTGGCAGGTTACCATTTTCCAGAACAAGCTGTTTGAGTGAAGTACTGGTCCAGGACATCCCAAGCTCTGCTTCTAATATCGCTATTGCGATCGCCCTTTCATTATCGGATGAAAATGCAAATTCAGGATAGTGTTGTCCCAATCGATTGCCAAACACCGTCGTACGTTCTATCGGTTTACTGCGCATGGTTTCAATATCGATTAATTGTTTAAGTGTATCGATACCTTTCGGAAAAGATGATGTGATACTGAAACTGATCGGAAACGATTTACAGATATGAGATAAGATTAAATCTGCACGCATTGCGGCATCGAGTTGTAATGCTTCCGGCCGAATCGTTTTAAAATCGTTTAATTCCGTTTCATCAAGATCATATTTTGTTAGCGCGAGCGTTTGATCCTGGCAAAATTGTTCGCGCAAATGACTATCGAATAACAGATCGAACAACACATGTTCCTGTTGATCAAAACTCATTTAACATTATCCAGTTTATTTACGAGCCCTTTACTCGCGCTTTGTTCTTTTACCAAACGACGTATTTTTTTAAGTGTTGGTAAAACGCTGCTTTCCTGTACGCCTTCACATTCATAACACACAGCTTTTACATCGGGTAACTTTGGTAACATGGTTTCAAACATGGCCCAGGTTTGATCAAGAATGGTACATTCATGTGCATCGACATAGATCGGTCCATCGTTTGCTTGTTTCAATCGACCACCAGCAATATGGACTTCAATCACACGTTCACAAGGAAGTTGATCGAGTTGCTCTATAATTTTTTTACCACTCGCCATCTCATACGATACGAGATGTCCCATATCGAGCAGGATGGCACAGTCAGCCCGTTCTGACAGCTCGCCAAAAAACTCAAACAAGGACATTGAACCGGTAAAAAACGTAAGCGGTGGTGGCTCTACCGCCACAGTTACCGATACGATGGACTGGACCTCGTTAACACGTTCAACAGCACGTTCCAATGAAACCTGATTAAAAACAGGAGGAATGAAATATCCCAATGAAGTTGAATAAGCTGATCCTGTTTCCCAAAAACAATAGGCAACATCTTGTGCGAACCAGGCAGAGTTTACTGTTTCAATATGTTTTGCAGTTTCTTCAAGCCAGTCTCTTGAGTTGGGATAGGAACCACAAAAATTAATATACGACGGGTGATATAAAACCGGCGCACCGGCTTCGTGAACACGATTTACTTCATCAATAACCGCTTCAACATCAACCAAACCGGCATATTCAACAAAACTTGGTCCACCTTGTGCTTTAACCAAAGAAACAGGATCAGGTTTTGACGATAAGCTTAGACTGGCACCGACACCCAACACAGGAAGATCAGCTATATCAGTTTTCATTATCTATTAGTTCTTCACTTTGTTCACGTTTGACATAGAAGTCAGCAATAAAATCATCTAATTGATTTTGTTCAATTGCTTTACGTAAGCCACGCATCAGATACTGATAATAATATAGATTATGAATGGTATTTAATCTTGCACCGAGGATTTCATTGGTCTTATCCAGGTGATGCAGATAGGCTCGGGAATAATGTTGGCAAGTATAACAACCGCAATTTTCATCTACAGGATATTGATCGTATCGATGTACGGCATTACGAATTCGAATATCACCCATCTCGGTAAACAAATGACCATTACGTGCATTACGCGTTGGCATAACACAATCAAACATATCAATACCTCTGCGCACAGATTCAACGATATTTTCCGGGGTTCCGACTCCCATAAGATATCGCGGTTTATCTTCAGGCATATTCGGTATCAGGCTATCCAAAACTTCCAGCATTTGTTCAACAGGCTCACCAACTGATAAACCGCCGATTGCATAACCATCAAAACCAATATCCATTAACCCTTGCAAGGATGCCTGACGCAATCCGGGATACATACCACCCTGGATGATTCCGAATAATGCATTTTCATTATCACCATGCGCTTGTTTGGATCGTTCTGCCCAACGTAAGGATAACTCCATTGATTCGCGTACTTCATCTTCTGTAGCCGGATACGGGGTACACTCATCAAAGATCATCACGATATCGGCACCGAGTGTATGTTGTATTTGTATCGCTTCTTCCGGGCCAAGAAATACTTTTGAACCATCTACAGGTGACTGAAAATGTGCACCTTCTTCAGTGATCTTTCGTGATTCAGCCAGGCTGAAAACCTGGTAACCACCTGAATCCGTCAATATTGGTTTTTCCCAATGCATAAATTCATGCAAACCACCAAAGTCTTCTATCACTTCCATACCAGGCCGTAACATCAAATGAAATGTATTGCCTAATATTATTTCCGCACCAACCTCTACCAGCTCTTCTGGTGTCATTGCTTTTACTGTCCCATAGGTACCAACAGGCATAAACGCAGGCGTTTCTATAGTCCCTCGAGGAAAGTTGATTTGTCCTCTACGACTATTTTCAGATTTATTAATTAAATCGAACTGCACTATTCACCTTTCACTCTTCACTCTTCACTTATCACTTATCACTTATCACTTATCACTTATCACTTATCACGCTTCGTCAAAAGCATTGCATCACCATAACTATAAAACCGATATTTTTGTCTTATTGCATGTTGATAAGCATGCATTACATTATCTTTACCGGCAAAGGCACAAACTAGCATTAATAACGTTGATTCCGGTAGATGAAAATTAGTTAATAACATATCGACCACATTAAATTTAAAACCCGGGTAAATAAAAATATCTGTATCACCTTCATAAGGTTTTAGTTCTCCATCACTTGCCGCTGTCTCCAGACTCCTGACGACAGTTGTACCTACCGCAACAATACGTCCACCCTGTTTTTTAGTACTGTTTATTTTTTCAACAACGTTATTAGACAGGTTCATATATTCGCTATGCATATGATGCCTGGTAATATCATCAACACGCACTGGCTGGAATGTTCCTGCGCCAACATGCAAGGTTAAACATACATTATCAATACCCTTTGATTTAAGCATCTTTAAAATTTCATCTGTAAAATGTAATCCCGCAGTTGGTGCGGCAACTGCACCCGGCTTATCAGAATAAATAGTTTGGTAACGTTCTTGATCCAGGTTTTCATCATTACGACTTATATAAGGCGGTAATGGCATGTGGCCATGATGATCAATTACTTCGGATAATAATGCTTCACCATCATAATTAAGCAGAAACATATCATCTTCACGTTTCTTTACCTTAAACTGAGTTTTTTCATCCAGTATTAATAATGATCCAGGTTTTGGTGTTTTACTCGCACGCAGTTGCACTAATAATGTGTGCTCATCCTGAACACGTTCGAGCATGATTTCGACTTTACCGCCAGTTTCTTTCTTTGCATATAACCGTGCCGGGATAACGCGAGTATCGTTCAATACAATTAAATCACCGGGTTTAAGATAATGTGGCAGTTGTCTAAATAAAGTGTCCGTAATATTTTTTTTAGCATCCAGATATAACATTCGACTGCTATCACGTTGTCCAGCAGGATATTGCGCAATCAACTCTTGCGGAAGTTCATATGAAAAATCACGGGTTAGCATGGCGCGCGATGTTAACAGAAATTAAGCTCAAATAATTTAATCGCTATAGCTAATATTTGATATTAGGCGAGCTTTCCTTATACTTGCTCGCCTGTTTATTTTGACCTCTATGCCGGGGTGGCGGAACTGGTAGACGCGCCGGATTCAAAATCCGGTTTGGGTGACCAAGTGTGGGTTCGAGTCCCACCTCCGGCACCAGATATTCAAAAGAGTGAAAGCTGATGAAAACCATCCATGGTTTTCACCCTTCGGGCGCACTTCGTGCGTCCAAATTCATTCCAGATGAATTTGTCGAGTCTCTCTCCCGGCACCAATAATTATCTATTGCCTAGGCGGGTTTCCTTAACCCGTTCCGTAAGGAATGTGAATTCGACAAATTTATCAAAAATAAATTTGAACAATGGAGCGAAACGACATTGGCCCCGAAAGGGTAGAGTAAAGGGATGTACGGAATAAGCTTACGACCTGCACCATGAATGTAGCTTGCTTTTATGTATGTTAGCTTACGTTAACATCTAAATCCAATTCATAAGCGGTACTGCGACCGCCACCTAAAGCTTTGAATATTCCTTTTTCTACCAAGCCCTGTAAATCTCTGGTCGCCGTTGCTTTAGAGGTTTTTGTGATAGTGATATATTTCTTAGCGCTCATACCCCCTTCAAAACCTTGAGGTCCTTCTTTTAACATGCGTTGTACAACACGTAACTGACGCTCATTTAATCGTTCTTTAAAAGAATCAAAGAAGCGGGTTTTCTTAAGCGTAAATTGAATCAACTCTTCCGTCTGAATTTGTGCATCAAGACAAACCTGCACGAAATATTTTATCCAAGCCGTGATATCATTGGATCGCTGTGCCGCTTTTAACTCGGCATAATAGGTTTTTCTTTTAGCTTCTATCGCTTTAGATAAACTAAACAAAGCAGGATATCCTATCCCTTGCAATAAAGCTTTTTCTGAGATGGCCCGACCGATCCGACCATTGCCATCCTCAAACGGGTGAATACTTTCAAAATAAAGATGGGCAATAGCTGCCCTTATGGGCGGTTTGTTAATTGCTTGTGATTTTCCAGGTGCTGTTTCATTGAACCAGTTAATAAAACGTCGCATTTCATCTGACACAACAGTGGAAGGCGGAGCCTGAAAATGGATTTTTTCTTTACCAATAGGACCGGAAACAATCTGCATCGGTTCTTGGTGTGTACGCCATTTTCCAATAACTATTCTTCTGTTTCCTTGCATCAGCATGTTATGCCAATCCAGTAACATCTTTTTAGTCAGCTTTTTTGTATAGTCCTTACGTACAACAGTAATAAGCTGACCTATCCCTTTTGCTCTTTGGTCACGCACCTCTTCTTCAGTTGGGTTAAGATTCAACTGATTTCGTATCGATGACATCACATCGCGACGACTTAAGAATTCACCTTCTATCTCTGATGTTTTAATCGCTTCTGCAACCAAAATATCGAGCATAGTATCTGTCTTGATACCTTCAGGCAGTCCTTCCAACAAACCACTCACACGCCCCACTCTTTCAGTGAATTCAAAGAGCCGATTTTCTACTCCATTAAAGGTATAGGTAAATTTGGGCCAGTCAGCTTGTTGCCAATTATATTTCATGAGCCGATTATAGTTCTTATTCGGCTCAAAATAAATCAAAAAATGATTTGATTATATCTATTATTTGGCTCGTTGAATTAAAAATCCTGGAGGTGGTCGAAGTACCAGCTATCGCTTAATCACTATGGATGAACTGCAATAGACCCAAAATACAGTTTCTTCGGAAGTACGAACTGTCGAATAACAACTACCGATTAAAATCACAAGTTTAAAAATCAACAGCTACTCGAAAAGTAAAAATATCCGGATCATCGTCTCCGGCTATAGTCTGATCACTATGCAAATTGGCCAAATTTCTTGTTGCAAAGATAAATAAGTGGGGTTAAATAAGTAGGGTCAGATAAGACTTACTAGCACTTTATTAGTTTTGCTGATAAATATCTTATCTGGCCCCACTTATTCCTAAACTCGAAAACACCCCATGAGATATTTCAAGAAGCATACACAAAAGTGATAAATTATATTTGAGGGATGGGAAATTGAATCCATGAGTATTCTGGGCAACCGCCTTTCCTGGCCGATGTTTTCGACACTCCTCAAGTAAAATGAGAAAAGTTAACATGTCTTCAAAAAAGAACTCCTGCAGTCCACCGTCAATACCGTCTGACGAATCCGAACGTCTGGAAGAATTGTATGCCCTGGAGATTCTGGACACTGCAGCCGATGAGCGGTATGACCAATGGACTCGCCTCGCCGCTGAAGTTCTCGACGTTCCAATTGCGCTAATCTCACTGGTAGATAAGGAGAGACAATGGTTTAAATCGAAGACAGGAATAGATGCTTCCGAAACCCCCCGTGATATTTCATTCTGTGGTCATGCAATTCACCTGGATGATTTTCTTATTGTACCGGATGCGACAAAGGACTCTCGATTTGCGGAGAATCCTCTGGTTACTGGCGATCCGAACATCAAATTCTACGCAGGAGCTGTTATACGGGGACCATCGGGGAAGAAGATCGGCACCTGTTGCATAATCGACAGAGAGCCACGCGAAATAGGAACACACGAAAAAAAAATTCTGAAGATGCTCGGGGGAATTATTGAGTGGGAAATACGGACCGAATCCGAGTTCAAGAGACTCCGTGAAAAAGTGCGACAGACGGCTCTGTATGATCCGTTTACTAATTTACCCAACCGGACACTGTTTATGGATCGTCTTAAATCGATTATCAATAGCGCGACAAATACTGAAAATCGATTGCTTCTCACGCTTGTACGAATTGATCGATTCGCACAAATCGAAGGGGCTCGCGGCAACCCGGAAGCAAGCAAGTTGATCGGCGAGTTGGGAAGTAAACTAATGGAGATAATTGGGCCCGCCTCATTTGTTGGACGTTGGCAGGATGACACGTTGTCTATAGTGGCACCACTTGATAACCATGACTTAGATTTGTTCAAATTAATAGATAGTATCCTCGGGGTCTTTAAATCTCCCGGAGACGAAGCAAGTTCGTCCTTGATTAAAGACGTGAGTCTCGGTGCAAGCATATGGCCGGATGATGCGAACGATGCCTTATCGCTTGTCGAGAACGCCACCGCAGCCGTCCGTGCGAATCCAGTACATGAAGGAGTAGCATATCGTTTCTACACAACCGATCTAAAATCCCAGATCATCAGGGGCTTTGAGATCGAACAGGGGCTGCGTGCAGCGCTGAAAAGCCATGACGAGTTTCACCTTGTTTTTCAACCCAAAGTCGATATTAAAGAAGGGACCATTTGTGGTGCTGAAGCATTATTACGGTGGAACAGTAAGACGTTGGGTAATGTCTCACCGGCCGAATTTATTCCTATCGCGGAGCAATACGGCATGACGATCAATTTGGGGTGCTGGGTTTTACACGCAGCATGCGAGCAAAAACTGAGGTGGGACGAAAAGGGCATGCGCGCGCTACCTATCAGCGTCAATGTGACCAGCCGCCAATTGCGTCAACCGGATTTTACTTCAACAGTATTAGCTACACTTGAGGAAACTGGGATGAACCCTGCCTTTCTCAAACTTGAGCTCACGGAGGGTTCTTTGATCGAAGATACCGAAGGCGCGATTAAAATCATGAACAACTTGAAGAGACTAGGCGTATCTTTCTCAATTGACGATTTCGGGACCGGATTTTCATCTTTGAGTTACCTTCGACAAATGCCTATAAATGAGTTGAAAATCGACCGCTCGTTTGTGCAAGATCTTGCAACTCAATCGGCTGACGCAAAGATCGCTCAGGGCATCGTCAATTTATCTCATGGACTTGATATAAAAGTTGTAGCTGAAGGTGTGGAAACGCAAGAACAGTTGACATTCCTGCATGCCTGTCAATGTGATGAAATACAAGGATATCTATTTAGTCCACCGGTTGACGCCGATGCTTTTTTCGAGATGGTGACGCAAAACAAAAAACTCTAGCTAGCCGGTTTGATATAGGGAAATAGGGGTCTGTCCCTGAAAAATCCCCAAAAAAAGCTGGCTTCAATACTGATAAATGGCTTGAGTTATTTTTTATATTTTCAATTAGATTAAAATAACAAATTCGTGATACACGAATTTGTTGAGTCTCTCGAAAACGTGTACCTACAGGTAGGCTATAAACGCACTTCCCGACGTTTTCTCGGTCTCTGTTCCAGACTCGTCTCTACCGATTACATCCATGTAATCGTACCGCCTACGTCCTGTAGGCGTCTCCCGGCACCATATTTATATAATTACTTAATCCGGTAATTTACTCTCAAGAACCTTTCCACCAATTTCTTCTATTAATTTAATAATTAAACCAGTTTGTTTTTCTAATAACACTTTATCTATCGAACGCAAAACGATATTCACTCCTAATCTTCCTCTTTTTAGATAGGGGTAACTTCCAATGCTTACTTCACTACATTCGTTTTGAATTTTAGTCATGCCTTCAGCTAACTTACTTTCCGTTAAATTAGTACAAATACTGGCTGTTAATATTGGTGGCCCACCTGTTAATCGATCAGCAAGTCCATCAAACATTGCCTGCATAATCCCGGGAACACCGGCCAGGACAAAGATGTTTTCTATTTGATAACCCGGTGCACCACTAACAGGGTTGTCTATAAGTCTCGCAGCCTCAGGAATGTCAGCCATCTTTAAACGAGCTTCAGTTAAAGTACCGGGTTCGTAATAACGTTCCATACAAGCAACGGCATCAGGATTACGTTCAAGTTTTTTATTGAATGCCTTCGCTATAGAAACTGTTGTTATATCGTCATGCGTTGGACCAATCCCACCCGTTGTAAAAACATAGTCATAATTTTCTGAATACATTTTTACTTTATTGATAATAGTCTGTTCTACATCTGGAATAATAGTAACTTCTTCTAAAATGATACCTAAATTTTCAAGTTGCTTACCTATATAAGCAATGTTTGCATCCTGGGTACGGCCGGATAATATTTCGTTACCAATAACAATAATGACGGCCGTTTTTTGTGAAGTGTCCTGTGTCAAATCGATACTCGATTAATTACTTTATTTAATTAAAGTGAATAAATCGTACATCAAGTGCATATGAAACACACCTGTTCCGACAGGTTTAAAAAAGAGAAGAAATTAAGATAGCCTTACTCAGGCAGCCTGGACAGGGATACGATCTTTAATGTGGGTAATATTGTTATCTTGATCAAGATAAACCAGGGTTGGTTTAAATTTACTCATTTCGTTTTCATTAATTCGACCATAAGCACAAATAATGACTCGATCACCCGGATTTGCTTTATGGGCAGCAGCGCCATTTACAGAAATAATACGTGAGTGATCTTCCGCACGGATAGCATAGGTAGTAAAACGTTCGCCATTGGTAATATTATAAATATCAATCTGCTCGTATTCATGGATCCCTGCTTTATCGAGTAAAGCGCCATCAATGGCACACGACCCATCATACTCAAGTTCGGAATGAGTCACACAAGCCTGGTGTAATTTTGCTTTTAAAACCGTAAGTTCCATAATGTTTGTGAGCTAATAATTTAATCGTAAATATTACCGAACAATGAAACGGCGTCAATCATAGGTGTGCACCGCAACATTGTCAATTAAACGCGCTTTTCCCAGCCAGGCTGCACATATAATTACAAGTTTATGATTTTTAGGTTCTTTTAGGGTTTCTGCATCACATATGTTTAGGTATTCAGGTCTAAAACCACTCTCTTTTAGTCGATTTAGCCCGTTTTTTTCCAGTTTTTCGAAATTTGAGTCACCCTGTTTTATCGCATCAGCTATTCCGCACAGACACTCATATAATATTGGTGCCTGTCTTCTTTCTTCATCAGTCAGGTAACTATTCCGGGAACTCATGGCTAATCCATCCGCTTCCCGAACTGTAGCTGACCCAACAATCTCAACAGGCAGGTCAAGACTTTGAACCAGGCTTCTTATTACTAATAATTGTTGATAATCCTTTTCACCAAATATAGCTATATCAGGTTGTACAATATTAAATAATTTGGTTACTACTGTTGCGACACCTCTAAAATGCCCCGGCCTAAATTCACCGCAATAGATTGAATCAAGTTCAGGGACAATTATTTCGGCTTTTATTTGACTATCAGGATAAATTTCATTTGTATCAGGAATAAAAACAATATCCGGGTTTAATTGTTCAAGTAATGATAAGTCATTTTCCAGGGTACGAGGATAACTATCAAAGTCTTCGCCTGCTACAAACTGTGTTGGGTTAACAAATATTGTCGTTACGATCAGTCCGTCGATTTTCTGTGCCTGTTTTACAAGCGATAAATGTCCATCATGTAGATTACCCATGGTTGGAACCAGGATGATTTTCTTATCTGCTTTGCGAACAGTATTCAGTTGCTCTCGCAATTCAGATATTGATTTAAGCTGTCGCATTATTAAAAAAAATGTTCAGACGCGGGAAAAGATTTATTTTTAACTTCGCTAATATATGTCTTTATTGCATCCGTAATTGAATCATTGCCCTTGAGAAAATTTTTTAAAAACCTGAACTTTTTTCCTGTTATTCCCAACATGTCATGTAGAACCAGTACCTGTCCATCACAATCGACTCCGGCACCAATTCCTATCGTGGGAATGTTCAATGCCTGTGTTACCTCTTTTGCGACTTCTGCAGGGATACACTCAAAAACCATGCAATCACAACCAGCCTGTTGTATAAGCAAAGCATCCTGTTTTAATTTTTCTGCTGCATCCTCTGTAGTAGCTTGTACTTTAAAGCCATCACTTGTACTAAATGACTGCGGTGTTAAACCAAGATGACCACAAACCGGAATATCTATATTTTTTATCGCGGTAATAATATCGCTTATCTCTTCACCACCTTCCAGTTTAACAATATCCGCACCACCTTCATTTACCAGTCTTTTAGCATTTCCTACTGCGAGTTCAGTGGAAGTGTAACTTTGATAAGGCATGTCACTAATAACCAATGCCCGTTGCCGGACATTATTAACCAGGCGAGTATGATAGATCATGTCATCCATTGTGACGTTTCTCGTTGATTTATCACCGTGCAACACCATACCCAGTGAATCACCGACCAATAACACGTCAATACCTGCTTCATCCTGAAGCCTGGCAAAGCTTGCATCATATGATGTTAAACAAGCTATTTTTTCACCCGTTTCTTTCATGCGTTTTAAATCAGAAATAACCAGTTTTGTAATCATGACTCGGTAGGATTGAAATAATGTCTGCCAGGAGGTAATTGATAAATATGTTCGAGAAGCAACCCATAATCCTTTTCACTACCGGACAGATCAAAATCATCCGTATTTACGATAAGAAGAGGTGCTGTCGTGTAGTGGTAAAAGAACTCAACATAGGCATCTGAAATTTTTCTCAGATAATTTCGGTTAATCGGTCGTTCATAATCATGACCACGCTCAATTATACGTTGCATTAAAGCATCAATCGGTGCCTGTAAATAAATAACCAAATCCGGAACCGGTGCATCCAATGTCAGACGTTCATAAACCTGATGATATAGTGCCAATTCATCATCATCTAACGTAACCGAAGCAAACAATTTATCTTTCTCTATTAAAAAGTCAGATACTTGTACAGGTTTGAACATATCTGTTTGTCGTAATGTTTCAATCTGTTTTGCACGTTGAAATAAAAAAAACAGTTGTGTTGGTAATGCTACTGAGCGTGGGTCTTCATAAAAGCGGGGTAAAAAAGGATTTTCTGCTGCCAGCTCCAGCATTAATTCAGTATGAAAAGTCCTGGCAAGACGCTTGGCCAATGTTGTTTTGCCTACACCAATAGGTCCTTCAACAACAATATAATCCGGGTGACCCTGTTTCATTGCAGTTTCTCCAGGCCATCTTGATCAAGTTTATATATATGATCACTGACAACACCTGCACCTGGAATTTCACAATCAGGATTGATCTCCGCTAAAGGGACTAAAACAAACGCACGTTTTAACATTTCACGATGAGGAACATTTAAGCGTGAATTATCAATTTGTTTATTACCAAAAATTAGAATATCCAGGTCAAGCGTACGCGGTCCCCAACGTTCGCCCGAACGATCTCTACCATGTTCAACTTCAATTTTTTGTAAATTATCCAGTAATTCCAAGGCTTCTAGTCCTGTATCCAATTCTGCAACAGCATTTATATAATCATCCTGGTTTTGCGGGCCTACAGGCTTACTCTTATATAAAGAAGAAACTTTTAATAATCGACTCGATTGTAAATTGTTAAGTGAATCAATGGCAGAATTAATATGCTGCTCAGGTGTATCCATATTACTACCCAAGCCAATATAAACGATAGTCATGAATCCGGTTTATTATTTCTTTTTCTGCTACGTGGTCGACGACGTGGACGCGGTTTATAGTATCCGGATTTTATCTTGTTTTTTCCTGCCAAAGGTTCATTCAATTGTTCCTGAGTCCAATAATCAACCAGATTGGCCACTGACTCACCGGCTTGTGCCCTTAACAACAGAAAATCATAAGCTGCACGAAATTTAGGGTGCATTAGTACACGAAAAGATCGTTTACCTGTGCGTTTTAATCTTACCTGTAGCGACCAGATATCTCTTGCCATCTGGGTAAACCTTCTCGGCATGGCTGTCGTTAATATTTGTCTTGAAATAACTGTATCGGCCGCGAGTTGTACCGCCTCCATCTCCGGTAAGCCATGTGCGATATGTTCATCAGCTACCACACGCATTGGTTCCCATAACATTGCCGCTAATAAAAACCCCGGCGTAACAGAACTACCTTCATTCAAACGTTGATCGGTATTCTTCAGTGCATGCATTATGAATGTATGTGGATAGTTATCTTCATTTGTATCCAGTAAATAATCTGTTTGTGGAAAAAGATACTTGAATAAATCGAAATGCCTTAATGATTCGAATGTCTGTAACGCTGTACCGGCCATAAACAGTTTGCTAATTTCTTCAAAAAGACGAGCTGGCGGAATATTTTTTAATAAGGGTGCGTATTCACTAATCGGTTCTTCTGTACCCGGATGAATACGTAATCCCAACTTGGATGCAAATCTTACTGCTCGTAACATACGTACAGGATCTTCAATGTACCGTTGTGCAGGATCACCTATCAATCTGAGTTGGCCTGCTTCAAGATCTTTCACACCATCAACATAATCGATAATAGAAAAATCCTCGATGTTGTAAAATAATGCATTAATAGTGAAATCACGACGCCAGACATCGTCATCAATATCACCGTATACGTTATCCCGTATTATCCTGCCATCTTCTATATGTCCCTCACCTTTCGAATCAGAAACATGGTGAGGAGCGCGAAAAGTTGATACTTCAATTACGTCATCACCAAAACGAACATGGGCCAGGCGAAAACGTCGACCAATCAAACGACAATTACGAAATAATTCGCGGATCTGTTCCGGCTTTGCGTTAGTAACTACATCAAAATCCTTTGGTTCCCTGCCTAATAAAATATCACGTACACCGCCACCGACGAGATAAGCTTTATATTCGGCGTTTTTTAGACGATAAAGCACTTTTAATGCATTATCACTAATAACAGAACGGGATATATTGTGTTGATCACGTGGAATTATTCTTGGTTCGGGCTTTAGCCGTACAATTTTTCCGTTTTGATCTGCTTGTGTCATTTAAAAATTACTACAATCTCACATTAACTAACTTCTATAATAACGCAGTTAATTTACTATTGCTCCCTTCGTCTAGTGGCCCAGGACACCGCCCTCTCACGGCGTAAACAGGGGTTCGAGTCCCCTAGGGAGCACCAAACTCAAAAAAGACCGGTTAATTATTGGACAGGTATTTCTCATCCCTAAAGCTATAAACCCATTCTGAACGATAGACGACGAACAAAGTAATTAATCCGCATGTTATGAAGGCCTCAGCGAAACTTAATAAAAAATAATAAGGCAAGTATTCGTTTAAAATTTGTGTATATGAATAAATATCAAACAGTAACAATACTAATATGGATATACATCCTGATAATATATAAATTAACGCTGAACCAAAAAATGAAGTCACAAATAAATAGATGTACAAGTTTCTTGGAAAAAATGTCTCTACAATTAAAAAGTATAAATAGCAAAAAGAAATAGAAATATAAGCATTTATTATTATTGCCAAACCGATATTGGCTAACAAACTATTCCCCCATAAAGAAACTAGTATACATGTTAGCGTCATCCCTAAAACACCCAAGCGCCAACCGAACATCAGAGTGAAAAGCATTGCACCTGAAAGATGGATATTCAGGCCTGAATCAAGACTTGCCCTCATCATCCAAACGAGACTTAAACTTAATATACTAATCATCCAGACATTAAAATTCCCGTCGTTTAGTTTTTTCAGCCACTTAATTCTAAAGGCGATATAAATCGAAACTAAAACTGTAAAGAGAATAAGACCCAGACTTACAACATTCGGGAGAAACAGGGTTACGAAATCCATCGAATTTTTATATTTTTGTTAACATAACATTATTTAATTATAGTATCGTAAATATGCCGCAAGAAAATAAGCATACGAATTGTTCCTTCCTGCGCCGTTTGGCAGCTATTTTTTATGACAGCCTTTTGCTTTTTTCCGTATTATTTTTCACATCATTAATCTTGATACCATTATCAGTAGATGGCGCAATCGATAGCGGCAATATTGCTTATAACCTTTTCTTGCTGATTATCTGCTATTTGTATTTTTGCTGGCAATGGACTAATGGTGGTCAAACATTGGGAATGCGTAGCTGGAATATTTATGTTGTTAACTCATCTAATAATTATCCTGACTGGCAACAGGCATCAATCAGGTTTATTTGTTCATTATTATCAACTTTCCTCGTTGGCCTGGGTTTTTTATGGTCTATTGTCGATCGCAACAAGCTGGCACTCCATGATCATTTGTCAAAAACCCGATTGGTCGTTAAACAACCGGAATAGACACTACCGGTTTCTACTTAGTGAATAATAAATGTAACCAAGTACTAAAATAGTAGGCAGACTAACACTAATAAAAGAAGGAATTCCATAAACGATTCCGAGATGTCCACTTACCTGGTTAACCAGATGAAAAATAATCCCTATTAAAGCACCAATAAAAACACGCTGGCCAAGTCCTATCGGACGTGCTTCACATTTAACAACACACAATGCCAGTAATATCATCGCAATAATTGCAAATGGATTCAAAATTTTAGACCAAAATGCCTGTACATAAAGCTTACTGTTCTGGTTATTGGCCTTTAGATATTGAATATAACTTACTAAACCATACAACGATAAATAGCGTGGTTTAATCGTTACTAAATCTATAACTTCCGGGTTAAGTACTGCTTCCCATTCTGCAGTATCGTAACGTTTTGTCGAAATTTGTTCTTCGGAAATTTCAGTTTTCAGAATGTCGTGCAAGATCCATTTATCATTATTATATTCTGCATGCCTGGCATGGATACTTGATCTCAATTCATGATTTTTATCAAACTCAAAAATATAAATTTGTTCAACCCTGTCACCGGGCAAGATCTTTCTAATATTGATATAACTATCACCGTCACGAGACCAAAAACCATGTTTTGTTTTTAATGATATCTGCTTGGTTAGCGCAATAGACCGTTTCTGTTGTGCAGCATGCTCACTTACAGGTGCGATGAATTCTCCAATAATGATACTTACAATGATAAACACAATACTGGTTTTTAAAAATGATAGTGCTAACTGTAATTGGGAAACACCCGATGTTCTGATTACAGCTAACTCCGAATTGTTCGCCAGAATTCCCAGTACCGCCATACTGCCTATTACTGTAGCAATAGGAAAAAGTTCATAACTCAATCTTGGTATGGTTAACAGAACGTATTGAACAGCCTGTAAAACACCGTAATTACCGACACCAGTATCATCAAGCTGATCGACTAATGAAAAAAAAGAAAAAACAACAACTAATGCAAATAAAGCCAACAGGCTAATAGCAATCAAATTTCGTGCAATATAGCGATCAAGAATCATGGCTATTCAGCAGGGATAAATTGATGTTCATCTTCATTGGTAGAGATATTGCGTATTTTTGGCAGGTAATAAAGAACAAACAATAAAATAATCAGTAATAAATGCACCCACCATATCCCGATGAAGACAGGGACAACTTCACGTTTCAGTAATGTCTGTGCAATACCAAGTAAATTACTATAAATAAGATAAATAGATAAGCCGATTACAAATGGTTGATAGCGTCTATCACTGGCATGGGGCTGGATCAACAGCAATGCGAGAACGGGCAATAATAAACAGGAAATAATCAGGGAAATTCGCCATTGAAACTCTGCCTGATGGTGAGTGTTGTCTGATCCAATGATTTCATTAGTTGAAAGTGCAGACATCTTTGCGCCGGATGCATCTGCTTCTGCCGGTTCTGTCAGAATTGCGTATTTCTCATATTCAGTAATCTGATAGTCCAGTAAACCGGGTTCACCAACATAACGACGCCCTTCACTAAATACGATATATTTATTACCTGATTTTTCGTCAATTCTGAAACGTGCACTATCAGAAGTTAATACACCTAATTTTCCTTCCTGTCTGACTTGCAAAAAAACCTCTTCCATTGATCTTTTGTCAACTGAAGGTTTTTGGACATACACAACTCTGTCACCTTGACTAAATTCCTTGAATTGTCCCGGCTTAATTCCTGAAATATCTGATTCCTGCTTGGCCCTTTCTTTAAGATTGTGCACATTCTGCTCGGCCCAGGGTGCTAAATACAATGTAATACAAGCAACCAGCACACAAAATATTGATGCAAACTGGATAACGACCCCGAGTTGATATCGTTTACTTATTCCCGCCGCAGAAAGAATCACAAGTTCCCTGTCACTGGTCATACGGGTAAAAGCCAATAACATTGCAACCAGTATTGCGATTGGAAAAATCTTGGGTAATGTTGCCAACATCTTATACGACAACATCATAAAGACCATCTCTCCTGGAAGACTGCCTTCAGCAGCATCAGCCAGAAAACCAACAAATTTATTACTGGTAAAGACCAGAATAAGGAGGCCCAGTATCCAGAATAATTTTTGAGTTAATTCCCGAAATATATAGCGTTGAATGATCACGTTTTCTGTCTTTTTACTCTATCGTGACTTTACTTGTTGGCAGATAAATGAATAAACTTAGCTAAATAATCAATTTGATCCATTTTTCTCCGTTTTTTAACATTAAAACAAGGCGTAGAAGACCGGATTAAAGTTGATATACCGGATTAACTGGTTCTAATTTACCAATAAATAACAATAATTTATATAGCATAAAGTCAATAATCTGGAGTTAGTATGGATTTTAATATTAAAAGTGGTAACCCTGAAAAGCAGCGTACCGCCTGTGTAATCGTAGGTATTTTCGATTCAAGACGTCTATCACCTGCCGCAAAGGCCATCGATGCGGTTAGTAAAAAATATCTTTCAAATTTAATCCGGCGTGGCGATATGGACGGAAAAAAAGACCAATACCTGTTATTACACAACGTCCCGGGGATGATCGCAGATAGAGTGTTATTAATTGGTTGTGGTAAAGAAAGAGAGATTAATGATAAGGCGTACCTGAGGATTATTGCCAACAGTGTTCGTGCCCTGAAGGAAACCGGTGCACTTGAAGCGGTAAATTATTTAAGTGAACTAACAATTAAAGGTCGTGATCATTGCTGGAAGGTCCGAGAGGCAGTCAAGGTAACTGAACACATACTGTATGAATTTAACGAATTAAAAAGTAAAAAGAAAAAAAATAGACGTCCTTTGCGTAAATTAACATTTACTGTTCCTACCAGAAGGGAATTGCCCGAAAGTGAACAGGCGATGAATGAAGGGCGCGCTATTGCCAATGGCATTCGACTGACTCGCGATCTGGCAAATCGTCCTGCAAATATTTGTACACCTGCTTACCTGGCAGAACAGGCAACCAGTCTTGCCAAAACATATCGTTCTCTTAGTGTGAATGTACTTGATGAAGCCGAAATGAAAAAGCTTGGGATGAATTCCTTGCTATCTGTATCACAGGGTTCAGAGGAACCGGCCAAACTGATTATTTTAGAACACAAGGGATCGAAGAAAACACAAAAGCCTATTGTACTGGTTGGTAAGGGAGTTACTTTCGACACGGGGGGTATTTCAATTAAACCTTCACCAGCAATGGACGAAATGAAATATGATATGTGTGGCGCAGCATCGGTTATAGGAACGGTATCTGCAGTCGCCGAATTGAACTTGCCGATTAATGTCGTTGGTGTGGTCCCGACAACAGAGAATATGCCCAGTGGAACGGCTACTAAACCAGGCGATATTTTTACCAGTATGTCCGGACTGACTGTTGAAGTACTCAATACGGATGCTGAAGGAAGATTAATACTTTGTGATGCAATCACCTATAGCGAAAGATTTAATCCAGCGGTGATAATTGATATTGCCACACTGACTGGTGCCTGTGTTATCGCACTCGGAAAACATGCTTCAGGTTTGATGAGTAATCATAACCCTTTGGCGAGAGATCTTTTAAATGCAGGTGAAGAAGCCTGTGATCGAGCCTGGCAACTACCCTTATGGAATGACTATCAGCAACAACTCAATAGTCCGTTTGCAGATATGGCAAATATTGGTGGCCGGGAAGCAGGAACAATTACAGCAGCCTGTTTTCTTTCGCGTTTTGCTGAAAAATATCATTGGGCACATCTTGATATTGCCGGTACAGCATGGTTAAGTGGATCCAAAAAAGGAGCTACTGGCCGGCCTGTTTCTCTGCTAATGCAATATATACTTAATCAGATAAAATAGAATAGTTCCGCGCAATGTCACGTGTTGATTTTTATATATTGTCTGATGGCACCAGCATTGATCGCTTTGCATGTAATATCGCCGCCAAAGCCTGGTCAAAGGGGAATCGAGTACATATTCATACCCAATCTGAACAGATGGCTGAAAATATAGATAGCTTATTATGGACTTATCGTGACATAAGCTTTGTTCCACATGAAATCTTCTTCGGTGAAGTTAGTCAAGAAACACTTGTGACTATTGGATTCAGCGAACAGTACCCTGAATCAACACAGGTCATCATCAACCTGGATAATGACATACCGGATTTTGTAAATAACTTTGATCGAATAATTGAAATTGCCGGGGGTAATGAATCAACCAAGCAATTAGCACGGCAACGCTATAGAAAATACAAAGACGATAATTACGAGATTCATGATCATAAAATCGATAACCTGAAATAATATGGTTGATTCAACTAAAAGATCCAACACTGATTTATCTGAAACAGATCGTAATCAATTATTAAACCGTATAGACGAACTGGAAAAAATACTGGCCAAAAAAAAGGCCGAATCTCAACAACAAGCTCAAGATAATACTAATTCAACAAAACTTAAAATTGGTACAGATGGAATTCCAGTTTTGGTAGAAACAATATCAGATGATAAATTGAACGAGGACGAAGAAATTATTAATAGCATTATCGATAAAATTGACAAGGAAATTACTCAGGATTTAGATGAGCTCATTGTTATGTTAAAAGACAGCATTATTGATGAAGTTAAAATGCGTCTGCTAAAAGAACTCCATCTTAATAAAGATAAATAATACGATTATTTTATTTGCCCTAGATAGCCTCTACGTGGACAATACGCCCCCCAATACCCGGACTAGCCGAATAAGCTCTCAAAAAATTATTCAATAATGGATAAAACGTATAAACCGGAAGCGATAGAAGCCAATTGCTACGAGCAATGGGAAAAAAATAATTACTTTGCACCGAAAGGCGAAGGGGAGTCCTATTGCATTATGTTACCCCCACCGAATGTTACCGGTAGTCTGCACATGGGCCACGCCTTTCAACAAACACTGATGGATGTATTAATTCGCTACCATCGAATGAACGGCAATACCACCCTCTGGCAATGTGGTACTGACCATGCGGGAATTGCAACCCAGATGGTCGTTGAACGACAGTTACAACAAAAAGATATTTCACGTCATGACCTTGGGCGAGAAAAATTTATTGAAGCCGTTTGGGACTGGAAAGAACATTCTGGTAATACCATAACACGCCAGTCACGTCGACTTGGCACATCCATGGATTGGTCACGCGAACGATTTACCATGGACGAGGGATTATCAAATGCAGTTAAAGAAGTCTTTGTTCGTTTATATGATGAAGGTTTGATCTATCGTGGCAAACGACTGGTTAACTGGGATCCGGTATTGCATACCGCCATCTCGGATCTGGAAGTGATCTCTGAAGAAGAAAATGGCCATCTTTGGCATATGCGTTATCCATTAAAGGAACCCGTTGATGATCTTGAGTACCTTATTGTTGCTACCACCCGGCCAGAGACGATGCTGGGTGATGCTGCGGTCGCTGTGCATCCGGATGACGAACGTTATAAAAATTTAATTGGTAAAGAGGTCTTATTACCGTTAACGGACAGAACCTTACCGGTAATTGCAGATGACTATGTTGATCCTGAATTTGGAACCGGTTGTGTCAAGATCACACCAGCACATGACTTTAATGACTATGAGATAGGACAAAAACATAAATTAACTCTTTTCAATATTTTTACTCGTGACGCAAAAATTGTTAGTGATTTAGATTGGCCAGACTCAGAAGAAACTCGTAAATATGGAATTATTAGGGTTAGAGATGTTATTGATATGGCTTGCGATATTGGAATTCCAAAAAAATATCAAGGGCTAGATCGTTATGACGCACGTAAACAGATCGTCAAAGACCTTGAACAACAAAACTTATTAGAAAAGATTGAAGATCATAAACTCATGGTGCCGCGAGGCGATCGTTCACATGCTGTTGTTGAACCTTATTTAACCGATCAATGGTATGTAAAGATTCAAGCTCTGGCCGATCCCGCTATTAAAGCAGTAGAAAACGGTAATATTAAACTTGTTCCCGGGAACTGGGATAAAACCTATTTTGAATGGATGCGTAATATTGAAGACTGGTGTATCAGTCGGCAACTCTGGTGGGGACACCAAA
>JANQJZ010000066.1 GCA_028281365.1 Gammaproteobacteria bacterium | reverse complement strand
GCTGGATGGTAGTAAACGTTATGCATTAACACACATAGCCATGGGGGGAAGACTAATGAAACAGAAATAAATTCCTGTCTACCTTCATTGCTTCTATCTGGTTTTGTATTAAACCAGGCTACTCTTTTATGTGTATGCTGAACATATACTGTAAAAGCATATATAGTATGAAATATATAAAATGGTAACAAAAAACCAAGTAAAATAGCTGTAATACTTCCAGTATTTGAAAAAGCAGGTGCATTAAACAGTAGTGTAATAAAAACTACAAAATACAACGCTATTAACGAAAAATGTATTAATGATGCTTTTTTAATTGATTCAGGCACATTGTATATAGGATACAATTTTGCCTTACTCCAACGCTCAAAGATATAGTAAAGACCAAAATAACAAAATGATGGCTTTCGATATAATCTTTCTTTCCACTTATTAAATGGAGATAAGGAATCATATTCTTCTTTTGAAAGCGGTGTGTATGAATCCACGATATTCTCATTCGTATTGGAATGATGAAGAACATGATGATCTAACAACCATAACCGATAGTTAAATAGACATGGCAGAAAAGATGTAATTGCAATGTACTTATTTAACGTACGATTTTTAGTTAGGCTATTATGCGCCGCATCATGGGCAATAGTTGCCAAATTACCAAGTTTTATTCCTGCAAAAACACCGGCAAACACTTTCATCCATAGTTCCGGCAAGAATAAAACACCATATATTGATATACAGTACAAGGAAAAATCAGTAAAAAACAACATACAACCATGAAATGTATTTGGTCTTATGTATTTTCTCAATTTAGTTTGTACTTCTTTATGTGAATAGTTCATTTTGATTACCTGTTATTAATTTAAACGTTTTGTCCGATCGAAATTATAATTAGCGTTAAAATTACAACGCTGTAGCTTGCGGAATAGACGTATGATTTTCTTTTTCTGCAAGCTTTTGTTGACTACGAACAAGACGCGACATAGTTCTTAAATCCTTTTTATTAATTTTGAATGCTGATTCAATCCAAATATCAACTATGTCTAAAAGTTGCTGATAATCAATTTGAGACGTTATTTGATGTACCCTTCTCAAGGCTTTCATCGTACTTCTCCGTTTCTGGTTAACAGAAATAAACGAATTCACAGCTAATCTTCCACCGCCATCCTCAACAAGGTAATCAACCAATCCTATATCATGTAATTCTTCTGCATCATACAGTCGACCAGAGATCATCATTTTCTCTGCTACGTTCGTACTTACTCTCTTTGTTAAAAGATTAAATGCACCCATTCCTGGAAATAGATTAAACAAAACTTCTGGGAAACCCATTTCAGAACTACGTTCAGCAATCACAACATGACCTGATAATGCACATTCGAATCCGCCACCCAAAGCATTACCATTGACTAAGGAAATCGTCGTAATTCCCAGATCACGACCCGTATAGTTCGCATACATTCCGTCTATACATAACCGGGCATATTCTCTTAGAGATTCAGGATCATTATTTTCAATACACTTAATAAATAGTTCTAAATCCCCTCCGAAACTAAATACCGGGTGACGAGATGTAAAAATACTGTATTCAATATCAACTACCTCTCCATTATGTGAAAGCCTTCCATCATTATTTTTGAGAATATATTGAAAAGTTTCTAACTCTTTCAATAAAGTTAATGTAAAACAAGCTCGTGGATGAGAGTTTAAATAAAGCCATACAGCTTTTAATTCTGGATCAATTTTTACTTCAAGCTGTTCAAAGTTTTTAAATAAAACCTCACTACTATATCTAATTGTATTTGCTGCATTCATGATTTATCTCCTACTTTTATATTTATTGATAAAAACAATCCATTGATATTGAGAACGGAGAAATGTAAATGTTATAAAAATATAACCCGACTCAATTCTCAGGACGTTAATTCAAAATTAGTGGAGGTTTTAGGAAAATTAAAGAAAAAAATTAAAAAAAAGTTCTGGATTACTTTAAATGTTGTCTAATAAAACAACGGAATGAACTGCAATGCCTTCACCACGGCCGATGTGCCCCATCTTTTCTGTCGTAGTTGCTTTAATGTTTATTTTGTCAGCATCAACTTTTAGATCATGTGAAAGATTTTCTTTCATTGCAGGGATATGACCAGCCATCTTTGGTGCCTGCGCCAAAATTGTCATGTCTGCATTGGACAACACATAATTATTTTTGATCATTAATTCAACTACTTGCTCTAGCAAAACACGACTATCAATATCTTTGTATTGAGGATCTGTATCAGGAAAATACGTCCCGATATCACCTAAACCCATCGCCCCCAATAGAGCATCACATAAGGCATGAATCAATGCATCGGCATCCGAGTGACCCTCCAATCCTTTTTCATAAGGAATCGTTACCCCACCCAGGGTAAGTTTTTTGTTCTCGACAAGTCGATGAGCATCATACCCGTGGCCGATTCGCATCTTTATAAACTCATCATTTTTAAGTAATTTTCAGCATTAGAAAGATCATCATTTTTTGTTATTTTTATATTTTCCTGATGACCATCAATCAATTTTGGTTTTAAACCTGCTAACTCTATAGCCATGGCTTCATCTGTAACCCGCATATTATTTTCCAGCGCAGTTTCCAGTGACAATAATAATTTTTTATACCTGAACATCTGGGGGGTTTGTGCACGCCAAAGATTTTCCCGCTCTACTGTACCTTCAATCTCATTTTCTGCATTTGCTCGCTTCATAGTATCGGCACATTGAAGAGCAAGAATGCCGCCAACGGGATGTGAATCCAGTTCAACCATTAACCGGTCGATCGCAGACTGATGTAGACAAGGTCTTGCAGCATCATGCACCATAACCCAATCATTTTCGCTTGCTCTCCCGGACAATACTTTTAACCCATTCAAAACTGATTGATAACGTTCTGCTCCGCCCTGAGTTGTTATCACTCTTGGATCACTTGAAACAGACAAGCTTGACCAGTGTTTATCATTTTCAGCAATTGCAACAACAATACTGTTAATATCTTCGCGTTGTAAAAAACAATCTAATGTATGCTCTAAAATAGTTTTTCCATAAACCGGAATGTATTGCTTGGGTATATCAGCATCCATACGGGTTCCAACGCCAGCTGCCGGGATGACTACCCAGTATTTAGTATCCTCAGACATATATTAATTCGATTTAGCATGCGAGCCGGAATAATCAACAATTTGATAGAATGTTTCATCATACTTGATCATTCCCATTTCACTTCTGGCTCGTTCCTCGATTGCATCATGGCCTTCTTTCAAATCCATAACTTCTGCAGTTAAAGACATATTGCGTTCTTTAAGATCTTTATTCTCCTGCTGAACTTGTTGAATTTGTGCTTGAAGTACCCGCACTTCAGTCATACTGCCATTACCTACCCATAAACGATATTGCAGTAAAACTAATAGTAAAATAAAAAATGCCGTACTTATCTTCATTTAATTATTTAAATTTCATTACGCAAGATTATAAAAAGCATCTCTACCCGGGTAACTCGCATTATCACCTAATTGATCCTCTATCTTCATTAAACGATTATACTTGGCTACTCTGTCAGAACGAGATAGAGATCCTGTCTTAATCTGACCGGCAGAAGTGGCAACAGCCAGATCTGCAATAGTAGTATCTTCTGTTTCTCCGGATCGATGTGATATGACTGCAGTATAACCCGCTTTTTTTGCCATATTAATTGCAGCCAGGGTTTCTGTTAATGAACCTATCTGATTAACCTTAATTAATATCGAGTTTGCTATATCTTTTTCAATCCCTTCTTCCAATATAGATGTATTAGTAACAAATAAATCGTCACCAACTAACTGAACATCATCACCTAATTCATCAGTCAATATTTTCCAACCATCCCAATCATCTTCTGCCATACCATCTTCCATTGTAATTATGGGATATTTATCAAACCAGGGAATCAAATAATCAAGAAATTCCTGCGAATCAAGCTGTTTGTTTTCTGACTCAAGTGTATAAATACCGTCCTGAAAAAATTCAGAACTGGCAACATCAAGACCTAACAAAATATCCTGACCTGCTTCATAACCTGCATTTTTTATAGCATCGAGAATTACTTCTATTGCTTCTTCATTTGAAGAAAGATTAGGTGCAAAACCTCCTTCATCCCCGACAGTTGTTCCCAAACCACGTTTTGATAATACAGACTTTAAAGAATGAAAAACTTCAGTCCCATAACGAACAGCTTCCCTAATGCTGGAAGCACCTACTGGCAAGATCATAAATTCCTGCAGATCGACACTATTATCGGCATGTGCACCACCATTAATAATATTCATCATCGGTACCGGCATCTGAAATGGTCCCTCTCCTCCAAGATACGCATACAGAGGCAAACCATTTTCATTCGCTGCAGCATGAGCTGTTGCCATCGATACAGCGAGAATAGCATTAGCGCCAAGATTTTCTTTATTAGGACTACCGTCAAGTTCAATCATGATTTGATCGATCTCTGCCTGTTCGGAAACTTCCTTACCCTTTAATGCCGGAGCAATTTGATCATGTATATTACTTACCGCAGTTAGCACACCTTTGCCAATGTAACGCGAGTCATCCATATCACGCAACTCAAGCGCCTCCCGAACACCTGTCGATGCGCCTGATGGCACCATTGCATTACCTACAGCACCATCATCGGTATAAACTTCCGCCTCTATTGTCGGGTTGCCCCTTGAATCTAACACTTCACGGGCAAGTATTTTATCTATTGCTGACACCTGTTTTCCTCATTATTTATTTATATTTATTGTTTAACTGTCTGGTCTATTGTCTTTAAAATTTCCAGTAACGATTTCATCTTATCTATAGGCCATGAATTTGGTCCATCGCTCATTGCCTTTTCCGGATCAGGATGCGTCTCCATAAATAATCCTGACACACCAACAGCGATAGCTGCACGTGCCAGGGCAGGAACAAATTCACGTTGTCCCCCTGAAACCTTACCACTTCCTCCAGGCATCTGTACGGAATGAGTTGCATCAAAGACAACAGGCGCACCTGTTTCCTGCATAACAACTATAGAGCGCATATCCGAAACAAGATAATTGTAACCAAAGGACGCCCCGCGCTCACAAACCATAATCTTGTCATTACCCGTTGCGCGCGCCTTATCAACAACATTATTCATGTCCCAGGGTGCAAGAAACTGTCCCTTTTTAATATTTACCGGTAACCCCGTTTTCGCAACTGCCTGAATAAAATTTGTTTGCCGACACAAAAATGCCGGTGTTTGTAATATATCAACAACATTAGCTACTTCGTCTAACGGTGTATCTTCATGTACATCTGTTAAAACCGGAACATCAATCTTTGCCTTAACATCAGCAAGAATTTTTAACCCATCATCAATACCCGGTCCACGATAACTTTCATGAGAGCTTCGGTTGGCCTTATCAAATGAAGATTTATAAACAAAAGGAATTTGTAAACCTGATGTTAATTCCTTAAGTTGCCCGGCAGTATCCATAGCTAACTGTTCACTTTCAATCACACAAGGTCCGGCAATTAAAAAAAACGGATGATCCGGACCTATTTCAAAATTACATAACTGCATTTTCAACAGACTCCAGGTTTGATGTTCTGTATTCACATGCCGCTTGAATAAATCCAGTAAATAGTGGATGACCATCACGTGGAGTTGAGGTGAATTCCGGATGAAACTGACAGGCAATAAACCAGGGATGATTTGGTATTTCGATTATCTCTACCAATTCGCCATTAGCAGAACAACCCGCTATTTTCATTCCCGCTGCTTCCAGTTGTTCCTTATAGTTATTATTAAATTCATAACGATGACGATGTCGTTCGATAATTTTATTTTCACCATACAATGTTTTCGATAAAGACCCTTCAACCAACTGACATTCCTGTCCGCCTAAACGCATCGTCCCACCCAGGTCAGAACCTTCGTTACGTTTTTCAAGTTTACCGTTGGCATCCTGCCATTCTGTTATTAATGCAATAACAGGATGCTCTACAACCTTATCAAACTCGGTACTATTCGCGTTTCCTAATCCAGCCAAATCACGTGCAATTTCAATAACGGCAACTTGCATACCAAGACAAATTCCTAAATAAGGGACATTGTTTTCTCTCGCATATCGTACTGCATTGATCTTTCCATCAATACCACGATTACCAAAACCTCCTGGTACGAGTACTGCGTCCATATTTTTTAAACTTGCTATACCATCTTTTTCAATTTCTTCCGAGTCAATATAGTGAATATTAACCTGTGTTTTTGTTTGAACCCCGGCATGTGTTAATGCTTCTGAAAGTGATTTATACGAGTCAGCAAGGTCAATATATTTACCAACCATTGCAATATTTACTTCACCTTCCGGGTTATCAATTGCATCTACAACTTTATCCCATTCAGTTAAATCAGCTTTAGGAATATCCATGCCAAATTTTTTAATTACAATGTCATCCAGACCTTGCTCATGTAATGCCTTTGGAATTTTGTAAATATTATCAACATCAATTGCCGAAATAATTGCGGGTTCTTCTACATTAGTGAAAAGTGCTACTTTCTTACGTTCATTTTCCGGCAAGGGTTGATCGGTACGACACAGTAAACAGTCTGGTTGAATACCGATTGATCGTAATTCTTTAACAGAGTGTTGTGTTGGTTTGGTTTTGATCTCACCGACTGCTGCAATGTAAGGGACCAGGGTTAAATGCATAAATAAGGTATTTTCTGCACCTAATTCAATACGCATTTGTCTAATGGCTTCCAGAAAAGGTTGAGATTCAATGTCGCCCACCGTACCACCGATTTCAACCATGGCAATATCAGAATCACCGGCCCCTTCCTTTATGCAACATTTAATCTCATCAGTAATATGTGGAATAACCTGAACCGTACCACCAAGATAATCTCCACGACGCTCTTTCTGAATGACATTTTGATAAATACGTCCAGTCGTATAATTATTTATTTTGCCCATTGTCGTCCGGACAAAACGTTCGTAGTGGCCAAGGTCCAAATCCGTCTCTGCACCATCCTCAGTCACATAGACTTCACCGTGTTGAAAAGGACTCATTGTTCCTGGATCAACATTAATATAAGGATCAAGTTTCAATAACGTAATATTAAGACCACGTGCTTCCAGGATCGCACCTAAAGAAGCGGAAGCGATACCTTTCCCCAGAGAAGAAACCACACCACCAGTGATGAATATATAACGCGTCATAAAACTACACCAAACATAACAGGAATTTCAGGGGGAAAACTATTGCTCAGTTTTTGAAAACCGATTCTTGGGGTCAAAAATCGCCTAAATAGTGTCATATTCAGGGGAAATAATGCTAACAGATTTAACTTGTGGACACCATCAATTCACCTGGATTTTATAAGCCTGTAACTAATGAGTAACCACCCGGTAATGCTTTTCAATATCTTAACGAGTCCGGTAACAACTCCCAGTAACGATAAAGCGAATAGAGCACGCTTACCCGCCAGCAAAACACGGGTTCGAATCAGATAATTGAGTAAAATGTTAATCGGTCACTCCTGTAGTGAAATTGGTTCTGTTGGGCCAAGAAAGAAGTTAGTGAATCTCACTTCAACGCGCTAAAATATGCAAAATCATTCGCAACCATAATAATTAATTAAAGGATGACGAATATAATAATTTAATCACATCATTTATATAACTTTTTGTATTTTATAATAATTTATAGACAGATTTAACTGTTATTGGAGGGCGGTATGTCAGATATTGAAATTGCTCAAAAAGCGGAATTAAAACGTATTATAGATATTGCCAAGGAACAATATGACATTGAGAGTGAGCACCTCGAACCTTATGGCCATTACAAGGCAAAGCTCTCCCTCGACTATATAGATACTTTAAAAGATAAACCTAAAGGGAAACTTATTTTAACAACGGCGATATCCCCTACCCCTGCCGGTGAAGGTAAAACGACGACCACTGTAGGACTGGGCGATGCAATGAACCGTATCGGTAAAAAAACCCTGATCTGTTTACGTGAACCGTCACTGGGACCCTGCTTTGGCGTCAAGGGTGGTGCAGCAGGCGGTGGTTACGCACAAGTCGTTCCGATGGAAGATATTAACCTGCATTTCACTGGCGACTTTCATGCGATCGGTGCCGCACATAATCTGTTATCTGCTATGGTCGATAATCATATTAATCATGGTAATTCATTAAACATTGATCCACGCCTGGTTAAATGGAAGCGTGTTGTCGATATGAATGACCGTGCCTTGCGTAAGATTATTAATTCACTCGGCGGAACCGCAAACGGTTATCCACGTGAAGACGGTTTTGATATTACTGTTGCATCAGAGGTTATGGCAATTTTCTGTCTTGCAACTTCACTGGATGATCTAAAAGAACGATTAGGAAATATTGTTGTTGGGTTAACCAAAGGTGATAAAAAACCTGTACATGCACGTGATCTAAAAGCCAACGGTGCGATGGCGGCATTATTAAAAGATGCAATACAACCCAATCTTGTACAAACATTGGAAAATAATCTTGCCTTTGTACATGGCGGTCCTTTTGCAAATATTGCTCACGGTTGTAATACCGTAACTGCAACCCAGACTGCATTAAAACTGGCAGACTATGTTATTACCGAAGCTGGCTTTGGTGCAGACCTCGGTGCAGAAAAATTTATTGATATTAAATGTCGCAAGGCCGGCTTGGAGCCCAGTGCTGTTGTACTGGTTGCAACCATTCGCGCACTTAAATATCACGGTGGTGTTAATAAAGATGAACTTAATAGTGAAAATCTGGAAGCACTTGATAAGGGAATGGTTAATCTTGAAAAACACTTAAACAATATACAAGACCACTATGGATTACCTTGTATTGTTTGTATTAACCACTTTGTTAACGATACCGATGCTGAAGTCGCATTATTAAAAGAAAGAGTTGAAGCCCTGGGTGGCAAGGTAGTGATTTCCAAACATTGGGCTGACGGAGGTGCAGGAGCAGAGGACCTGGCAAAAACTGTGGTCGATGTAGTTGATAATAATCCTGGCAAGCATACATACGTATATGAAGACAATCTTTCCTTATGGGAAAAGATCGAAGCCATTGCAACAAAAGTCTATGGTGCAGGTGAGGTCATTGCAGATTCAAAAGTCAGAGCTGAGATCGAGAACCTGAATAAAGATTACAGTTCATTACCGATTTGTATGGCCAAGACACAGATGTCATTTTCAGCTGATCCTACGCTTAGAGGTGCACCAACCGGTCACTCAGTAAGCATCAGTGAAGTCCGTTTAGCGAGTGGTGCAGGATTTATAGTTTGTATTGCCGGTAATATGATGACTATGCCTGGCTTACCTAAATCGCCGGCTGCTGAACGAATTGATGTAGACAGTAATGGTAAAATTACCGGTTTATTCTAGAAATAAAAATAATAATAACGTTTTAAGGGCGCATCTGCGCCCTTAGTTTTTTTTATCTTATGAAAAAAATAAATTGTAAGATCTATCGTTGCTCAAAACGGGATGAAATGTATCTTTATGTCCATGAAAATAAAACGACGAGTGATTTACCCCAGGATCTTATTTTAATGGTTAAAGACTTGACTCATGTAATGGATCTGGAATTAAACCCGGAAATAAAACTTGCCAGGGAAGATGTAAATATCGTTATGAAAAACCTTGAAGAAAAAGGTTATCACTTGCAACTGCCACCTGACCCTTTAAAAACTGATCTATACCAGGGTGATTAATTATTATGAATACGACCCCGGCAAAGAGAAAAATATAGTCCGGGCACACATAATATTGCTGCTACATTAAAAGTCAGGCGAATTGCTTTTTCCAAAGCAGGATAATTTGCTTGTGTAATTTCTACCGACCCGATAATTAATGCAAACATTAATGTTACCAGGATCATACTACTCATCTGACCTATTATACGCATTGTCGCCATAACTCCTGTGGTACTACCATAAAATTGTTCTTCAACTGAACCCATAATGGCATTAACGTTGGGCGGAGAGAATAAACTAAAACCCAGACCTGTAATGACGAGCGCAATTATTAAATAGTCCAAGCCGGAATCTATTTGCAAATTTGAAAGCAAAATTAAACCAATACCACTCAGGACCATACCACAAGATGCAATATGCTTGGGTTCAAACCGATCTGATAATCGCCCGGATAATGGAGAAAATAACGCCATAGTCAACGGTTGACACATCATGATGAGCCCTGCAGCGGTGGCAGTAAATCCTTTCAAGTATTGAAGATATAGACTCACCTGAACAACATTGGCAAAAGTTGCCGTATAAATAATCAGTGATGCCAGACAGGAAAAGGTAAAAAACCGATTGGTAAAAAATAATGAGACATTAAATATCGGATGTTTATGTACGCGTTCGAATAAAAAGAAAAAAGTAAACCCAAACAGTGCCAGGATTAATAAGATAAAGCCAATAGTTGAAGGTAACCATGAAACCGCCAGGCATAGCAACAAGATTGACACGATATAGACAATAGCGCCGAACAGATCAAAACTACCGCGTTCATTGGACAACCATTCACCTTTAACATAGGTAAAACCAATGCATAAGACAATAATCGCAAGTGGCATATGTATTAAAAAACTGGCACGCCAACCAAACAGGTCAATAACATAACCTCCTATAAGAGGTCCGACAGTTAAACCCAAATAGATCATAGAAACAGTTAAACCAATTGCTTGACCACGTTTAGCCGGAGGGAATACAGATGATACGATTGCAACCTGGGTTGCATATAGCATGGCAGCACAAATTCCTTGTAAAAACCTTGCCGAAATAAGCATGATGCCACTGGTAGCAAACGCGGCGATTAAAGACGTTATAATGACACTGAACGTACCTATCAAAAAAATACGTTTACGTCCTACCATGTCTGCAAGCCGGCCAAAAATTAATACAAACATTGCACTTGCCATTAAATAGGCCATTGGGATCCAACTTAACAAAACTGCATCCATCGATAAGTCCATCGCGATAGACGGCAATGCAACATTCACTGCTGAAAGCATTAATGGTGTTGTGAATGCATTTAATAACACCATGATCAAGGTAATACGTTGTAGAGAAGTGCTTGCTTGTTCGTCTGGCATATCTGTAAATGATTATTAATTTTGGGAAGGATTTTACGCCGTTTGTGTGCTTTTGCACAAACTAGCCATTTAATATTATTCACTGTTTATGTAATACACCGCTACGGACTTCCTCGACTCTGTCTCCTGATTCATTCTACCTCCTACATCCATGTAGTCGTGTCCTCGAGAATTTGTTCCAGACATTCTCTACCACCTACGTCCATGTAGGCGTCTCGCGGTATACGACCGCCATGGATGGCGGGAGTGTCAAAAATGCAGGACGTTTATAGGACATAAACGGTTGAAATTGTATGGAACAAAATTTCCAGCATTTTTTGACCACTCCATCCATGGAGATAAATAAAAAGCCCGGCATCTCCGGGCTTTTTTATATTAAATTTAATGGGCCAGTTTTATTTATTTAACCATCCACCTGCTGCCTGTATTGGTGTTAAATCGTTCTCTTTATTTATCCAGGCAGATACCGCCATATCTGGCGCAGTTTCTACTATATCCGGTAGCTCTGTCATTACCGAATAACCGGTTTCAGTTTTATATAAAGGGATGGTTTTATAACCTAAGACAGTGAAATCGTGCTTTAACTGTCGATTTTTATTTTCACCTGACTTAACGTCTGTTGTAATTCCGAAACCTAACATAGCAATATTTAATATATAGTTAGATTTATTGTTAGTGTCATTGGGTTTGTAATGTGCAGCGATATCCATATCATTTATCTTCAGTGTTAAATTCCCTGCATGTTCATCAGTACTGGTTGATAGTTTTCTTAACCCGAAAAATGAACGCCATTCTTCTCCATTTAGTAAAAAGCCTGGTGTATAAACCGTTTTCAAATTCCTGGATTGGGCATATCGTCGTTGCCGGGATGAATATTCAGGTGATGAAAAGCGATCTTCCCAACCGATGTAATTCCAGTAATCAACATGAAAGGCAACCGGGATCAATGATTTCCACAATTCCGGATGAGACTTGAGTTTACTCAACCATCTATCGGCAGGGGGGCAACTACTACAACCTTCCGAAGTATAAAGCTCAAGCAGACTAACACGAGTTTCAGGACTACTAATCACTATTTCTGCTCTCAATATGTTTCCAGAATAGAAAAATAGAAAAATAAATAAAAAACAAAATTTATACATTTATATTTACCAGTATTTTTTGATGCAGGTTTGACTGGAAAAGCCTGCTAATGTTCAATGTAGATCGGATAAACAATAATAAAACTCGATGCATCAATTTGAACAATTTTGGTCGTATACCGTCAGTCTACTTTGGGGGTTACCACTAGTCGTATTTATATTGGGAACAGCAATCTATTTTTCAGTAATTTCAGGATTAAAACCACTAAAACTTTTCTTTCATGCTTTCAGTATTCTATCGGGTAAATATGACAGAAAAGATGTGCCAGGAGAGGTTTCACATTTCAAGGCATTGACTGTAGCTCTATCCGGCACAATTGGAATGGGTAATATTGCCGGAGTGGCAATAGCTATCGGCATGGGTGGTGCAGGCGCAATATTCTGGATGTGGGTTGCCGGATTGTTCGGCATGATTATCAAATTTTTTACCTGTACGCTGGCGTGCCTGTATCGCAAAAAAGATGAAGATGGTATCGAACAAGGCGGCCCAATGTATTTTATTGAATGTGGATTGGGGAAACGCTTCAAACCACTCGCTATTTTATTTGCTATTGCCGGACTGGTAGGTTGTATTCCGATGTTTCAGGTAAACCAGCTTGCAAGTCTGTTAGAAAGTGAATTATCAATAACACCATTATATACTGGCATAGCTGCATTATTAATCATTGGAACAATCATTATTGGTGATATAAAACGGGTAGGGACTGTCACTGCAGGTGTTGTCCCAATCATGTTTCTGCTCTATGTTCTAAGCAGCATTTTTGTTATCGCGATTAACTTTGAAGTCATTCCCGGCATAATTCAAAATATTTTTTATTCTGCATTCGGTAAGGAAGCTGTTGTTGGCGGTGCGACTGGATTAATTTTTAAAGAAGTGCTGGTTACCGGAATAAAAAGGGCTATCTTTTCCAATGAAGCAGGTGTCGGTACTGAAGCGATGGCACATGGTGCTGCACAAACAAGAGAACCGGTACGGGAAGGGCTTGTTGCAATGCTGGGCCCTTTTATCGACACACATATTGTTTGTACGTGTACGGCATTAGTTATTTTAAGTTCAGGTGTACTTTCTAATGACAGTGGCGTATTAATGACAGCACAATCATTTAATCAGGCATTACCGGGAGTTGGGGATTTAATCGTGTATCTGGTCTTCACTCTATTCGCTGTATCAACCATGATTACTTATTCCTATTATAGTCTTAAGTGTGCACGATATTTATTCGGTAAAAAGCTCGGGAATAAATATTTATATATTTATCTATCAATTATTCCGTTAAGTGCAATTTGGTCACAATCAACAATTATTAATATTGTTGACTCAATGTTTGCATTGATGATCTTTCCAACTTTACTATCAACTATTCTACTATCAAAAAAAGTTACCGATGAAATGTATCGTTATTTCGAAAAACTTTGAGTTTTTTCTGCCAGAAACCCGCCTTCTGCTTCAATAGTATTTTCAATCTTGCAGCCTGAACTCAATAATAAATAAATCGCGATTATGAGAATAATAAAACTATCGAAAATTTTCATATAAAAACTAGAATTCCAAATGCTTTGGTGTTCTGGGGAATGGAATAACATCGCGAATATTAGAGATACCAGAAACCAACATTAACAATCGTTCAAATCCCAGACCAAAACCGGCATGGGGAACTGTGCCGTACTTACGTGTATCCAGATACCACCAGTAATCTGCTTCATCGAAATCCATTTCATTGATTCGCTTTTTTAAAAGATCATAACGCTCTTCACGTTGCGAACCACCAATAATCTCCCCTATCGCGGGAACCAGGATATCCATTGCTGCAACCGTCTTTTCATCATCATTTAAACGCATATAAAAAGCCTTGATATCTTTTGGATAATCATAAACGATGACGGGTTGTTTAAAGTGTGTTTCTGTCAGAAAACGTTCATGTTCAGATTGCAAATCACTACCCCATTCCACCGGAAACTCGAATTTCTGATTACTGTTCTTTAATAAATCAATGGCATCAGTATAAGGAAGACGAATAAAATCATTATTTACGATATTGTCTAATGTCGACATCAACATTTTATCGACAAACCTGGCAAATAACGCCAGATCTTCTGTACATTCATCAAGGGTGAATTTGATCAGGTATTGAATAAATTCCTGCCCCAGTTTCATATCATCATTCAGATCAGCAAAGGCCATTTCCGGTTCGATCATCCAGAATTCGGACATGTGTCGACTGGTATTGGAGTTTTCCGCACGAAATGTCGGACCAAAAGTATAAACATTGCCCAGACTTAAACAGAATGACTCAACCGATAACTGACCGGAGACGGTCAAACTCGCTTCTTTACCAAAAAAATCCTGTTCATAATCGATAGCACCATCTTTTTTTGGAATATTATTCAGATCCAGGGTTGTAACATTAAACATCTCACCCGCACCTTCACAATCAGAACCGGTTATGATTGGCGTGTGTATCCATTGGAAATCACGTTCCTGAAAAAACTTGTGAATCGCATAGGAAAGTTTTGAACGGATTCGAAATATGGCACTGTATTTATTAGAACGCGGCCTTAAATGGGCAATCGTTCGCAGATATTCATCGCTATGTCGTTTCTTTTGCAAAGGAAAGTCTTCTGGCGCAATACCAAGAACTTCAATATTCTTCGCACGTATTTCCCATTTTTGGCCTTTACCCGGCGACTCAACTAACTCACCACTGACTGCTATTGCCGCACCGGTAGTTAGTTTTACAACTTCAGAGTAACTATCAATATCATTGTCGACAATGATCTGGATATTTGCCAGGCAAGAACCATCGTTTAATTCAATAAATGAAAAGTCCTTACTTTCGCGTTGTGTCCTAATCCAGCCTTTAACTAATATTAAAGGTTTAGAAGAGTCGGAATTTAATAAATCTACAATTTTACTTCTTTCTGTCATTATCTAGCCTGTTCAACCTATACATTTATAATTTTAATATATTCATTTTTTGCTTCTCGACTTGTGCCGACAACTAAACGTTTGTGTCCATTTACCCCTTGTTCCATGTAGCCTGCTGCCTCGATCATATCACCTTGAGTCGCCTGACCGGTATAGGTTGCTGTATAACTTACAACCTCGTCTATATTATTATTGTCAATTAAATACCTTGCCGGAAAATCATAAACATAGGTATCATCAAGAACCTTTCCTGATATCTTATCCCGCTTAATCTTTTTATAAGGACCTTGTTCAATATATTTTTCCTCACTAAATGGAATCATACTTATATCCACCTTACTGCTACCGGAAAGACACTTATTATATTTTTTGAATTCATGGGTACAATATTCTTCAAAATCAAGATCACAACCGCGGCGTTGATATGCGTCTTTCCATAAAGTCTCATCCAGTATTCCAAGTTCATTATTACTGATTTTTTGCTTAATTAACTGCCTGACTCTAAAAAAGTTATCACGGCCGTAAATCACCATGTCAATATCTGAATGTTCATTATGTGTTTCCAGCATTATCGATCCCGTGATACCGATATATTCTTTTTCGATACCAGCATTAATCAGCTGTTTAATAATGTTTAAAGCATCTTCCTGTTTGGGGTCCGGTTTTGTTAAAGCTAATAAGTTATCAACAGTGTCTTCAGGTCGATAAATGTGATGAATTAAATCCGTTGGTATGCCATGTAACTCTATATCTGCATAACGGCTATAGAATAAGTACCCGGGATATTGGTATTTAATTAGCTCTGCAGCTTCATCAGTTTCAAGTTTTTGCAAAACATGTCCATTACTTTTATAACGCAAAAACGTCAACGCTCGATCTTGCTCCAGATAATCACTGACAGCAGCAAAATATAAATTCTCTTCGGTAACAATGTAATCCTTTGGACGGATATGCATGGATTATGTTTTTAATTGTTTATACCTGTAACAATCAATCGTGTGATCATTTACCATACCTATCGCCTGCATATAAGCATAACAAATCGTGGAACCTACAAATGTAAAACCACGTTTCTTTAAATCCTTGGATATCTGATCTGAAATATCTGTTTTAGCCGGTATATGTTTAAGTTTGGACCAGGCGTTATGAATTGTCTTACCATCAGTAAATTGCCATATATATTTGTTAAAAGTACCAAATTCTTTACGAATATTAATAAACGCCCGGGCATTTTTAACGGTACCCCTGATTTTTAGTTTATTTCTAATAATGCCAGGATTATTTAAAAGGGACTGTATTTTCGATTCTTTATATTTGGCTATTTTATTGAAGTCGAAATTATCAAATGCCTTACGATAGGCTGGTCTTTTTTTAAGTACGGTAATCCAGCTCAGACCGGCCTGGGCACCCTCCAGAATCAGGAATTCAAAGAGCTTACGATCAGAATGGACCGCTACACCCCATTCCTTGTCGTGATATTTAATGTAGAGCGGATCGCCCAGACACCATTCACATCGATTCATGTATTACCCCATTATAATTTTAATTATTTTTTTAAATCCAGAAGATGCTCAGGACAAGCATTAAACAGTACGCATTGTTGATCCTATAAGGTTATTATTTTCAAAATCCTGTTATAGCAAATAAACTTGATATTACTAAGAACTATTACCAAAGCCAATTAATTGTCATTAGTAGCAATTAATAAATATAAATCAGTATTTTGTCTAACTTATAAAATAAATTCGTTTTAATTTATCAAGATAACTATTTAAAATTTCTCTAATTCTTTTCAAATTCGCAAAACATTGTTTAATTAAATTAATAAATTATAGTTTCTTAAATTGCTATAATTGATATATTGAAAAAATATTTCCTGACATTTGGAATATTTCAATTAAGGGGGAAAGTGTATGACGACATATATTCATTCTCTTGAAGAACTAGATATATCTTCGGGCACGCCAATATATAACCCGACACCAGACCTGGAAAATCTTTCATTAACAGATCCTGCAATTGATGCAATGACTGATCTAAAAAGAATTTCTGCGATCACAATAGATACTGACAGTACTATTGATCTGGCTATTGAAGTAATGCGTCATGCCGGTGTCAGATTATTACTGGTTGTTGATGATAAGGGATTAATTATTGGACTCATCACAGCCAGGGACATTATGGGAGAAAAACCGCTTAAGATTAGTGAACAGGAACGCATTCCACATGATGAAATTCTTGTTCAACATGCAATGACACCACGGGAAGAAATAAATTTTTTTGATATCAAGAATGTGGAACATGCCACTGTGCAGGACATGGTTACAAAATTAAAAGATTTTGGCAGACAACACTGTATTGTAATAGAACATAATGAGGATACGGATAGATATTATGCACGCGGCATCTTTTCCATTACCCAGATTGGCAAGCAACTGGGAATGGAAATATCGCCCGATGGCCATGTTCAAAGCTTCTCTGAATTTGAGCAATTAATTGCTTAATTTATTAATGGCTGGTTGCGCCTTCGGCACCAAGTCCTGTTTGTGAACGTACATACTGATCTTCAAAGGCAACCGCTTCGTCTTTTCCGGTTTGCGAGTTATCAAGTTTGGAAACGACTAATATTGAAATAAATGCAGCACTCATTGAAAACAGGGCCGGATGTTTATAGGGAAAAACAGGTTCTGCATTGCCCAGGATATCTACCCATATAGTGGGACCAAAGATCATACATAATACGGCAGTAATAAGTCCTATACTGCCGCCAACAAACGCACCACGCGTTGTTAACCGTTGCCAATACATCGATAAAAATAAAATCGGGAAATTAACACTGGCAGCAATCGCAAATGCCAACCCGACCATATAAGCTACATTCTGTTGTTCAAAAATAATTCCCAGAAAGATTGCAAAAATACCTATAATTACTGTTGAAATTCTTGATACTAAAACCTCTTCACCTTCCTGAATCCGTCCATGCTTAATAACACTGGCATAGAGATCGTGTGAAATCGCTGAAGCACCGGACAATGTCAAACCTGAAACAACCGCCAATATGGTGGCAAACGCGACAGCAGAGATAAATCCCAGGAATACTTCACCACCCACGGCTTTTGACAGATGTACTGCTGCCATATTATTTCCACCGAAGATCCCGCCTGTTTCCGGATCAATAAATTCCGGGTTATTAACTAAAAGAACAATCGCTCCAAAACCGATAATAAACGTAAGAACATAAAAGTAACCAATAAAGCCTGTGGCATAAAAAACGGATTTACGTGCCTCACGTGCGTCCGGTACCGTAAAGAATCGCATCAATATATGTGGTAATCCTGCAGTACCAAACATTAATGCAAGTCCTAACGAGATAGCAGACACTGGATCAGAAACCAATCCTCCTGGAGACATGATCTCTATACCTTTACTATGGATTTCGACGGCACTGGCAAAGAGTGTTTGAAATGAGAACCCCATCTTGTACATGACTGCAATTGCAATAAAGCTTGCGCCAAGTAATAACAAGATGGCCTTGATTATTTGTACCCAGGTTGTTGCTAACATACCACCGAAGGTGACATACATGATCATCAAAATTCCTACAATCACCACGGCGAAATGATATTCAAGTCCAAAAAGTATCTGGATTAACTTGCCAGCGCCAACCATCTGCGCAATAAGATAAAGTAAAACCACTGCAAGTGTGCCGCAGGCAGCAAGACTACGGATCGGTATCGGTTGCAAGCGATAACTGACTGCATCGGCAAAGGTATATTTGCCAAGGTTTCGCAATCGTTCTGCTAACAGAAATAAAATAATTGGCCAACCAACCAGAAAACCGATGGAATAAATAAGTCCGTCAAAACCGCTGGCAAACACCAATCCTGAAATCCCGAGAAAAGAAGCCGCAGACATAAAATCACCAGCAATGGCCAAACCATTTTGCAGTCCGGTAATCGACCCACCCGCTGCATAAAAATCCTTGGTACTCTTCGTTCGCTTTGCCGCCCAATAAGTAATGCCAAGCGTTGCAGTAACGAAAGCAAGGAACATGCTGATCGCTGTAATGTTTACCGGTTGTCGCGTTACCTCACCTTGAATGGCATCCGCGGCAAATAACAGTAATGGAAAAAATCCCAGGAATAAAATTAATAAGTGACGTCTGGATAAATTATGCATTGTCATCTTTTTGAACATGCTCAACGATATCCCGGGTTAAATGATCAAACTCGGTATTGGCACGATAGACATAGACACCGGTTAAGCAGAAACTCAAGACAATCACAAACACACCAACAGGGATTCCCCAGGTCATCATCATTCCGGCAACAACCGGTTTGGCAAATAGCTGTGGTGCAAAAGCGATAACCAGGATGAAAGAAAAATAAGTCAGAAAAACTATGCCCGCCAAAAGCCAGCTAAACCGCCCGCGCTTACGTTCCAGTTCGTGGAACTCCGGATCAGCGTAGATCCGTTTGTATAAATGCTGCATTCTGCCCCCTGCTTATTTTTTTAGGGAATAATACCACAAGCATTTTTACTTGCGTTATAAAACAGTTATAAATCAGGCAATTAATAAAACCTGCTGGTTCAAATCACGGAAGGGAAGTTTTCCCGTACAGAATTACTCCGGAACATACCGGCCCACAATTGAGTCATAGGACTTATACGATGTAAAACCAGGGCTTGCGAGAATGAAACATATGAAACCGGTACGACTTATTACTTCTTTAATAATGCTTATAAGCGCTTTGTTAATTTCTACCCAGGCACTTGCCCGGGTTTCTATTCACTTTAACACCGGGCATTATGGTCATGGCTATAAGTACGGTTATGGTCATTATAAACACTACAAACATTACAAACACTATGGGCATTATGGACATCGTTCTTATTACAAGAAACGGCATTACTATCCACGATATTATCGTTATCATTATTATCCAAAACACTATGGATATTATTCATACCCCTATAAATATAAAAGATATAATTATTATCGGCCTTATAATTATTCCTATAAATACAGGAATTACACCCCATGGTATTCTTTAAGGAAAGACTCAAGTAACTACATAAATCCTAAAAAGCAAAACTATACTTACAGCAACAAGGGAGATGCCTGGACAACTTTAATTAATGGGTATTCAAGGGATGCATTAGGTCAGTTTGGGAATCAAGCACAAAAGTACCCAAATGCAGGCCTGCCCAAGGCGGGTTTTGCATTAGCTGCTGCTTCCAGTGGCAATCTGGATAAAGGGATCCGGGCTATGCGTCGCGCCTTTCAATATGATCCAAACTCACTACATCAACTCAGCAAGGATTCGCGACTGCAACAAACACTAGATAAATTGATTGCGAAATATGAATATCCCCTACAACATAAGGGTCATCATGCTGACGAAGCTTTTATGATTGCAGCATTAAATTATCTTAAGGGTGACTATGCTGCTGCAAAACAGGCTGTGGCTATTGCTAAAAGATACAATGACAACAGCCAGAGCTTTCAAAACCTGCAGCACTTATTAAATACAGGCAAGTCCAATTACTATAGTAATAAATATTAACTGCGATTTAATTTAACAAGCTCGATAAGCTGCTCGCCAATATATTTGTCGGGGACACTTTGTTCCTTTCTTATGCGCTTGACTAAACCTGCACCTGGTGCATACCAATCTTTTTGCATTAACGCTTTGGAAATTCATCAAACTTTGGAAGTTGTTCGTGACCTTCATACCAACAAGCTCTGGACTGCCAAAAAATATTCCACATCGGTTTAATTCCCGGATCATCATCCAGTGTCCCCGCAGCAACAACAATATTACGCCCTCCCTGCACTGCCCAGGGTAAAGAGGAACCACACTGTTTACAAAAATTCGTTGCAAAATATTTTGCCTCTGGATGTTCGTATCGGCCGATTAATTTTTCCCCTGTCGTCCATTTAAACTGCTCCGGTGGAACAAATAAATTTGAGGCATGAGCACTGCCAGTAAACTTTCGGCAACGGGAACAATGACAGTATTGGAAAATCTTGAAAGGTCCTTCTATTTCGTAGGTAACTTCACCACATAAGCAACTGCCCTTATAAGTTTTTTCATTCATTAATCTATATCCTTGTATTGGATTATTTAGTGACAAATATACAAGCTTTTAACAATAACGGATATTCCTGTAGTGAATTTAAAAGTCCTTAAAGTCCTGGCTTATGACTTGCAACTTTTAGAATTTCAAAGGGGACAAATATAACTCTGAATGCCTGTATTTCTTCCGCCCCGGTATATGTACCGAAAGGTCGCACATACACCACTGGCAATTTCTACTGTTTCCAGGATATTTGTCTTCATTTATATACTGTCTAATTAATCGACACCGGGGCATTTGCTTCTTATAATATGGTAAAAAATTGCTTGACTGGAAAATATCAGTAAATTTATATGGTTAATAGCATGAAAAGAAGGTATGTATTAAAAGCACTCGGGCTAAGTTGCATAGGTTTTGGCATCTCTCCCAATCTATATGCCAAATCAATCCGGGGCTATTTTGCCGGGAAAAATTATGCACCCCGGGACAATGACCTGAAAGACTATCTGCACAAGATCCAGAATTTTAATGAACCCCATAAAGACGATATTCTTCTTGCGCCTGACCTGGTTGCTACATTTAAATCTACTCTTTCGCGTCTAAAGCGGTTACAAAAACTCGTCGGTCATGGAAATTACAATATTCTTAATTTTAAACATGGATTAGCCCTGGCAAAAAATTATCCTGATGTCGGAAAAT
>JANQJZ010000049.1 GCA_028281365.1 Gammaproteobacteria bacterium | reverse complement strand
ATCGTAGGCTTCCTTGGCTTCCTTGAATTTTTCTTCGGCCTTGGCATCTCCTTCATTACGATCCGGGTGATATTTCATCGCCAAACGTCGATAAGCCTTTTTTAATTCGGCTTCATCGGCGTTCTTTGAAACACCCAGTACATCATAATAATCTCGTTTATCTGCCATCCTGTTCCTCTGTAAACAATCCTGTGCAATTTATAAATGTTAGAACGCAAACAAGCCCGGAGATGAATCATCATCTTCGGGCTGCTGTATTATATATTTAAGAAGTCTTCGTATTTAACGTAGATATACGTTATTTATTATCGTCTTTGACCTCTTCAAATTCAGCATCAACAACATCATCATCTGTAGAAGAACTATTGTCGGCGTCCCCAGGATTAACATCCGCTGTGGCATCACCCGGTGAGCCTTGTTGTTCTGCATAAGCCCTCTCGGCTAACTTTCCTGCAACCTCGGTTAACTTTGTTGTCTTCTCAGAGATTTTGTCCTTATCGTCACCCTTGATTGCTTCTTCCAGATCTGCAATCGCAGCTTCAATATCCTTTTTCTCCTGTTCTTCAACTTTATCACCTAAATCATCCATTGATTTTTTGGTTGCATGGATCATGTTTTCAGCCATATTACGAGTTTCAATTAACTCCTTGGCTTTACGATCTTCTTCAGCGTGAGCTTCAGCATCCTTGACCATGTTTTCGATCTCTTCATCGGACAAACCACTGGATGCCTTAATAACGATCGATTGTTCTTTCCCTGTTGCCTTGTCTTTTGCTGAGACATTTAAAATACCATTTGCATCGATATCGAAATTGACTTCGATCTGGGGCACTCCACGTGGTGCAGGAGGAATATCACTCAGGTCAAAACGGCCCAGTGATTTATTGCCAGTTGCCATTTCTCGTTCACCTTGTAAAACATGAACAGTTACTGCAGTCTGGTTATCTTCTGCTGTAGAGAATGTTTGATTGGCCTTGGTTGGTATCGTTGTGTTTTTATCAATCAACTTGGTCATCACACCACCCAGTGTTTCAATACCCAACGATAATGGTGTCACATCTAATAACAAGACGTCTTTAACATCACCACCAAGTACACCTGCCTGAATTGCAGCACCCACTGCAACCGCTTCATCAGGATTAACATCTTTACGCGGTTCTTTATTAAAGAATGATTGAACCTTTTCCTGAACCATTGGCATACGGGTTTGACCACCAACAAGGATAACGTCGGTAATATCTGATGTTGATAACCCGGCATCGTCCAATGCTACCTTGCAGGGACCAATAGTACGTTCGACTAAATCTTCAACCAGGGACTCCAGCTTTGCACGGGTCAGTTTAAGGTTAAGATGTTTCGGTCCACTCGCATCTGCCGTGATATAGGGCAGGTTAACATCTGTTTGCTGACTGGATGATAATTCGATCTTCGCCTTTTCAGCAGCTTCTTTTAAACGTTGTAGTGCCAATGGATCATTATGCAGGTCTACACCCTGTTCTTTCTTAAATTCATCACAGAGGAAATCAATAACGCGCAGGTCAAAATCTTCACCACCCAGGAATGTATCACCATTGGTAGACAATACTTCAAATTGATGCTCACCATCGATCTCGGCAATCTCAATAATGGAAACGTCGAAGGTACCACCGCCTAAATCATAAACTGCGATCTTTGCATCACCACGTTGTTTATCCATTCCATAGGCTAATGCCGCTGCAGTCGGTTCGTTAATAATACGACGTACTTCAAGACCGGCAATGCGACCTGCATCCTTGGTTGCCTGACGTTGTGAGTCATTAAAATAAGCGGGCACGGTAATAACAGCTTCCTTGACTTCTTCACCCAGATAATCTTCCGCTGTCTTTTTCATTTTCATCAAGACACGGGCAGAGACTTCCGGTGGTGCCATCTTTTTGCCTTTCACTTCAACCCAGGCATCACCGTTATCTGCCTTAACGATCTTGTAAGGAACCAGCTTGATATCTTTTTGTACGGTATCTTCTTCGAATCGACGTCCAATCAAACGTTTTACGGCATAAAGTGTATTGTCCGGATTGGTAACTGACTGACGTTTAGCAGATTGACCGACTAAAATCTCATCGTCATCAGAATAGGCAACTATCGAAGGTGTCGTTCTTGCGCCTTCGCTGTTTTCGATAACTTTTGCCTTACCACCCTCGAGTACCGCAACACATGAATTGGTCGTACCGAGGTCAATTCCGATAATTTTTGACATACGATTTCTCCAAAAATACTTAACTAACTGATTTCTTTTAAATTTTTTAGATTAACTCTTATTACAATAAATGGGGGTAGCCCTTTATTTTTCAAGCTCTTAGTTAAAATTATTTAGCTACTACGACCATCGCCGGTCGAACTAATCGCCCATTCAATTCATACCCCTTTTGCATAACTGTAATAACAGTGCCTGATTCAGAACCTTCCATCTCTGTCATGGATACTGCTTCATGTTGTTCCGGGTTAAATTTTTCACCTTGAGGGTCGATGGTCTTTACACCAAATTTCTCCATCGTTGTTGCAAACATTTTCAGGGTCAAATTCATTCCTTCACGTAAGTCATCAATATTTTCCGCACTTTCAGATGCGGACATTCCAAGTTCCATGCTGTCAATGATCGGGAGTAATTCATTAACAAATTTTTCCAATGCATACTTGTGTGCATTTTCCATATCACGAGTAGTACGCTTGCGCAGGTTCTCCATTTCTGCCTGGGCTCTTAATGCTTTATCAAGGTTTATCTGTGCCTGTTCCTGTTCTTTTTGTAATTGAGCTTGTAAAACTTCAACATCCAGTTCCTGTTCTACTTCTTCTCCTGAACTTGTATCAGTTACTGCTTCATTATCAGCTTCCTCAGTAGTAACCGTTGACTGTTGCTCTGTATCCCCTGTTTCATTCACATCCTTTTCCTGAGTTGTCTCGTTTTCTTGACCTGACATAGTTAACCTCTGTTATTAGACAATATGACCCCAACACCCATATGGATGTTTTGTTGTTTATGTGGGGATTAATTTTTTGAGTTCAAGGCAACGCCAAGCATCTTGGCTGTTATATCAACAATCGGTATTACACGTTCATAGTGCATTCGGGTTGGTCCTATTACACCCAATACTCCTAATATCTGGCCGTCCACCTCATAAGGTGATGTAACGACACTACAGTTATCAAGCACATCGTAACCGGATTCTTCACCAATAAAGATCTGGATACCATCAGCGTTAATGGCTTGTTCGAGTAAATGCAGGATATCCCGTTTTTGATTAAATGTTTCAAATAGTTTTTTTAATTTTTCGACATCACATAGTTCTGCAACATCCATTAAATTAGTTTCACCGGAAAAAAGTAATTCATCGCTGTCTGCTTTTTTTGTATCTGATGAAAATACCATTTGTGCCATTTCAATCGCAGACTGCATCGATTGGTGAACCTGATCCTTCATTTTCTCAAGCTCATCAAGAATGCTCTTACGTACATATTCGAGATCTTTACCGGCAAATAACTCATTTAGATAATTGGAAAATTGTTGCAGCTCTGCAGCAGAATAATCTTTATTGGTATTAATAATCCTATTTTGTACCTCCCGATCATTAACTACCAGGATAACCAGGACCCTGTTGGTTGATAATGCAACGAATTCTATATGTTCCAATGTTGTTTGTTGCGTACGCGGCAACATAACCACTCCGGCCAGCTGTGTGATATCAGACAACATTGAAGAGGTACGTTGCATTAATACTGGAAAATCATTTTCAGGCGCCAGCTCCCGCGCAATTTTTTCCACTTCAAATGAATTTAGATCATTAACCCTCAATAAACTATCAACAAACAAACGATAGCCTTTAGCAGTAGGAATACGACCGGAAGATGTATGCGGAGAATGCAATAAACCAAGATCTTCCAGATCAGCCATCACGTTACGTATAGTCGCTGGACTTAGATTAAGCTCTGAATCCTTGGCCAGGGTACGCGAACCGACCGGAGCGCCATCATCGATAAAGTGCTCCACCAGTGCTTTGAATAGGGAAAGGCTACGTTCTGTTAGCTGTGATGAATCAGTGTTTGTCACCATATTCAGGCAGATTTCCGGAAAAATAAAACGAAATTTAGCACTCTACTGTATAGAGTGCAAAAAATGTGTAAGCTTCTATTAAATAAAGCAATATTTTACTGGGAATAAGGGTTCTTGGTCGGATCAGCAGAGCATGTTATGTTTGACAAAAAACGATCGGGGACACTACTAAAACATGTTTAATACTATCGGTTTGATCACTAATTCAGGTGTTGCAGCTATCCAGACGACTCTGGTCGAACTGGTGAAATACCTGCGCTCCCGGGATCAAAAGATAATCCTGGACAAATGTTGTGCCGATCTTGTTAAAGACCCAGAACTCGACGTTTTAGCTGCCGAAGAACTGGGTAAACAATGCGATCTGGTAATCGCAATCGGTGGCGATGGCACAATGCTAATGGCGTCACATATGCTTTGTGACTATGACGTTCCATTATTGGGCATCAATCTGGGTCATGTTGGTTTCCTTTCCGATATTCCAGCCGACGATATTTCTACTAACCTGGATGAAATATTAAATGGTCATTATGTTGAGGACGTACGATTTTTGTTGAGAGGTCAGGTATTCCGTAAAGATAAATGTGTATTTGAGGCCTATGCATTTAATGATGTTGTTATCCAAAAATGGAATATTGCCCGTTTGGTTGAACTTGAAACTTATATTAATGGTTCTTTTGTACATACCCATCGTTCAGACGGAATGATCGTGTCTACACCCACTGGTTCAACTGCTTATGCATTAGCAGGCGGAGGACCTGTGGTACATCCTTCCCTGGATGCATTAATACTGGTCCCTATTTGTCCCCATTCCCTGACTAACCGACCAATTGTTGTAGACGGTAATAGTTGTATTGAAATAGTAATCGGTACCCGCGAAGTTGATCATGCCAGGTTGACTTATGATGGAGAAATTAAACTTGAACTTGCGCCTGGTGATCGCGTTCGGGTTAAAAAGAAGGATAAAAAGATTCGTTTGATCCATCCACCTGAACACGATCAGTTCCATATTTTGCGCGAAAAACTTCATTGGAGTAAGTAAAGAAGATGCATTGTTTTTCGAAAGGACCTTAAGTTTGCTGTGCCAACTCGTCATTAATGGCCTGGCTGTAATCGATTCACTGGATTTGGAATTTAAGTCCGGTATGACAGTTTTGACGGGCGAAACAGGCGCAGGGAAATCCATCTTACTTGATGCATTAGGCCTGATTTTAGGTGATCGTGCTGACACTAATATTATCAGGGGTAATAAAGATAAAACGGATATAACTGCAGTATTCCTCGTAAAAGAAAACCCGGAAGTTAAATTTAAACTTGAAGAACTTGAAATAAATTCTGATGATGAACTTTATATACGCAGGACTATTAGTCGTGACGGCCGTTCCCGAGCATACCTGAACAACACTCCTGTAACCATCCAGGTTCTGAAAAATATCGGTGAATTTTTAATTGATATTCATGGACAACATGCACATCAATCCTTATCCCGTTCTGATGTCCAACGTGAATTACTCGATCAATATGGTCAATATAATTCCTTGATCGATGACGTGAAAACAACATATCGTGACTGGAAAAGTACTAATGAACAACTGAAAATTATAAACAGTGATGGTGAAGATTATGATGCCAGGTTATCGCTATTAAAATATCAGATAGAAGAACTGACACAGTTAAATATCACAGAATCTGAATACATGGATTTAACAAAAAATTACAAACGCTTATCCAATTCACAACAGCTACTGGAAAGTTGTCAAAAAATATATGCTGAATTAACGGACTCTGATATTTCAATTAATACCCGCCTGGCAGCACATAATCAGGAAATCAATGCGCTTTGTGAAATAGATAATTCACTTAAAAATGTTTCTACTCTGCTCGAAAATGCATCAATCCAGGTAGATGAAGCAAGTAATGAACTTCGAAGTTACATAGAGCAATTCGATACTGACCAGACCGAACTAAACAAGCTTGAAGAAAGATTAAATAAATACCATGAACTTTCACGCAAACACAAGGTAAAACCGGAAGAACTTTATAAACACCTTGAATTACTTTCAGAACAACTAGATCAACTGGAGGGTGGACAAGCACAGCATGAAATTTTGCAGAAAAAAAACATCGAGTTAACTGAACAATACACAAGACTGGCGACAGAACTACGACAGGAAAGAAAAAAAACAGCCAAAACACTCTCTGAAGAGATAACAAACAAGATGACCGGCTTGGGAATGGGTGGAAAATTTAATATTGAGGTGAATGAAATACAGGACGAACTATTACATAGCTACGGAATGGATAAGATTAATTTTCTGGTATCAACTAATCCGGGACAACCATTAAGACCTATTACCAAGGTTGCATCAGGGGGCGAACTATCCCGTTTAAGCCTCGCCATCCAGATTGTTGGGCTAAAAGATAAGGGAATACCGACATTAATCTTTGATGAAGTTGATGCCGGTATTAGTGGTGGTATCGCCGAGATAGTCGGAAATCTATTAAATCGTCTGGCCGAATATCGACAAATCTTGTGTGTAACCCACCTTCCACAGGTCGCGTCATGTGGTCATTGTCATTTAAGAGTGTTAAAAACAGAGAAAAACAACGAAACTTTTACTCAGGTAATTGAACTTAATAATGAGGAAAGAGTGAATGAAATTGCCAGAATGCTGGCTGGCATGAAAGTCACGGATGAAAGCCGTGCCAATGCTGCTCAAATGCTTGAGTCAGTCTAGCCTAGATTCTTGTCCAGGTCTTTTATAAACGGATTTCCCAAAATTTCGTAATTTCAGGTTTTATAGAAATACGAATATTAGTCATTTATATATCGTAAATTAGTGGTAAAGTACGCCGCGAATTCAAGGTGTCTTTTTAATTATGAAGTTATCAGTTTTATTGCTCTTTGGTTTGTCATGCAACCTGGTCTTTGCTCAAGACAAGATAACCGTAAATACATCAGCCCTGGCTGATGTTGCTATTTATCCTGAACGCTCTGCACCAGCAACCGTTGTGAGCCTGAACGAGAGCACGATCAGCGCACGTATTGCCGCACAGGTAAAAGAATTGCCCGTGCGTGTTGGGGATATTGTCGATAAGGACAGTGTATTGGCAAACCTGGATTGCTCTGATTATGTTCTTGCCAGCCGCGAGGCAAAAGCCAGACTCGATGGACTTAATGCACAAATCAAACTTGCTAAGCGCCGCCTGGAACGAACAAGGAAGTTAACATTGAAACAATCTGTATCAGAAGAGATCCTGGATGAGCGAGAATCTGATCTGGCTGTGTTAAACACCGAACATCGTGCTGCTAAAGCAGAATTGGAAATGGCAAAACTCAAGCAATCGCGCTGCATAGTAACAAGTCCTTTCCGTGCACTGATAGTTGAGCGTTCAAGTGCAGTTGGTCAGTACGCAAATACCGGAACTGCCCTGGTACATATTATGGATATCGATGAACTTGAGATCTCGGCACAGGTATTTAGCAGGGACACTGAACAGATTAGTCTTTCAGATCAACTATTTTTTGAACATTCCGATACCCGCTACCCGGTTAAGTTAAGGGCGGTTATTCCTGCAATAAATACCGAGACCCGTAACCGCGAAGTCAGGCTATTATTTATTAATGGTCCTGCACTACCTGGAGCAGCAGGCAAACTTATCTGGCGTGACAAACGCGCGCACATACCGGGGGAATTCCTGGTGCGACGCGACGGTAAGTTAGGTGTATTCAGCATTAATAATAATGTAGCCCATTTTATTCCGATCCCGTCTGCACAGGCAGGCCGTGCCAGTCCAACAACATTACCAATCGATACACCCATTGTTATTGAAGGACAGTTTTCACTTAAAGAAAATGACCCTGTAAATATTATCAACTGACGATGAGTTGGTTAGAACGTTTTTTAAATAACCATGTATTGGCAAATCTGACATTTTGCCTGGTTTTGATCATTGGCTTCCTGTCATATACGCAAATGCCGCGTGCGAAAGATCCCGAGATCAACTTTAACTGGGTAAGTATAGTTACATTTTTACCCGGTGCCTCTGCTAAAGATATTGAGAAACGTATAACTGATCCCCTGGAAGATTCCATCCGCCGATCAATACAGGATATTCGTTTTATCTCCAGTACCAGTCGTGAAGGAATATCAAACATACTTATACGTTTTAATCAAATTAATGAACGAACATTTGATAAACGTTTGACTGATTTACGTCGTGAAGTGCAAAACACCTATACTGATGAACTACCGGATGAAGCTGAAGACCCAGTCATCTATGAGGTCACGACCTCAAATGCTTTTCCTTCTGCCAGTGTAGTTGTTACCAGTGCAGGCGATGATGAAAACCTGCGCCGCCAGACAAGAAACGTTAAAAAAGATCTGGAACTGATCAAAGGGGTTGATCGGATCAATGACCTTGGTCTGGATGACCCGGAATTGCATATCAGTTTTTTCCCTGAACGTCTTGAAGGATTAGGTATTACACCTGCCGACCTGGCCGATACAGTACGTACCTACTTCCGTGATATCGCAGCTGGTGATGTACAAACTAAAGATGGACAATGGATTGTCAGGATGGAAGGTACCGATACTGATCCAAACTCTCTGGCAAATTATCCGATAGTTACTGCGCAGGGAGTTATTCCATTAGGAAATCTGGCTGAGCTATCACGTGAAACTGAAGAGGCAACCGAAATAGTCCGGTTTAATGGTGAACCAGCAGCGCTATTGGCTATTACAAAACAGGCTGATACCAATGTCCTGGATTTAGTAGATGATGTATCAAGATATATTGAAAGACGTAATGAACTAAGTGATGCAACTGGTGTAAAACTGATTCTCGTTGATGATCAAACCATAAGTACGCGTGAAGCACTGATACTGATGCAAAAGAATGCAATGATCGGTCTTGCATTGGTATTACTGGTAACCTGGGCATTTTTGGGAACGCGGATTGCAGTTCTAACCAGTATCGGTATCCCGTTCACACTTGCCGGGACATTTCTTATTCTTAACGTAGCAGGGATGTCTTTAAATAATACGGTCTTACTTGGTGTTGTAATTGCGCTCGGAATGATCGTGGACGACGCCGTTGTTGTTGTTGAATCCATTTATCAACGATTACAGGATGGCGCAGCAGGATTAAAAGCTTCCATAGGTGCTTTAAAGGAAGTCTTTGCACCGGTTACAACATCAGTCATGACAACTATGGCTGCATTTCTTCCATTAATGTTATTACCGGGAATACTCGGTGAATTTATGAAAGTGATTCCACTTGTCGTTACACTCGCACTTGCAGTCAGTTTACTGGAAGCGTACTGGATGTTACCGGCACATGTCATAGCTACAAAATTAAATTTCCGGAAACCGTCTAAGCAACAAATAATCCGGCAAAATACCACTCACTGGATAAGGCTGCGCTATACACAATTATTATTAAAGGCGCTGCGTTATCCGCTTATTTCCATCACCACCGTTGCGTTTGTATTTATTCTGGCTGTGGGGACAGTTACAGGTGGATACATTAGATTCAATTTTTTTGAGGCAGATGCAATACGTTTGTTTTATATCAATATTGAAATGAATCGAGGGAGTACGCTCGAAGAAACAAATCAAATGTTACTCGGTATTGAAAAACGGGCATTGGAAAAGATTAAACCGGAAGAGTTACGTGCTTCTGTATCTTATGCTGGTCAACAATTTACAGAAACAGAACCTCTGTTTGGGGATACAGTCGGACAAATCATGGTAAGCCTTAACCCGGCAACAGGTAATGGCCGGACAGTCGACGAGATCGCTGATGCTGTTGAGACCGTCGTAATAGATACACCCGGCCTGTCTAATATATCACTGCTACGAATGAAAGATGGTCCACCTACATCGAGACCTATCAGTATTAAAATTCGTGGTGATGAATTTACAGAAATACAAAGTGCGGCTAATACACTGGTTAATTTTCTTAAGTCCCGCGATGAGTATAGCGATATAACGCTTGATTACCGTCCTGGTAATCCTGAACTGGTATTACGCTATGACGGTGAGGCAATAAAACGTGCGGACATTGATCCGGATATATTAAGTCGAAGCATACAGGCCTATATTGATGGTGAGATCGTGACTGACTTCCAGGATGAAGGAGAAGAGATCAATCTACGCGTTATCGCAAAAAAAAGTAACTGGTCTGATATTGAAGAGTTGTTAAGGCAAACAATATCGTTACCTAATGGCCGATCTATTGCGATCGGTGAACTGGTTATCCCGGAACATGGTCTCGGTCAATATAATATTCGTCATTATAACTTTCGCAGAACGATCACACTCGAATCAGATATTGATAAAGAAAAAATTGATACTGTTTCTGCAAACAATTTGATTCTTGAAGAATGGAAAAGTCTACAAAAAAACTACCCGAATATTGATCTCGATTTTTCCGGTGAACTGGATGATATCGATGAAAGTATTGATGCTATCGGTATTCTTTTCCTGTTTGGTGTTGGTCTGATGTATATCATACTCGGTACTCAATTCAGAAGTTACTGGCAACCGTTTATGATCCTTGTAACTGTACCTTTGGCGTTTACCGGGGTTGTATTAGGGTTGCTGGTTACGAATAATCCAATCAGTCTTTACACTTTATATGGTGTCGTTGCACTCTCCGGGATATCGGTCAATGCTGCTATCGTATTAATCTCTGCGGCGAATTTACGACTGCAAAACGGTATGAGTTTATTACATGCAACTGTTTATGCAGCCAGACGCAGGGTTATCCCGGTATTGATAACTTCTCTTACCACCATTGCAGGTTTATTTTCTTTAGCAGCAGGCCTGGCTGGTAAGTCACTAATCTGGGGACCGGTTGCTACAGCAATAGTCTGGGGGCTGGCGTTCTCAACCGTATTAACGTTATTCGTTATACCGATGCTTTACAGAATGTTTATGGGTTTAAACAGGGATATTATTTCTGAACACTAATTAATCAGGAAAGACTTGCTACTTCCTGTTCTACCTGATTAGCAAGCTGCTCAACAAGTTTTTTTACCTGTGCTTCATTTTCGCCTTCAATCATCACCCTTACCAGAGGTTCCGTGCCGGAAGGTCTTAATACAACCCGGCCCGTATTTCCTAGAGTATTTTCGACATCTTTTATTGCATTATTAATTGGTGTTAACTTGGAGATATCTACTTTTTCATTCAATTTTACATTACGCATAATCTGTGGAAGTTTGGTCATCCCTACTACCAACTCAGATAACTGTTTTTCTTTTACTGACATCGTTTCCAATACCTGTAACGCAGCAATGATGCCATCACCTGTAGTAGAAAGATCAAGATTTATAATATGACCGGATGTTTCGCCACCCAGGACAAGTTTTTCTTTTTGTAATAGCTCAATAACATAACGGTCTCCAACTGCCGCCCGCAAAAACTTCAGATCCAGTCCCTTAATTGCACGTTCCAGACCAAAATTACTCATTACGGTACCAACAATTGCACCGTTTAATTTTTCGATATGAGATTGAGCAATGATGTAAAGGATATCATCACCATCAATTATATTGCCCTGGTGATCCACCATAATTAATCGATCACCATCTCCATCCAATGCAATTCCAACATCGGCGCGTGAATCTTTTACGAGCTTTTGCAATGATTCTGGTGAGGTAGCGCCACATTCATCATTAATATTTAAACCATCCGGGGAAACTGCGTGACTTATAACTTCTGCACCGAGCTCTTCAAATACTTTTGGCGCAATATGGTAGGTAGCACCATTGGCACAATCCAATACGATTCTTAGTCCATTAAAATCTGTGTTACTACTAACCTTGGATTTACAAAATTCAATATACCGCCTGGGGGCATCTGTAATACGACGTGCCTTACCAAGGTCGCGTGAATAGACCGATTGCATTGGCAGATTAAGTTCATATTCAATTTCTGACTCAATATCATCGGATAATTTCGTTCCATCACTGGCGAAGAATTTAATTCCATTATCGTAAAACGGGTTATGTGAGGCACTAATCACAATACCAGCCTGGGCCCGTGTACTTTTGGTTAGAAACGCAATACCCGGTGTCGGCATAGGACCTAGTAAACGGATATCAACACCTGCAGCAGAAAGACCTGCTTCCAATGCCGATTCGAACATATAACCTGAAATCCGGGTATCTTTACCGACTAATACGGGTCCATTACCTTGTTTTGCGAGCACTCGTCCTGCTGCCCAACCAAGCTTCATAATGAAATCCGGATTAATGGCACCTTCACCAACACTGCCACGGATGCCATCGGTACCAAAATATTTTCTGTTACTGGTATTAATAATAATTCACTTAATGATTTGTTAGAGAAATGACTATTGTGCGGCTAAAAGATAAGACTGTGAAGCTCAATAAAGAAAATTTTTTGGTTAAACTAACAAAATTTTAGAAAACGTCATGAGCGAAGCATATATGAGGCAAAAATAAGTTATAAAGCGGAGTTTATATTGAAATAAATGAGCATTTAGAACTTATTTTTAACGAAATAGATGCGAGCGCAATAGTTTTCTAGGCTGGCTTGGCTGGCGGCTCACCCGACGGCGCATCATCCTTGTTCGATGATTTCGCTTTCGTTCTTCTCTTACGTTTTTTCCTGGTTGAAGTATCATCATCGTCATCATCCCACCCATCTGGCGGTCGAGGTACCTTACCTTCCATGATGTCATCGATTTGATCTGAATCTATGGTTTCATATTTAATCAAAGCTTCAGCCATAATATGCAGCTTATCCATGTTTTCTTTTAACAATTTTTCTGAACGTGCATAATTCCTGTCAACGATGTTTCTGATTTCTTTATCAATCGTATAAGTTGTCTCATCAGAAATTGCCTTATGTTGCGTTACTGAATGGCCCAGAAAGACTTCTCCATCTTCCTCACTATAGGTTAACGGACCGAGTGATTCTGATAATCCCCACTTGGTGACCATGTTTCGTGCTAATTGTGTTGCACGTTCTATATCGTTACTGGCTCCTGTCGTAACCATATCAGCACCAAAGATCAATTCTTCAGCAATACGTCCGCCAAATAAACTTGATATCTGGCTTTCGAGTAGTTGCTTGCTATAACTCAAACGATCTTCTTCCGGCAAGAACATCGTGACACCTAATGCGCGACCACGCGGAATAATCGTGACTTTATATACAGGGTCATGTGAAGGCACCAGTCTTCCAACAATTGCATGTCCAGCTTCATGATAAGCCGTTAACTTTTTCTCTTCTTCGCCCATTACCATGGAACGGCGTTCTGCACCCATCATGATCTTGTCTTTTGCGCGTTCGAATTCATCCATTTCTACAAGCTTTTTATTTGCACGCGCTGCAAATAATGCCGCCTCATTTACAAGATTGGATAAATCGGCACCTGAAAATCCTGGCGTACCTCGAGCAATAATATTCGCTTTTACATCATCACCTAAAGCAACCTTACGCATATGTACTTTAAGTATCTGTTCACGACCACGTATGTCTGGTAACGGTACAACGACCTGACGGTCAAAACGTCCTGGCCTTAACAAGGCAGGATCAAGCACATCCGGGCGGTTTGTTGCTGCAATAACAATGACGCCTTCGTTACCTTCAAAACCATCCATCTCAACCAATAATTGGTTTAGTGTTTGTTCACGTTCATCATGTCCGCCACCAAGTCCTGCACCACGATGACGACCAACTGCATCAATTTCATCGATAAAGATAATACACGGTGCATGTTTTTTAGCTTGTTCGAACATATCGCGAACACGCGATGCACCGACACCGACAAACATTTCAACAAAGTCAGAACCAGAGATTGTAAAGAATGGAACCTTGGCTTCACCAGCAATGGCTTTTGCGAGTAATGTTTTACCTGTGCCTGGTGAACCCACCATCAAGACACCGGATGGAATCTTGCCACCAAGTTTCTGGAACTTTCCCGGATCACGCAAGAATTCGACTAACTCGGCAACTTCCTCTTTTGCTTCTTCAACACCGGCAACATCATTAAATGTTACCTTTACCTGATCTTCACCTAATAAGCGTGCCCGGCTTTTACCAAATGATAAGGCACCTCGACCGCCACCGCCGCCTTGCATCTGGCGCATAAAGTAAATCCAGATACCGAGTAATAACAAGATAGGAAACCAGGAAATTAATGCATGTGCCCAAAAAGAATTACGGTTTGGTTCCATGCCTTTAATTTCGACATTGTTTTCCAATAATGTACCAATCAATGCATCATTGCTTGTTTCAGGACTATATGTAGTGAAACGATTACCATCAGAATATCGACCGGTAATTGAGTTGCCTTCAATACTTACGGAAACAACACGGCCCGTTTTCACATCGGTAATAAATTGTGAATAATTTACCTCTCCCGATAATGCCGGATTACCGAAATTCTTGAAAACCATCATAAGTACCAGGGCAATAATGACCCAGAGCACCAGATTTTTTGCCATGTCGTTCAAATCAATAACCTCAAATATTAAATATCTTCCAGATTCTGTTACTAATACTATAACCCATACGAGCGTGCTAAAACATAAAATTCCCTTGAATTATCCCGGGATGCACTAGGTTTTCGAGTCACTACTTTAGCAAAATGTTCCTTTAATAATTGCCTGAATTCACGGGTTCCGGCACCTTCAAACAGTTTAATTAACAAATCGCCGCCCGGTTTTAGTGCATTGTGACAAAATTCATACACCAACTCTGCCAGGGCCATACTTCGGGCCTGATCCGTCGTCCTGATACCGGTTAGATTGGGGGCCATATCGGAAATTACAAGGTCCGCTCCCTGCTCACCAATATGATCAATACATTGATTTTCAATATGCTCATCAGTGAAATCGCCCAGAACAAATTTCACTTTCTCTATTGGCTCCATAGATAATATATCGACCGCTATTACCCTTCCATTAGCACCAATATGTTCACTTGCGTATTGCGACCAGCTTCCTGGTGCTGAACCCAGGTCAACAACACATATATCTGGTTTAAATAATTTATCTTTTTGATCAATTTCCTGCAGTTTATAAACCGCACGTGAACGGTAATGGGATTGGCGTGCCTGTTTTACGAAATAATCTTTATTTTGAGATTGAACCCACTGTTTATTGGGTTTCTTTTTGCTCATTGCATCATTGTGAAGGGTGATATGTGAAGGGTGAAACGTATACGAAAACTATATAAATTATTTTTGATAACAAAACCTTTATCCCTTCACGCTTCACTTTTAACATTTCACATTATATGTACTTTACTTCCAGGATTTCATATTCAATAACACCACTTGGTGCATTAACATCTACAGCATCACCTTCCTGCTTGCCAATTAATGCTCGTGCAATTGGAGATGTAACTGAAATTAACCCTTCATTAATATCTGCTTCTTCTTCACCAACGATCTGATAAGTGACTTCTTTATCAGTTTCAATATTCAATAAATCGACAGTCGCACCAAATACTACCTTGCCTTGTGCATCAATTGTTGTGACATCAATTATCTGTGCTTCTGCCAACGCTGATTCAATTGCGTTGATCCTTCCTTCGGTAAAACTCTGTTGTTCACGTGCAGCGTGGTATTCAGCATTTTCACTTAAATCTCCATGGGCCCTGGCTTCAGCAATTGCTTTTGTTATGCGGGGGCGCTCTACTGTTTTTAATTCATGCAGTTGTTGTTTTAATTTTTCCGCGCCTTTTACAGTTATCGGTGTCTGGCTCATGCGATAACTCCTGTATGAAGATTTTGTAAACTATTCACGCCTACATTATCTCTTTGCTTCAACGCTTCAATAGTCGCAAAGGCCCCTGCCATTGTCGTCGTATAAAATACTTTATGCTGAAGAGCTGTGCGCCTGATTGAATAAGAGTCCGCTATCGCTTTCTTTCCTTCAGTTGTGTTTACAATCAAATCTATTGAATCATTTTTTAACATATCAACAATATGTGGTTGCCCTTCGCGTACTTTATTAACACGTTCACATTTTATACCGGCTTCAGTTAATGCCTTACAGGTACCATGCGTTGCATAGATTTTATAATTCATATTCGCTAATTGTTTCGCAACATTTATTGCTTTCTCTTTATCGATATCTTTTACACTGATAAATGCGCTGCCCGTTGCAGGAATATCCTCTCCTGCAGCTAACTGCCCTTTAGCAAAAGCTTCACCAAAGGTACTTCCCACTCCCATTACCTCTCCCGTTGATTTCATCTCGGGTCCCAATAAAGGATCAACCCCTGGAAATTTGATAAATGGAAATACCGATTCCTTAACACAATAATAGTCTGGAACTGGAACATGTGTAATATCTTGTGCTGCCAGGCTGTTACCCACCATACAATTTACTGCAATCTTTGCTATAGGTAACCCGGTTGCTTTCGAAACAAATGGAACAGTCCTTGAAGCACGTGGGTTAACTTCCAATACAAAGATTTCATCACCCTGGATTGCAAACTGGGTATTCATCAATCCAACCACTTTCAGTGCACGAGCCATTGCGCCAACCTGATCGGCTAACTTATCCTGAATCGATTCACTCAAACTATGCGGCGGGAGAGAACAAGCTGAATCCCCGGAATGTACCCCCGCCTGTTCTATGTGTTCCATGATTCCGGCAATACAGACATCTTTTCCGTCTGAAACAGCATCAACATCAACCTCGATTGCATCATCCAGAAATCGATCCAGCAATACCGGTGAGGAGTTTGATACTTCTACAGCCTTATCCATATAATTTCTAAGATCGTCCTCGTTATAAACGATCTCCATTGCCCTGCCACCCAAAACATATGAAGGTCTGACAACTAACGGATAACCAATCTCCTCTGCACATTTAACGGCTTGTTTAACATCACGTGCTGTTCGATTGGGTGGTTGCTTTAAATTCAGTTCCTCAAGTAGTTTTTGAAATCTTTCCCTGTCTTCAGCAAGATCAATTGAATCCGGACTTGTACCTATAATCGGAACCCCTTCACTTTCCAAATCTCTTGCAAGTTTTAGCGGAGTTTGACCACCGTATTGCACGATGACACCATAAGGTTTTTCAACATGAATGATCTCTAATACATCTTCCAGGGTTAACGGCTCGAAGAAAAGACGATCAGAGGTATCGTAATCTGTTGAGACTGTTTCCGGATTACAATTCACCATAATCGTTTCAAAACCGGCTTCACGCATCGCAAAGGCCGCTTGTACACAACAATAATCAAACTCAATACCCTGACCAACACGGTTTGGACCACCACCCAATACCATTACCTTTTGCCTTTTACTGGGTGCCGCCTCACATTCAACGTCATAACTTGAATACATATAGGCGGTTGTTGATTCAAATTCAGCGGCACAGGAATCAACTCGTTTAAATACAGGACGAACGTTTTTATCTATCCTTAACTGTCTTATTTCAGATTCAGTAACGTTGATTAATTCAGCCAAACGAGCATCTGAAAATCCTTTACGTTTTAACAATCTCAATCGATCATAAGTCAGGGAATCTATTCCTTCTGATCCGAGTTTGTTCTCTTCTTCTATCAGGTCATAAATTTGTGCAAGGAACCATCGATCAATTCGACTAATATCATATACTTCTTCGATCGATAGGCCATGTCGAAACGCATCAGCGACATACCATAATCTTTCTGCCCTGGGGACACGTAACTCACGTTCGATATATTCAGATAAATGTTCTGTCGTTTCATCAACAACTTCGTTAAAACCTGTTACGCCGGTTTCCATACCGCGAATCGCTTTTTGTAATGATTCCTGAAGTGTCCTTCCTATTGCCATTACTTCACCCACTGACTTCATTTGTGTCGTTAAGCGATCATCGGCCTGTGAAAACTTTTCAAATGTAAAGCGTGGTATCTTGGTAACAATATAATCAATACTTGGTTCGAACGAAGCTGGTGTTACACCACCGGTAATTTCGTTATCTAATTCATCCAATGTGTAACCTATTGCAAGTTTTGCAGCAACTTTTGCTATTGGAAAACCTGTTGCCTTCGACGCCAGCGCAGATGATCGTGAAACACGGGGATTCATTTCTATCACAATCAACTCACCATTATCAGGGTTTACTGCAAACTGTACGTTCGAGCCACCCGTCTCAACACCAATTTCCCGTAACACTTTTATCGAAGCATCACGCATAATTTGATATTCCTTGTCTGTTAGAGTCTGCGCTGGTGCAATCGTGATGGAATCCCCTGTATGCACACCCATCGGGTCAATGTTTTCGATGGAACATATAATGATGCAGTTATCATTACGATCGCGTACCACTTCCATTTCGTATTCTTTCCAGCCTAAAACGGACTGATCAATCTGGACCTCATTGGTAGGCGAAGCTTCCACACCACGTTCACAAATATCAAAATATTCATCACGGTTATAGGCAATACCACCACCTGTGCCACCCAAAGTATATGACGGTCGAACTATTGCCGGAAAACCGATTACATCTATTGCCGCTTTGGCTTCTTCCATGTTATGAACTATTTCTGATTTCGGCATTGCAAGACCGATCCTGTTCATTGCCTCTCTGAATTGATCACGATCTTCGGCTTTATTGATGGCTTCTTTTTTCGCACCGATCATTTCGACACCGAATTTTTCCAGCACTCCTTTTCGATCCAGATCCAGGGCACAATTCAATGCAGTCTGACCACCCATTGTGGGCAATAATGCATCCGGTTTTTCTTTTTCAATAATCCTTGCCACCGTTTGCCAATTTATCGGTTCGACATAAGTCGCATCCGCCATATCCGGATCTGTCATGATGGTTGCCGGGTTTGAATTAACCAGGATGACTTGATAGCCTTCTTCCTTTAAAGCTTTACATGCTTGCGCACCGGAGTAATCAAACTCACAAGCCTGACCGATGATGATCGGGCCAGCACCTATGATTAAAATACTATTTATGTCGTTACGCTTTGGCATAGTGCTAGTTCTTTTGCTCTTTCATCAGTTCAATAAAGTGATTAAATAAGGGTTTAAGATCATGTGGGCCTGGACTTGCCTCGGGATGTCCCTGAAAACCGAACACGGGTTTTTCTTTATGATGTACACCCTGTAATGAACCATCAAATAAGGAACGGTGTGTGGCAATTAAATTATCGGGTAAGGTTTTTTCATCAACTGCAAAACCATGATTTTGACTGGTGATCAAAACATTCCCTTCTTTTAATGATTGGACCGGATGATTGGCACCGTGATGGCCAAATTTCATTTTGATTGTTTTTGCACCAAGTGCTAACGATAACAACTGATGTCCCAGACAAATTCCAAAAACCGGAACACTTGTTTTAATAATTTCTTTAATTGCATTAATTGCATAATCGCACGGATCAGGATCACCCGGACCATTTGATAAAAACACACCATCCGGTTTTTCTGCCAGTACCTCTTTTGCTGATGTTTGTGCCGGTACAACAGTGACATCACAACCTGAATCAGACAATATGCGCAAGATGTTACGTTTAACACCAAAATCATAAGCAATAACTTTCCATTCCTTTTCAGAAGTTGAAGCTTGTAACCCTTTCTCCAGGTTCCAGGTTCCTTCAGTCCATTGATATGGTGATGTTGTTGATACTTCTTTTGCCAGATCCATACCTACCAAACCGGCAAATGAATTAGCAGACTCTATTGCTTTTTGTTCATTAATATTTTCACCTGCAATTACGCAGGCTTTCATTGCACCATTGGTTCTTAAATGACGGGTAAGCTTTCGCGTATCAATATCTGCTATGGCAACTATGTTATGTTTTTTTAAATAAGTACTAAGATCATCTTCTGCGCGCCAGTTACTTAGCATTATTGGCAGGTCCCGAATGACTAATCCACTAACATAAATCCTATTGGATTCCTGGTCTTCGGAATTTGTACCGACATTGCCGATATGCGGGTGGGTTAATGTAACGATCTGTTTATGGTAAGAGGGATCGGTAAGAATTTCCTGGTAACCGGTAATCGCGGTATTAAAAACAACTTCCCCAATAGCTTCTGCTTCAGCGCCAATTGACACTCCATAAAATAATGAGCCATCTTCAAGGGCTAACAAGGCATTAGCTGTCAAAAAAATATCACCTCTCATATGCACAGCCGTCCAGACGCATAGTTCTTGCAGTGGATTACTGAGAGTTCTTTGCGCCTGCAGCATTTAAGCCGTCCAAGGCCATAAAAAAGGGAGTAACCGCTTGGTCACTCCCGCTGGATTGAGTAACAATTATACGATAATGATATATCCAGTGTCTATTCACTAAAACCGTATGGCGATGCAAACAGAAAGTAAAAAATTCAGGATGTGTGAGCTATCAAAACTCAGGGAAATGGAATCCTATGGCTGGGAGGGGGAATATGCTGGACAAAAAATACAGTGCTTTCTCGTTTACCAAAACGATCGTGTCTATAGCTATATAAACCGTTGCCCTCATACCGGGGTAAACCTCGATTGGACCGCGCACCAGTTTCTGGACAGCCAAAAGAAGTTTATACAATGTTCCACACACGGCGCTTTATTTAAGATTGAGGACGGTACCTGTTTGCACGGACCCTGTATTGGTGATCGACTGAAATCTGTTAAAAATGTACTGGAAAATGGTCAAATTTATTTGCTTTTATAAGAATTAAAAACGCTAACATGTTATTTTTAATGTAATTTATCACTATCTGGTGCTAACCTTGCATAACTACTAAAACTAAACATTGCCAGAACATACACTTTAGAAGACCAATTCGAACCAAATGAGCGAAAAAAAACGGCATCTCAACGCGCTCAAAACCGGGCAAAAACTGCATTGGTATGAGATTCGCGATATTTTAGGCCAGGGTGGTTTTGGCATAACCTACCTTGCCCAGGATCTTAACCTGGGGCACGAAGTTGCAATTAAAGAGTACATGCCGATTGATTTGGCTATCAGGACAAAGACCGGCACTATTTCCCCTGTTTCGGAAGAACACCACGAGCGTTACCATTGGGGTCTGGAACGATTTCTGGATGAAGCGAGGACATTGGGACAATTTAAACACCCCAATATTGTCCAGGTTCGCAATGTTTTTGAAGCTAACAATACAGCCTATATGGTCATGGAATATGAACTGGGTGAAACGTTTCAGGATATTTTAAATCGCAGGAAAACGACCATTGAAAACGATTTAAGAACGATCATATTTCCCATTGTTGATGGCATGAAGGTTGTGCATGCAGCAGGATTCATTCATCGTGATATCAAACCAGCCAATATTTTTCTGCGTATGGACGGTGATCCTGTGTTACTTGATTTTGGATCAGCCAGAGCATCACTGGAGCAGGGCAATCAATCCCTGACCAGTATTTTTTCCCGGGGATACGCACCTATAGAACAATATCACTCAAGCGAGGAAACCCAGGGACCGTGGACTGATATCTATGCTTTGGGTGCCACCATGTATCGTGCTATTAGCGGGATACCGCCGGTAGACGCTGTTGATCGAAGTGCGGCAATCGCCCAGATAGAAAATGATACTTATGTTTCTATCCTCGAAATCGCCAAAGAAGGATATTCAGAAGACTTTTTAAAAGGTATTGATTATGCCCTGCAATTCCGTCAGCAGGACAGACCCCAGTCCATGTCTGATTGGATCGCTACCTTTGACCGGCGTGATATTAGTAAACGCAATCAATTTAATGTTGATACATCATTACTGGAAGAACAACTTGCTGCAGCAGAAGAAGGTGATATTACCGCTATCTCAAAAGTTGCCGTTATGTATGCAAAGGGAATACACACTGAAAAAGACTATACATCTGCAATTGAATGGTTTCAAAAAGCCGCTGAGCAAGGTCATGTAAACTCTCAGTACAATCTGGCATTGATGTACGCTAAAGGCAAAGGTGTCGAACAGGATTATTACCAGGCATTGACCTGGTATGAACAGGCTGCAGAACAAGGCGATATTATTTCGCAGTACACTTTGGGCATGATGTGTAGTAAAGGTATTGGTACAGAAAAAGATTATAAACTCGCCTATGAATGGTACCTAAAAGCTGCTGAACAAGGGGATGCAAACTCAGAATATAAAGTTGCAGAAAGTTTAAATAAGGGACTAGGCGTGGATATTGATACAAAAGCAGCTGTTGACTGGTATCTAAAATCATCAAACAAGGGACATACATTGGCACAAATGAAACTCGCTTATATGTATGGTAAAGGTCTGGGGGTAGAACGAAACGATATTGAATCCTACCATTGGTTTAGAAAAGCTGCTGAACAAGGCCATCCTAAAGCACAATATAATCTGGGTGTGATTTATGCCAAAGGACGAGGAATAGAAAAAAATACTGAAGAAGCAAAAAAATGGTATGAACGTGCTGCTGCTCAGGGTGATGAGCATGCTGAAAAGGCCTTATCGCGCCTTGCTCAATAATAAACCCTAGAAACTCATATTTAGCCGATCATAAATATAATCTTTAAACTGTTCCGCCAGTTCCTTTCCGTCAACATCTTCAGCGACTGTAAATTTGTGATTGTCTTTGGTATGGACGATAATTTTAAAGTGTTTGATTTTTGCCGAACCTTGTCCTGTACTTCCCGTCGGCTCGACCGACATGTCTTTAATCTCTTCGATAGAAGCTACACTTCTTTTAATCGGGATAAACAGTAATCTACGAACTGCTTTTATTTTTCGTTCTGCAATTAAAATACTCAAGTTATTAAAAGGTAAATAGATTGCAGCAATAGTTCCTATTAATCCCACCAATGCAAAAGGAATCGAAAATACAAGCATGACAATACTCATAATTCCGCCATCAGCAAAAGATTGATTCATCATAATCGTTGCAAAGCCAAATCCCCCACCAAAAATTAATGCAAAAACAGTCAACACCTTGTTTCTAAACATAGGGAAATAAAATGACACTTCATTTCCTTCATCATTAAACCTTAATGAGCGCACTAATGCAGTGTTTAGCAACTCTCCCTGTGCTAACGCAGTTTCTATATCTTCTGCTTTTTCCTTTTTTAATTCCTCAACCTGTGCACTGATATTGTGGTGGATATCCGAGGATTCGGTAACTGTCTGGTACACAGGTATATTATATTCACGTTCAAGGTCAATCCCCGGTATATCCGCCGAAACCTTTAAACGCCAGAAATAATAATCATCAGTTTGATCGATATCAGCTTCGGGTAGATCGTTCGGTACATCAAACCTGAAGCGTAAATCTATTCCATCTAATGTGGGAACAACACGTGTATAACCGGATTCAAACCATTTAATATTTTCTTTTCGTGATCTGCTATCGCCACTACCTGACATATAGGTGTATACACATTCCAGATCAATTTTGTATTTGGCGTCATGCGCATCAACATTAATTAAATGCAGCGTCCCGCCTACATGGCCACCGATTGAACCGGGAAAGGGATCCATCACAAATTCAATTACACCATAACGACGCCATTCCCGTGTTCTGTTCCATGCAATTTTAATCAGATAAATGCCAACTATTGGAAATAGCAAACCAATTAAAGCAACGTAGTTTCCTTTTTTTAATTCATCGTCCAGAAAGAACAGAATGGGAAAGCTAACAGCATTCCAGATAATGGCAAAAAACCATGCGCCCCACATAGTAGAGCGAGCTTCAGAACGAATACGGTTATTACGCCATTCTTTTTTATCTAACCAGGCATTTTCCCTAGCTGCTGTTGTTTCTTCTGCTTCATATTTTTGTTCATTAACAAATTCCAGAAAACTTTGTTCATAACCTGGATCTTCACATTTTTCATTCCATGCTTTTCTAAGATCAGTGAGTGAGATCTTTTTATCTTTATTATTATCCGGTTTGTATGTTATTGCTCCATACACTACGGCCAACCCTATTAGTATGAAAAATGAGCAGAAGCTTGTCATTAATACGAACAATCCCCATCGCATATTTCGGTCAATAACCGAATCTGCAGGATTAGCTGGGTCATACCAGATCGTCACAGGTTGACGAGTCTGTTTTAATTGATATAGCTCCTGGTATTTCTTTTTATGATAACTGCCAATATTATCCCTGGTTGTTGCAACATAGACGCGATCATTTTCGTAGGTCCTTCCATCTATTACATAGCGGTAACTGGCAAGCGTATCGTTATCTTTACCACGCAAACTAAGTAAGGTTGCACTTGTTGAATGCCAATGTTGCATGGTTTGCCACGATTGAAAGGTAGGTACTGCAGTCTCAAGCGCAATAAAAATTCCTGCACCAGCAAATAACAGACCAAACAGTGCGCCCATTAGAGAACCTAATAATTTCATCGTATGAAACACCTGGTAAAATGTGTTTATGACATTTTACTGTAATGAAAAATAATAGAGGAGACTATATAAAAAGAGTTTTATTTTGTTCGCTTTCCTAACCATTCAGCGACTGATGGTGGAATCATTTTCTGTGCCTTACCACTGACATAAATGCCTATATGACCACCTGGAAATTCCAGAGCTGTATAATCTTTAGTGCCAACACATCCTTCTAACGCTTTGGAAGAATCCGGTGGGACCAGATGATCATCTTTAGCATAGATATTGAGTACAGGTACAGTTATGTTTTCAAGATCAACAATTTTTTTACCAAATTTTATATTACCTTTAACAAGGCCATTCTGTTGATAAAAATATTTGATGAATTCCCGATACGCCTCTCCAACCTGATCCGGGCTATCAAAAATCCATTTTTCCATACGCATAAAGTCTTTTGCTTTTTTTGTATCGTCCAGCAAATTGACCAAATCCATGTATTTTTGACCCATTAACCGGAAAGGTTTGAGTGTTAAAAATGTCCAGTTAAGTAGTTCACCCGGAACATTACCCACCGTTTCAACTAACAGATCAATATCGACATTTCTAACCATATGACTTAACAAATCATCCTTGGTATGAAAATCAATTGGCGTAACCGTGGTAATCAGGTTCTTTACTTTTTCGGTATGCAATGCAGTGTAACAACAGCTGAATGAACCACCCTGGCATATACCCAGTAGATTTATCTTTTTTAAGTTATGCCTATCACAGATTTCATTAACACAACGATCAATATAACCATTAATGTAATCATCAAGTGTTAAATAGCGATCACCACCATCAGGATAACCCCAGTCAATCAGATAAACATCCAGGCCTGCATCAAGCAATCCCTGGATCATGGAGCGCCCGTCCTGTAAATCCGCCATATAGGGCCGATTTACCAGGGCATAGACAATTAACAACGGAACAGGATTAGGTTTATTTACGTGTGGAATAAAATGATATAACTTTAGTTTGTCTTCTTCATAGACAACTTCTTTTTCTGAAACACCAACTTCAATATCGCCGATTTCCGTTAATGTATTAAGGCCCTGGGCCAGCTTACTATTAAACTCATAGATCTCATTTGCTATTTGATCGGGCCGCATCTGAAATGGGAACACGTCTTTTATCCTCCAACTTAAAATTTAATTAACGTCATACCAGGTGCTACCGTAGCCGGTTTTCCGGAAGATGCTTGTTTCTTGGTGGATCTAGACTTGGCTTTTGACTTTGGCTTACTTACAGTAGCTTTCTTTTTGGCCTTTTTCCCGGCTTTTTTCTTAGCCTTTTTAGAACTTGCTTTTTTAACTACAGCCTGTTTAGTTTTCTTTTTTTTGTCCGCTTTTACAGAAACCGACTGTTTTTTAGCAACCTCACTTTCCAACGATTCTATTTTGTTCTTTAACTCCTGAACCTGCTTTTCATGATTTTTTAACGTTTGTTTGGTTATAAATAATGTTCTACGCAATTCCTGTTGTCGTTCTTTAAGTGTATCGACACCTCTTCGAGTAGGTATGTTCATGGCAGCGAGGGATTCGTCAATAATCTGTTGATTATACTGCTTATATTTCATCAACCGATTAACTAACTCTCCATACAACTTACGATATTCTTTACTATAAGCAAATTTTGCATAAGCATCTTCGTTTGCATCAACCCAAAGATCATAAATTTGACGAAGGCTCGTAATTTCTTTGCCTTCTTCAGCTAATGCGAATATTTTTTTCTGCAATTGTTCCAGTGCCTGAATACCGACACGGGAATTAGCACTATTAAAATCATTTAATGCGTTTTGATAATCTGTCCATAGTCGAATTCCATTTAGATATGCCTCTTGAGATTCTCTTGTATATCCTATACCTGGAACCGATAAATATTTTTCTGTAGCTGCGTTCAATGCATCATTTTTCAATCCTTGTAAAAAATCACCCGGCATTAACGAAGTAGATGACATTGTTCTTTGTATCGTATCCATCGGTAATTGATGCCATGTGCCTAACATTTGTTTAAAAACATTAGAAGCTTCATTGCCACGACCCGAAAACACCGTAGCAAATTCATTAAAGTAGGATTCCAGTCGAGCTCTCCAGTCTTCGGATGACTTATCAAGAGTATTGTATTTATTTATAAACGAATTAAATTGTTCTCCTAACAAATTATAAATCTTGGCTTGTTCAATTAGATTCGTAAATACATGCTGAACATCTGAAGGCAACATATTATTTGTTGTTTTTCCCCAAAACTCCATTGCCTGTGCCCATGCATTATTAACATTCGTTGTATTGGATACCCTGTCATCATGCGACATCACCCGACTTAAATTCGACCACGCATCAATAAAAGCTTTTTGGGCTTCAAGAAAAGAAGTTTCGTCAAATGGATTAAATGTCTTCTTACTCATTATATTTTTCCATATTTACAACCGACATTAACAACGATTAATTTTAGCATGCCAGCTTTTTATAAATACAACCTAAAATTTCAATTTATTACCAGGCAATTAAAAAAGCCCGCATTAATTTAAGTTAATGCGGGCTTTTCATGGGGAAGTTTTGAGTATTTAAACTACGATTAAGCTGCTTTTTTACTAGTACGCTTTGGAGCAGTCTTTGTCTCTTTGGTAGCAGATTCGACTGTCTTTTCAAACCAGGCAACAACTTCGTCACGTGACTCGTTCAGTACATCAGCAGTCTTGCGGCTGAATTCCAATACCTTATTTCCGTATTCATTTGCATAT
>JANQJZ010000017.1 GCA_028281365.1 Gammaproteobacteria bacterium | reverse complement strand
TTCATCCAGTAATGCGACCTCTGCTCCGGTTAAATCCGAATTTGTGGGTACGAGGTCATAATGTCCTTCCGGTGAACCGACAATCACATCCTTAATGTCCTTTTCATCCATCAATAAATCATAACTGGACGTTTCAAGATCCTGTTTATCAATACCGCTACCCATCGTAGCATTCCCCTGAGGATCAAGATCAACCAGTAAAATCTTTCTTTTAGTCGCCGCCAATGATGCGGCTATATTGACGCCCGTCGTCGTTTTTCCGACACCGCCTTTTTGGTTGGCTATGGCAATAATTCTGGACACTAATCGGTTACCGTGAAGTTATCAGGGCAGCTATTATGACATAGTTAATACAAGCTTTGTCATACCCTTATTTATGCATTTTCATGAAACTTCTGCATGAAAAATAAGGATTATTCCCTCGACTTTTTTCTCTAAATACCGATAACGCCAGTATCTATGTTTTTGTAAATATGAGAATTACTTAATATCACTTCCTCTACTGATATGTGACGACTCCAGTTTTGCCAGGACACTACTGAGTCCATATGAGAAGGCAAAGGAGAAATTCTATTTCTGGGTTTAAAGAGGTAGATAATGAGTTGGAAAAAAGCTTTGCATTGATATTTCTAGCGTTTTAATCGGCGCATATCTAAAAAGTACAGGCACACAGATAGACATTACATTCAGCCAGGGATGTCCCGTCATTTTGGGTCAGCACTAGTCAGACATAATAACGAGAGAACGTGTCGCTTCGATATTTGGCACCGTTAACTTTTTTATCACTACAGAATTAACCAGTGATTTTACTGCAGATAATTCTTCTTCACTCAGTTCTGCTTTCATCGCCAGTAATTCGCCACCCACTTTTACCAAATGCCTACATGACAGGTAAAAATCGTGCAAGGAAGTATAAGCACGACAAATGACAGAATCATAAGTGTCATCGGGTTGAAATGATTCGACTCTTGCATGCACAATGTCTACGTTCTTTATATTGAGTTTTGCTTTTACGTGTTGGATGAATCTAAGTTTCTTCTGGTTGCTGTCCAGCAAAACCCAATGCCTGGCTGGTTGTGCTATTGCTAATATCAAACCTGGCAGTCCTGCACCAGTACCAACATCAATACAATAATTTCCTTTTATATAAGGATATACAGATAACGAATCCAGAACATGACGGGTTAACATCTCTTCAGGTTGTTTAATTGCAGTTAAGTTATAAGTTTTATTCCATTTATTTAACAACTCAACATAAGTCAGGCAGGCACTGCAAAGCGACGGAGTAGCATCCAGATCAAGATTTTCCAGACCTGCTTGTAACAGATCATTCATATTACAAACATTTATTTTTAGGCGCTTTGTTTAAGTAATAAAGATTGCTTTTTTAAATGAACACGCAAAAGAGAGATAGCAGCCGGTGTGATACCCTGAATGCGTGATGCCTGACCCAGGTTTAGCGGACGGTGTTTGGAAAGTTTTTCGACTACTTCAGCAGACAATCCTCTTACCTGTTGATAATCAATGTCATCAGGTAAAACTGTTTCCTCATGCCGACGATTACGATCAACCTCTTCTTCCTGCCGTTGAATATAACCGGAATACTTGGCTTGTATTTCCACCTGTTCGGCTACTTTCGGATCAATATTTTCTAATGCAATACCCGGCAGTTTTTTAATATCTTCGTAATTAAACTCAGGACGTTTTAAAAGTTGCAATATGTTTTGATCCTTACGAATCGCTTGACCCAGTGCACGACTTGTATCTTCTTCTGATAGTATATTCGAGCCAATAATGATTCTTTCCAATCGTTCAGTTTCGTTTGCTATAGCATCACGTTTTTCATTAAATAAACGCCAACGCTGATCATTAATCAAACCAAGTTTGTACGCCTGTTCCGTTAATCGTAAATCAGCATTATCTTCGCGTAACATTAAACGGTATTCGGCACGACTGGTGAACATGCGATATGGTTCTGTCGTACCCATAGTAATAAGATCATCAACTAACACACCTAAATAGGCCTGATCTCGGCGCGGGAACCAGGGTTCTTTATCCTGGATACTAAGCGCCGCATTTAATCCAGCCAATAAGCCCTGTGATGCTGCTTCTTCATAACCGGTTGTACCATTGATTTGTCCGGCAAAAAACAATCCTCTAATAAACTTTGTTTCCAGCCAGGGATACAACTCGCGTGGATCAAAGAAATCATATTCGATGGCATAACCGGGGCGAACAATATGTGCATTTTCAAAACCCTTTATCGAACGCACTAATTCAATTTGCGTTGCATAAGGTAACGAAGTCGAAATACCGTTTGGATAAACCTCGGTGGTATTTAAACCTTCCGGCTCAATAAAGATTTGATGGGCTTCCTTATCGGCAAATCGAACTACTTTGTCTTCAACCGACGGGCAATATCGTGGGCCCGTACTTTCGATATTACCATTAAACATTGGTGAACGATCTAATGCGCCGCGAATAATTTCGTGGGTACGTTCATTGGTATAAGTAATGTGACAAGGTATTTGTTCAGGATGTTGATCAACATTCCCTATATAAGAAAAAACAGGGACTGGCACGTCACCAGGTTGGACTTGTAACTGACTATAATCAATTGTCTTGCCATCAATACGTGGTGGCGTCCCTGTCTTTAAACGATCAACTGTAAAAGGTAATTCACGTAAGCGTTGTGCTAGAGCAATCGATGGTGGGTCACCGGCTCGACCACCCGCATGATTGGTATCACCAATATGGATCTTGCCGCCAAGAAATGTCCCGACGGTTAATACAACACTCGGCGCATAAAATTTTAATCCGGCCTGGGTTATTACGCCTTTGACCTGTTCACCTTCAACAATCAGATCATTGACCGCCTGTTGAAAGATAAATAAATTGTCCTGACTTTCCAATACCGGGCGAACAACCTGTTTATATAAAGAACGATCAATCTGTGCACGGGTCGCGCGAACTGCGGGGCCTTTTCTTGAATTCAGGATACGAAACTGGATACCACTTTGATCGGCAGCTTGGGCCATTAATCCACCCATGGCATCGATTTCTTTTACTAAATGTCCCTTACCTATTCCACCTATCGCAGGGTTGCAGGACATCTGTCCGAGTGTGTCGACACTATGAGTCAACAGTAAAGTATGTGCACCTATACGCGCGGACGCCAAAGCGGCCTCGGTACCCGCATGACCACCACCGACGATAATCACATCGTATCTATACTGACTCATATCTAAAACTTCGTTTTACATGCTCATTGAAATATCAAAATCAAAACATACTTACCTTGGTCACTAAGTTCGGCTATCCCTACCTCACTAAGTGACCCGGGCATGTACATCCTGTACATGCCGTTCGCCAGAAAGAAGACGCTTAAACGCGTCTTCCTGTTATATTTCTGACTCACCCCGCATGGCCACCACCAACTATGATGACATCGAACTTTTCAGAATAGGCTGACATAAGGCCGCATATTGTAGCGGCTACTGGCGATAATGTAAGAGGAAACGACTGGAAATCAGACCACCAAAGCTTGCAACATGATCTCGGGCAAAACTGAAGAGGCTTTATGGATCTCGGCATTGTAGTACTTGGTCTCAAATGGTCTATGCCTGGCCATCTGCTCGCGAAAGTCACCAAACTTTTGCCCCTTTCTGGCCAGGGTCGCAGTCCACCAACCGGAAGGATATGTAGCTACAGGAAATTGGATAGTCTGGATTTCGATATAACCCGCTTTTTCCATTTCATCACGCAAACCAAGCAATATTTCCATGTCCATCAGTGGTGATTCACTTTGCGCGACAACGATACCACCTTCACGCAAGGCATTAAGACAATCTTTATAGAATGGTGCAGCAAATAACCGTTTTGCCTGTCCAACCGGATCCGTCGTATCTAATATAATCACATCTAATGACTCAGCTTTGGCATTTTTCATCCAGTCAATTGCGTCTTCAAAAAGTAATATTGCACGAGGATCATTATTACTTTCACATAGTTCCGGAAAATATTTTTCAGAAATACGGGTCACACGTTCATCCAGTTCAATCTGTGTCACCTGTTTAACGCTATCGTGTTTCAACACTTCTTTTAAAGTTCCACAATCACCACCACCAACAACGGCAACATCTTTTGGATTGGGATGATTAAATAACGCAGGATGTGACATCATTTCATGATAAATAAAATTATCACGCGTCGTTAACATGGTAATACCATCCAGTGTCATCAGGTTACCGAAAGTCCTGGTCTTATAGATCTCGATCTTTTGGTAAGGTGATTGTTCTTCGTGTAGTTTCTCTTCGATCTCCAGTGACATTGCATAACCCAAAGCAGCCTCTGAAAACCAGTTTTCACCAAGTGACATAGATCCTTTTCTCCGAAGTGGTTCTGAAAAAGCGCGGCATCATAACGAATTTTTATGACGGGTTCGAAACTATTACTGACTGTTTTTATGTTCGTCTTTTAGTTTCGCATAATGTCTGGCTGAATATTCCAAAAACGCGAGTTCTTTTTCATTTAATTTACGTACACGTTTAACCGGACTACCTACATATAAATAACCGGAATCAAGTTGTTTACCGGTAGGGACAAGACTGCCGGCACCGACAATGACTTTATCGCCTAATACTGCACCATCCATGATGGTAGCTGACATTCCAATCAGACAAAGATTTCCTACTGTACAGGCATGTAAGGTGACTCTATGGCCGACTGTCACATCATCACCTACAACTAATGGAAATCCACCTGGCGAAAACTCACCATCATGCGTGACATGTAAAATACAGGCATCCTGGATATTGGTTCGTGCACCTATTTTAATAGAATGCACATCCCCCCTGGCAACAGTCATCGGCCAGAGTGAACTGTCTTCGCCTATCGTCACATCACCAATAACAACTGATGAATCATCAATATAGGCTGTTTCATGGATTTTTGGGATGATTCCTTTAAAGCTTCTTACCGTCATTTTTATACTCTGAATTGAACAAGAATAAATAAATGCTGTCTTAGACAGGATTGTATTAAAAAGATAAGGGCCATGAAACGTATATCTATCAATTTATTTATTGTGGTGTTGTGTGCATTACTTACGATAAAAACATTAACACCATCTATTGCAGGAACGTTAAGTGAGCCTTTTCCAGCTGCTGAATTTCATCATAACCGAAGCAAAGACTGGATCAATTCTGAACCACTGATGCTTGATGATCTTAAGGGTAAAGTTGTATTACTCGATTTCTGGACTTTTGATTGCTGGAATTGCTATCGCTCATTTCCATGGATGAATAATCTTGAGAAACGATTACAGGCAAAAGGCTTACAGGTAATCGGTGTACACACCCCGGAGTTCAGTCACGAAAAAATACGAAGCAATATTGAAGCAAAGGTTAAAGAGTTTAAATTACGCCATCCAATCATGATTGATAACGATTTTACCTATTGGCGTGCGATGCATAATAAATATTGGCCGGCGTTTTATCTTATCGATAAAAAAAGTAATGTCCGTGCAGTTTTTTTTGGAGAAACACATGAAGGTGACGAACAGGCAATAAGCATCGAAAAAGCGATAAAACAATTACTAACTGAACAGGCATAAGCTGTTTTAATTATTATTTATGACTATTTTTATTATTCTTTTTATTACTACATGTTTTTTGTCTTATGCCAATGGTGCCAACGATAACTTTAAAGGTGTCGCCACATTATTTGGTAGTGGCACGACAAACTATAAACGTGCAATTACCTGGGCAACGATGACGACCCTTGCGGGATCGGTCTGTTCAATCTTTCTTGCAGAAAAATTGTTAAAAAATTTTACGGGTAAAGGTCTGGTCCCGGTTGAGATTACGACTTCACCAGAATTCCTGGCTGCCGTTGCTATGGGAGCAGGTTTAACAGTGCTATTCACCGCTTTACGTGGATTACCTATATCAACTACACATAGTCTGGTAGGCGGTCTGGTTGGTAGTGGGATTATGGCAGTAGGATCACAAGTTAATTTTAGCTTCATTGGTAAAACTTTTTTTATCCCGTTACTGCTTAGTCCGTTCATCGCAGTGTGTCTTGCTTATATTGTCTATTTAACTCTTCGTTCAATTAGAAATTATTTTGGTATTACCAAAGAATGGTGCGCTTGTATTGGTGAAACAAATGAATTTGTTCCTGTCTCTAACATGCCAGTTGAACAAGCAATCAATTTCACTCAAACAATAGATGCCAATATCGATACCGAAACAAATTGCCAACTGCATTACACGGGGAATTTTCTTGGTATCAATCTACAGAAACTTCTGGATATTGGTCATTATATCAGTGCCGGTATGGTCAGTTTTGCCCGTGGCCTGAACGACACCCCAAAGATCGTTGCATTATTGATAGCGATACAGGGTTTATCAATCAAACTTGGCATGCTTGCCGTTGCTATTGGCATGGCAATAGGTGGTTTATTGAATGCCAGACGTATTGCTGAAACCATGGGTAAAAAGATCACACCGATGAGTCATGGGCAAGGTTTCGCTGCAAACCTGGTGACCGGTTTTATGGTGATCTTTGCCAGTCGATTAGGCGTACCTGTCTCAACAACGCATGTATCGGTTGGTTCACTATTTGGAATAGGACTTATAACCGGTAAGGCAAACAAACGAGTTGTTTCTGAGATATTGATTTCCTGGTTGTTGACATTACCAGTAGCCGCCCTGCTTAGTGCAATTTCTTATTGGTTGTTTATTCTTTAGTATGCCAAAACAAACCCGGCGTGCAGGCGGCTGCTCTTACTAGCAGTCGCTGATAATGCCTTGAGTTGCCAACCATAATCAGCGCGCAGAGTCAGATAAGGCGCAATCGAATAACGCAGCCCGATACCGGTCGACATCAGGTCAGTTCCACCTTCACCAGCTAATAGATCGACATTCTTAACTGAACCATAATCCAGGAACCACAACAATTGTAATTCTTCCTGTGACACGTCCAGTTTTAACTTCTTTAATAAAGTCATGGCTGGCGAACGTATTTCATTTCGAATTAATACGCCTTCATCACCGACAGCATCATAAGCATCGTATCCTCGGACGGTTTGATAACCACCGATACCAAACTGTTCACTGCCTAATAAGTTTTTATTAGAGACTTGAAATTGTATTTCAGCGATCCAACTAAAGTCCTTTGACAAGCGTGTCACACGATTAAAACTAAAGCGGCTATAAATATAATCGGCTGAAGCGAAGGCACGTGATGCGGCAAACTCAACATCACGGTTATCCCCCATCATGTCACCGGGACTGATATATAAGGTACTGCCTAAACTGGTGGCACCGTATTTATCACTAATACTACCGTTATACGCCAAAGAAAACTGTGAAACATTAGTAAAGGTACTAAAGACACTCAAGCCACCAAATTCGAGATTATTATTACTACGCTTAAAATCATAACCCAACGCCACTTCATGACTCAGTTTTTTATACTTTATTAACGGGATATTGTAACGAAACCCTAATTGATAGTTTTCGCCCTCCAGGTTAAAACCTGCCATTGTTGCATCCGGGTCGGATTTTACATAGGCACCGAATAAGGTGGCTGTATGTCGCCAGGACAATGGTGCAACATAGTTAATACTATGCGCGTTTAATACTTCTGTATCAAAAGAAGAGGTGAATTGATAATTCAATTGATGGTCTAGACCAAAGGCATTACCCCAGTTAAAACCACCTAACCAACGACGCTTGCCCGTCAGTTCAGTACCGGTATCTTCAACTCCGCCATAAACACGAAATGGAAAACGATCTTCAACATCTAAAACAATATCTGTTTCTGAAAATTCTTTGCCACGCTCAAACAAGATGTCGACAGTTCGGAACGGATTATTATTTAACCAGTCAATATCTTCTTCCAACTCACGTTGCGTGATTGTTTCGCTCATTTTTAAACGGACTGTTGAAGCGAGCCTTTCTTCAGAAAAATGCTCTGCCCCTTCAACACGTACTTCACCACGTTTACCGAGGATTACTGCAAGCTGTAATACACCATCAGTAATATCTTGGCCTTCAGGCGCTAATACATCAACGATGGGACGATCATTATGACGATAATAACGTACGGCTTTATTCGTAATCTGATCTAATAAATTTAATGTAATCGGTTGGTTTAAGAAATCATCAAAGTATTGTTTAAAAATTTTTGTATCATCAATTTCGAGATCACCATCAATCACTATTCCTGATTCATGACTACGACCAGTCGGATCAAGTTTGTTAACATCATCAATAAAGACGATGCCTTTTAAGGCATCAACTAATACTGCATCTCGATCTGGTGTAGGAACCACTTCAGGTAAATCATCCTGGATTAATTCGCCGCCTTCAGTTGTAGGAACCTCTTTTGGGGCGATACGCTCTATGTCCGGCGAACCTGCGGACACGACACTGCTAAATAAAAAAGATAGAAACAAACCACCATAAAGATGGTTTATCTGAATACTCACGATTTTAACTTCCCGTGTTTTTATTATATTTAGTAAGAAGATTTAGTCGTCTTCTTCTTCCAGAAAACCGCGACTCGCTGCCCAACTTAAAAAGACAGTTGGAGGTATTTCAGACGCATCGTCACCAATTTCAACGCGTAAATTAAATAAGGCAGTAGCAAGAGATCCTGAATTAAAAGGAACATAGTTACCACCTTCTGAATTCAAGTTAGCGACACCGTCATTCACAATAGATAAAAAACTATTAAAAGTCGCATTTGGTCCACTACTACCACCACTGCCAGTACCAGATGTTGCAGGATTAATGGTTAAACCGCCATCGACAAATGTAATTGAATAGTTACTTGAAGATACGCCGCCCGGTGTAATGGCATACCCACCTGGATTAATTGCGCCTTGTGATGTACCGCTATAATTAATTGTACCTGTTAAGACAGATGTATCTTCACCACCGACAAAACCCGCGTAACTCACACCGTTACCACCACTATAAGCAATACCATCAAAGACCTTGCTGTCATCATTAGCAACGCCAATTAATGCTGCTGGTGTAATGTTAGCTGTATCATTGACTGTTGTTGAAGCCAACATATAGTTGCCCGCATCTGTTCCACTTAAACTTAACCCGGTTGCGGTCACCGTTTTATTAGTACCCACGTCTTTAGTATCAAAGCTTGATGTACCCGAAATTGTTAAGACATCACCACCAATACGATCATCACCAAACACACCCGTAGCCACATCCGTCGCGTCATAGACCTTGTCATCGGCCACAAAACTGGCATTCAAGGTGCGAGCGGTAATGTCTGCCGTAGTGGTATCCGTGGTATTGGCGAGTATGTAGTTTCCGGCGTCAGTCCCACTTATACCAATACCCGTTACGTTGATCGCCTTGCTCACAGCAACGTTTTTGTCGACGAACGATGCGGTTCCATTCAGGCTTAATACGTCACCGCTGATTCGGTCGTCGCCAAAGGTAACTGTCGCACTGGTCGTGGCATCATAAATCTTGTTTTGCCCTGTAGTCGTCGCAGTTAATGCCTTCTGTGCTATAGCGTAATTGTTGCCGGTAAAGCCTGTTAAATTGTAATTGGTATTTGCAAGCAGACTGCCTTGCGTTATCGCATAAATACCGACCACTTCATTACTGGAACTGCTGACCGCCCCAGAAGTTCTTGTTAAAGCGCCGGTGAAGGCACTGGCATTGGTATCAAAGCTGGCAAGATTCGTCGCGTTGAAAGTCAATGCCTGCGGCGAATCACCGTAGGTTAAATTTATACCATCCGCAGTCACAGAAATGTCACGTTGATTGATCGTTAATAACCCCTCTACACCTTGCAAGGTAAAACCTGTTGCAGACACGCCAGTCAGATCGACAGTAATATCATAATCCGCACCACCGCCATTGCCACCGGTACGCATTGCTGTATTCACTGCACCTAGACTTGCTAACACTGGTGCGCCGGTTAATGTCACACTACCTGTTGTTCCTGTATCGGTAAAGGCATCGCCATAGCTACTACCACTATCGGCGGTAAATGCCGAAAAGGTAAAGTCATTAACATTAAATGTATCACCGTATATCTTGTTTTTATCATCTGCACGAACGACAGCAACACCAACAGGTTGCGCATTACTAAAGGCAAAACGATTTCCTGTTTCTGTTAAAGTAGGTGATGCTGAATTAAATGACGTGTTCCATACTGCTGCGTTGCCCGATTGCAAACCACCAAAGGTGTTATTCACTGGCGTTTCACTCCAAACGATCCAACGACCACTTATTGCATTCAATGCACTTGCACCAGCATTGTTAATGAATTTTTGTCCCGCCAATCGAATCGTATCTCCTGTGCCCTGCGCAGTAATTTGACCATCCACAGTGATATCATTCGCACCGTTATCGAGTAAGAACTCACCCGTCGCAGTAACACCTTCGATAGTTACGTCTTTGTTATTCGTTAAATAAAATTCAGTCCCTTGTAAGTTAAGACCATCAACGCTTGTAGAAAGAGAAGTCGTACTATTACCCAACGACCCGACTGCCGTACTGGTAATTAATCGTTCGCCAGTAATTTGAGAATTAGCGGTGTCTATTTGTACCGCGCCATTAAGCACGACATCATCGGCTGAGTTGAATGTAACAGCCGTGCTGGCAGCATTAATACCACCTGATCCAATTTGAATATTGCGATCACCAGCTGTGTTATTGCTGACATCTTCAGTTGTCGCGAGCGTCACATTGTTCGCCGCAGTAACATTCACTGTTCCAATATTCAGGCTACCCTGCTCAGCAGTTAATTCAGCATTGCCTGAACCTGCGTTTAGATTTAGGTTGGAAATGTTTAAATCACCGGGGCTTTTTAGAAAGATACCGCCCGAACCATTACTTGCGTTTGCGGTAATGATGCCCGTTGTATTAGTTTGAACAGCTTGAACTGCACTGCCAATCGCGGCATTGCTTCCCGTTGCATTTAGATTGATGTTGTTGGCAGTCAATATTTGCGAGGCGCTTAAGTTACCGCCGCTAGTTAAATTCACATCGCCATTCGTCGCGGTCACGGTTCCGGTTAAATCAAGCGCTCCATCACCACTGTTAATAGAGATATCTCCATCGACCGTGCTGAAATTATTAGCCGAACTAAAACCAAAACCTTGCAGGCTTAAACTGCCAGTACCTGTTAGATTTATATCTACTGGATTATTTATTGTAAGAAGCTGTCCTGTCAAAGTACCCGCAAGTAGTGACACACTGCTACCGGCATCAGGGTTAATTGCGCCAGTCACCGTAATACTTCCGCTGTTTGCAGTGACATCAATATTACTTCCATTAATTTCAGCGTCCGCACCTGCAATACCACTAATACCACGGCTGCCCCCGATGACGCCGGAGCCGCCGTCGCCGCTGGTCAAT
>JANQJZ010000028.1 GCA_028281365.1 Gammaproteobacteria bacterium | reverse complement strand
ATCAATGGTCAGTTGGTGTACAGGCAACAATACCCATATTTGCGGGCGGTGCCAGAAAGGCAGAAGTATCAAGGGCGAATAACGCATTGATACAGAGTCGCTATCAACGTGAAAATGTTAAGGAACAGATTGAGGCGCGTGTCAGATCAGCATTACAACAGGCAAATGGCAGTTACCCTGCTATTCGTTTATCCAAAGATGCAGCCAGGGCAGCAGAGGAAAACTTGTCCCTGGTCATAGATGCCTATTCAAAAGGTGTGGTTTCCATTACAGATTTGATTGATGCACAAGATGCGGCTTTGGCAGCGAACCTTTCTGCAGTTGAAGCGCAATACACATTTATGATCGATTGGATAGAAATACAACGAGCCGTTGCTAATTTTGATTTGTTATTAACAGATGATGGTTTCGAACATTGGTACCAGGATTTGGATCAATACTATACGAGCAGAAACCGTTAATGGTTTATCTGAAGGTATGGGGTTATGAAAACAATATTTAAAATGTGTTTACCAATAATGCTTTCTTCTCTATTGCTTGCATGCGGTGATAGCGCTGATCAAATTACTAATGAAGTACCATTACGCCCCGTTCGTTATGTAACGGTATCTTTAATTGAACAAGGCACAATGCGCACTTTCTCAGGTTTAGCGAAGGCTGGCCAAGAATCGAATTTAAGTTTCAGGGTAGGTGGCACGATTCAGTCGATACCGATCGAGGTCGGGGACCGGTTGCAAGCGGGACAATTAATCGCAGAGATCGATCCATCCCAATATCAACTGGAAGCGCAACAAGCTGTAGCAAACTTATCTCAGGCGGAAGCAACAATGCGAAATGCCCAGGCGAATTTTGAAAGGGTAAAAGGACTCTACGAGAATAATAATGTATCCAGGAACGAACTGGATACCGCAAGGGCGACAGCAGAATCAAGCAAGGCACAGGTCAGTGCGGCAAGAAAGGTGCTGGAACTGGCACGTTTAAATGTTTCCTATACAGAACTGAAGGCCTCGGAATCCTGTGATGTTGCTGACGTGTTAACCGAGATGAATGAAAACGTATCGGCAGGACAGACCATTGTTTCGGTAACTTGTGGTGAACAACTGGATGTAGAGTTAGCAGTACCGGAAAGTATGATTGCGTTAATTAAAAGGGATATGAAGGCTACGGTTAGTTTTAGTGCGTTACCGGATAAAGTCTTTTCTGCGAAGGTTACCGAAGTGGGTGTCGCAACGACAACAGGTGCAACCTATCCGGTAACGGTTGCATTGCAGGATAGAGCCGATGGCCTACGTTCCGGTTTGGCCGCACAAGTATCATTTGAACTTGATATGCATGATGGAGATAAAAACTATATTCTTCCCGCTGTTGCCGTAGGTGAAGATATCGCTGGTCGATATGTTTTTCTGGTGGATGCTACCCAGGAAAAAAGCATTGGCCTGATTCGAAGACAAGCAGTAACGACCGGTGATCTAACACCGACAGGACTGGAGATAATTGATGGTGTAAGCGATGGCGACAAGGTTGTTGTTGCTGGTGTCAGTGTGATCAGAGAAGGGTTCAAGGTTCTTATTGATTAATTCATTATGAACTTCACTCAGTTTGCATTTCGTTATGATCGTGTCGTAATAATCCTTGTTACGGTATTAATCCTGAGTGGTATCTCTGCATTCATTCAGTTGCCAAAAGCACGCGATCCGGGATTTATTGTTCGCGTTGCCGTTATTACAACACAATTCCCCGGGGCAAACCCGGAACGGGTCGAGTTACTTGTTACGGATAAACTGGAAAAGAAAATCCAGGAAATGCCGGAAGTTGATTTTATTACCAGTGAATCACGTAACGGTATTTCAATTATTAATGTCAATTTTCTTGAGTCATATAAAGAGATGCGCCCTATCTTTGATGACCTACGCCGTAAAGTTGATGATGTAAAACCTGATTTACCAGATGGTATTGATGGACCTTTTGTTAATGACGAATTCGGCGATGTGTTTGGAAGTGTCTATACATTAACGGGTCATGGCTATAACTATGCCGAATTAAAAGATGTTGCGGATGATATTCGTGATCGTTTGTTAAAGATTCCGGAAGTGGCAAAGGTTGAAATCCACGGTGTTCAGGAAGAAGCGATTTTTGTTGAATATAATAATGCACGTTTAGCCGAACTGGGTGTTTCCCCGCAGCAATTATCAGGTGTTTTAACGACTGCAAATATATTGTCATCCGGTGGCGATATATTAACTGGTAGAGAACGCGTCGTACTTGAGCCCACCGGTAATTTTGAATCGATCGAAGATCTGCGTCGTACAGTGATTCAACTACCAAATGCTAATGTGGTATATCTGGGCGATATTGCCAATATCTATCGTGACTATTCCGATCCACCGAAAAACATGGCGCGTGTTAATGGTAAACCGACATTGGCTATTGCTATTTCGATGCGTGATGGCGGCGATATCCTGAAGCTTGGTGAAAAACTCGATCAAGTTATCCCCGTGATCAGTCAGCAATATCCCTGGGGTATAGAACTGGAAAAAATCTGGTTTCAGGCAAACCTGGTGGAAAATAATGTTTCTGACTTTATCAATAATTTATTTCAGGCCATTGTCATTGTCTGTGTGGTCATGATCCTGACTTTGGGCTTAAGGACAGGTGTAATTGTTGCGACATTAATACCGGCCGCCATGATCATTGCAATGTACATCATGCAAATCTTTGGCATCACAATAAATCAGGTTTCTCTGGCAGCACTGATCATTTCATTAGGTTTATTGGTTGATAATGCCATTGTTGTCGTTGAATCTGTAATCGTTAAATTCGATCAAGGCTTATCTGCAATTGAATCGGCAACCGAATCCGGGCGTGAATTATTATTGCCACTATTAATATCCTCTTTAACGACCGCTGCCGCCTTTATGCCTATTGCATTGGCTGAATCTGCAGTAGGTGAATATACAGCTGATATTTTTTATGTCGTAACGATTACATTACTGACATCCTGGGTATTGGCAATGACATTTATCCCAATGCTTGCATCAAAGGTATTGTGTAAAAAATCACTTAAACATGAAAAAGCGGAGCAATTTGATAATACAGGATATCTTTTATACAAAAAAATTCTGTTAACTGCACTAAAATACAAAGTATGGTTTGCGTTGTTAATGGCGCTGTTGCTCTTTTCCGCGATAAAGGCCCTGGGTTACGTGCCAAGTATCTTTATAGAACAATCCGAAGATCCGGTATTTAATGGCAGCTTCGAAATGCCGTTAGGGACATCGATCGAAACAAGTCAAACTGTCATGTCAGATATTGATAATTATGTTGAGCAAACGTTTTTTGAAACAGGAGAAAAACCGGCAAAAATAAAAAACTGGTTAACGTTTATCGGCGATGGCGGTCCGCGCTTTGACCTGGCACTTGACCCGCCGAAACCAAACCCGGCCAATTCTTTCTTGGTAGCTAATACGGTAAACGGTAAAGATGTAGAGGAAGTGATGCGGGGTATAGAAGATTATGCGCGTCAGAACTATCCTGACTTAAACGTTAAACTAAGCCGGTTTGAAAATGGACCACCAGTCGGTTACCCGATACAAATAAGAATCTCGGGACCTGAATTCAAAGAGCTTTATAAGATTGCTGATGAAGTCACGGATAGATTATATGAAGAACCTTTGATAACGACGGTAAAAAATACCTGGGGAAAACAAACCAAAAAATTATTGGTAGAAGTTGATCAGGAGAGGGCCAGAAGGGCAGGGGTCACCAGTGATGATGTGGCTTATTCATTAAAGGCCAGTTTATCCGGAATTAATATGACTGAATATCGTGAAGACGATAAATTAATTCCGATTACATTGCGTTCTATTGCAGCTGATCGACAAGATATCAGTAAACTCGACGGTACCAGTGTCTATTCTCAATCAACGGGAGAATCAGTACCACTGAAGCAAGTTGCTGATGTTCGTTTGGTATTTGAACCCGGCAAGATAGAACGGCGCGATCGCAACAGGACCATAACCTTAAAGGCTTTATTATTGCCTGATGCTACCGCGGCAGAAGTTAATAAAGCGCTTACGCCGTGGTTAAAGGAAGCCCAAAAAGACTGGCCGAGAGATTATAGTTATGAAGAAGGTGGTGAGACAGAAGAGTCCGGTGAGGCTAATGCATCTATTGCTGCCAAATTACCCGTTGCAGCGATGGTGATATTATTATTGTTAGTCGCACAATTTAATTCGGTAAGACGTCCTTTCATTATATTAACGACAATTCCGTTGGGTATCATTGGTGTTTCATATGGCCTGTTAATCGCCGGTTCTTCCTTTGGCTTTTTTACTATATTGGGTATTATTTCTTTATCCGGTATTATTATTAATAACGCAATTGTGTTATTGGATCGTGTAAAGATAGAAATTGAGGAACTTGGAAAGCAACAAGTTGATGCTTTAATTCATGCTTGTTTACAACGATTAAGACCGATCTTATTAACAACAGCAACAACGGTATTTGGCATGATGCCATTATGGTGGGGCGGCACGGCGATGTTTAAACCGATGGCTATTTCCATTATCTTTGGACTGGCTTTTGCAACCATGTTGACACTATTACTTGTACCGGTTTTATATAGTCTTTTGTTTAGAGTAAGTTTTAAACAGTACTAATGTTATCTAAAGCTATAAGAGAAACCTGAATGAATTTATTTAAAAATATAGTTATAGTTTTATTTCTTTGTGTCGTTGCATCCACAACACAAGCCGAACAGGAAGATCCTGGCAAGATTGTTAAAAAGACGATTGATCGGGTTTTAAGTGTTCTTAAAGATAGCGAACTAAATGAAGAAAAAAAGAAAAAAATAATCTTTAATCTGGTTAAAGATCGGATAAATTTCAAAGAAATGTCGAGACGCGTGCTTGCATCCAACTGGAAAGTTGCAAGTGAAGAACAGAAAACACAATTTATTTTGAATTTTCAGGAAATTCTGCTGAATACATACTGGTCACGCATTAAACGTTATGCAGGCGAACGTGTTGAATATATATCCGTGAGTTTTGATAACAATGATTATGCAACAGTAGATACAATTATTGTCAGAGATAAAAATAATATCGAGATACCAATCTCATATCGTATGAAACGTTTTGTAAATATCTGGTTTGCTTATGACTTTATGGTTGAACGATTAAGCCTGGTTCAAAGTTATCGTAATGAATATCGCGCAATCACTAAAAATGTCGGAATTGAAGGACTGCTTGAACATATGCAGCGCGAGATAAATAATTTCGACGCCGTTTAGTAGTTATTTTTCTTTATTATTAAATTCCAATGCTTATTTCAATTATTGTTGCCATGGACCGTAACCGGGTTATTGGTAAAGACGGTGGGTTGCCCTGGCATATTTCTTCAGATCTTGAAAATTTTAAAAAAATAACTATGGGTAAACCAATCGTAATGGGTCGAAAGACACATGAATCAATCGGACGACCATTACCCGGCAGAGAGAATATTATTTTGACTCGAGAAAAAGGTTATTCTGCAGATGGATGTACGGTATTAAACAGTCTTGAAGCAATCTATGAACATTGTGTACATGCTGAGGAGATTATGATTACCGGCGGGTCGGAGATATACAAATATACTTTAGAGAAAGCATCACGTTTGTATATTACAGAGGTGCATACTGAGATTGAAGGGGATACATTTTTTCCAGAGTTTAATCGTAATGAATGGGAAGAGGTATCAAGAGAAGACTTTAAAGCCGATGAAAAAAATGAGTTTAGTTATAGTTTTTTGGTGTTAGAAAGAGCCAGTTAATTTTTAGTTATGCTTTCGCCTGATGGCGAGTTACTTTAGTAAAAAGAAACTATTGTTTATCAGTCTTCCACTGGAATTCTTTCAACAAGATACAATTTTTATCGTTAAAAATAATTTTTTCTTCTTCTAATAAAATTTTTTGATAATCATCACAACCATCCAGTCCCCTTGGACTGATTTTGCCTTTTGCGTTTACGACACGGTGCCAGGGGACGTTGCTGTTATTTTCTAATTGAGAAAGTGCCCGACCGATATAACGGGAATGATTTGGATAGCCAATAAGTCTTGCAATCTGTCCATATGTTGCAACTTTCCCTTCAGGAATTCGACAGATCATGTCATATATCTTTTTATGGGGAATCATTTATGCAATTTTTTCTGTTTTGAAGGAACACTAAGCAGTTTTTCATCTTCCAGACGCATCGCCGTTAATTCCCCACCCCATAAACAACCGGTATCCAATGGGTAAACATTATATTGACTAAAATTTTTTTCATTTCCCAAATGTATAGTTGACCAGTGCCCAAAAATAATTTTATCAGTCATCGTTTTTCTATTTTTAATTTTATACCAGGGTAACAGGGAATCAGCTTGACTACCCGGCGCTCCTTTTTCATCCATATCAATCCTTCCATTTTGATCAACATAACGAATTCGGGTAAAGCAATTTATAATAAACCGGTATCTTTCATTTCCAGTCAATGAACTTGACCAACTATCAGGTTGATTGCCATACATATGATTTAGAAATTCATCAAATTGTTGGCTTCTTATTAGTGATTCAGTTTCTGAAGCCAGTTCCTTTGCTTCTTGCAAAGACCATTGCGGTGGTAACCCGGCATGAACCATCGTGAACTTTAACTCGGAGTCATGAAAATGCAGGGGACGTTGTCTTAACCATGTTAGTAGTTCACTTGCATCATCAGCATTGATGACTTCATCCAAGGTGTCTTTTTTATGCGGTTTACGTATGTTGTTGGCAATTGCAAGCAAATGAAAATCATGGTTTCCCAAAACAACTTTTGCATTATTTCCAAGAGATTTAATAAATTGTAATGTTTTTAAAGAATCAGGACCTCGATTGACCAAGTCACCTACAAACCACAGAATATCATTTTGTTCATTAAAATTTATTTCATCGAGTAGTTGTATAAATTCAGCATAACAACCCTGGACATCACCTATTGCATAGGTGCTCATTTTTTAGTGTAAGGTATTGGGAGTTGACAGGTTAAAGACGGGAATAGGAGTATCAAATTCAACACCATCATCTGCGATCATTTGATAAGAACCTTGCATGCAACCGACCGGTGTTTCCAACACTGCTGCACTGGTATATCGGAATGACTCGCCAGGTAAGATATGAGGCTGTTCTCCAATAACACCTTCACCTCTAACTTCCTGTACTTTGCAGTTTGCATCGGTAATTAACCAATGCCGGCGTAACAATGTCGCTGCAATAAGACCATTGTTGGTCAGAGTGATGGTATAGGCGAAAACATAACGGTTTTCTTCTGGATAAGATTGTTCTGAGATATAGCTCGTTTCAGCGATGACATCAATGTCATATTCTTTTTCAGCCATATTCATATTATATATAAATTAAATTAATTTATCGTCTGGCGATTTGTAAGTTTTTTTCGATAGCTGATTGCTTCGGTGAGATGCTCTGTGGATATGGTATTACACTCCGACAGGTCTGCAATAGTCCGGGCTACTTTTAATATCTTGTGTACAGATCGGCCAGTGAGTCCTAGTTTCTTTGCTGCCAATTGTAGTAATGCTTTGTCTTTATCCGATATTTGGCATAACTGTTCTATCTCCTTGCTATTTAATTCAGCATTGGTTTTTCCATTTCTATTAATTTGTGTAGCATAAGCTTTATTAACACGTTCCCTGACAATGGAACTTGCTTCAGTTCGTGTTTCTTTTGTATTGCTGATTATAGATTCAGTTAAGGAATTGACCTCAATAATAATATCAATTCGATCAAGCAATGGTCCGGATACTTTATTTTGATATCGATTAATTTGTTCCTCGGTGCACCGACAACGGCCACTGCTATCTCCGAGAAAGCCACATGGACACGGATTCATCGCAGCAATAAGCTGGAATTGCGCGGGGTATTCAATTTGTTTTGCTGCACGGGAAATAACAATTCGACCGGATTCCATTGGTTCACGTAATACTTCCAGAACTTTACGATCAAATTCAGGAAGTTCATCAAGAAATAAAATACCGTGATGTGAAAGTGATATTTCTCCCGGTTTTGGATTGCTACCACCCCCGACTAGCGCGACAGAAGAAGCCGAATGGTGCGGTGATCGTATGGTACGCCGTCGCCATTGATCAATAGTAAAACCATTTTGGCTTATTGAAGTAATTGCTGCATTTTCAAGGGCCTGTTTTTCTGTCATCGGTGGCAAGATAGTCGGTATACGTTCTGCCAGCATTGTTTTACCTGATCCAGGTGGTCCAATCATTAAAAGGTTATGTCTACCTGTAGCGGCTATTTCGAGTGACCTTTTTGCATGTTCATGACCAACAATATCATTAAGATCATCTTCGTATTTTATCTTTGTTGGAATATAGGTGTTTCGATGGATAGAAAGTTCGTTATTACCTGAAAAATGTGCACAAACGTCCAATAGATGTCTAGCAGGTAAACATATAGTTTGTTCAACAAGTGCAGCCTCATCTGCATTTTTTAAAGGAATGATTAGACTACGTTGTGATTCCTTAATAGAGAGCGATATCGATAAAGCACCTTGAACAGGTTTCAGTTCTCCCGTTAAGGAAAGTTCGCCTATCAATTCATAATTTTGTATATTTTTTGCAGGTATTTGACCCGATGCTATAAGAATTCCCATTGCAATTGGTAAATCAAAACGTCCTCCTTCTTTTGGTAAATCAGCAGGCGCAAGATTAATTGTTATTCTGTTTAATGGAAATTCAAACTGATTATTCAGAATTGCACTGCGTACACGCTCTTTACTTTCTTTAACTGTAGTTTCAGGTAAACCTACTATTGTAAAACTTGGCAGACCACGGGAGAGATGAACTTCGACGGTGACTAGTGGTGCGTTGATTCCATCTTGTGCACGAGAATAGATTATTGCAATACTCATTAGATATCATCCTTGATTATTGTTATAAATTTTAAAAGTTACTACATATAAACAGAAGGTTATTCTTTATCTTCTTCTATTTGTTTTTCTAATTCTGATAACTTTGCCTGTAATTCATCAAGTTTAGAACGTGTACGTTGTAAGAGAGTAGTTTGAATATCAAACTCTTCCCGTGTGACCAATTCCATTTTAGAAAAAGTAGCATTAAGTGTTGCCCTTAAATTTTTTTCTAAATCTTTTTTTAAATGTTGAAGATTATCAGGTAGCGCATCTGATACATCAGAAAGAATTGATTCAATCTTATTTTTGACCATTTTATTAGAGCTTCCTTATTACATCACTAAAAATGTAATTTTAATAAGTTTTCTGTTTGTTTGTATTTAAAAGCAGAGCGAAAGTTTATTGATTCATTATGAACTATTTACGCGCAATTAAAAAAAAACGGCACTAATTAAGTGCAAAAACTTTTTCTTATATCGACCATGCATCCTGCGAATTTTATCATAATTTATTGAATTTATTAAAAAAAACCTAGTTGGTATGGAACGTGCTGATAGAAGCGGAATTAATTCCCTTAATTTATAGAGAATATTTTTATTACTACTCCAGCGAGGAAAAAATAATGAAAAAGTTAATGACTATTTTAATTGCAAGTTTTGCAATGCTAATAACATCTTTCGTTTCGGCTGAAGATTCACCACATGAGTTTAGTGCCAATGTCGCGCTTACAACCA
>JANQJZ010000010.1 GCA_028281365.1 Gammaproteobacteria bacterium | reverse complement strand
GCATCTGCCATGGATCGTAAAATACCTGAACCTTGCATGCCTGTCTTACGCACAACTAGTCTTCCAGATTCATCGTGCTCCAATATGCCACGTTGATATTCAACACGACCTGGGCGCTTCTTGAGTCTGGAAACACAAGGCACTTTCATCATGACTGGTAAGCTTGCATTTTCGCCTGCCAGTTTTCTTAATGCCGGTTGAACGAATTGATAAAATGTCACCATAACCGAAACAGGATTACCGGGTAGGCCAAAGAAGTAGGTTGAATCAAGTTTGCCAAAGGTGAGCGGACGGCCTGGTTTCATCGCGACTTTCCAGAAATTAACCTCGCCGTGTTTGATTAAGGTTTCCTTAACGTAATCAGCTTCACCAACAGACACACCGCCAGAGGTTATTAACACATCCACATTGCCGGCAGCTTCTTCGAAGGCCTTGTCCATTAAATCACGATCGTCTTTAACAACACCCATATCGATAATTTCGACATCAAGCCGGGATAACATGCCGTATAAGGTATAACGATTACTGTCGTAGATCATTCCATCTTCAAGTTCTTCACCTATGGAACGTAATTCGTCACCAGTTGAAAAGAAGGCAACTTTTAATTTTCGATAGATTTCGACTTCAGCAATGCCGAGTGAGGCTAATAAACCAATATCAGCAGGTGTTAGCTTCATGCCTTTTTCCAAAACAAGATCACCAATCGCCAGGTCTTCGCCCGCCTGACGAACGTTACTACCGGCTTTAGTATCAGAACCAATACTAATTTGATCGTCGTTAACCTCAGTGTGTTCCTGGATAACAACAGTGTCTGTACCTTCAGGCATGATAGCACCTGTCATAATGCGTACACATTCACCCTTATGTAATTCACCATTAAAAGGACTACCAGCAAAACTGGAGCCAATCAGTTTTAAAGTGTTAACTCCTTCAGTAGGTAAGTCCTCTGCATTAATCGCGTAGCCATCCATTGCTGAGTTACGCCCAGAAGGTACGTTAATATCTGATTTGATATCGGTTGCTAAAATGCGTCCCAATGCATCACGTATAGGTAGTGATTCCGTTTTAGTAACGAATGAGAGTGTTGCAAATATTTTTGCTAATGCTTGATCCGGTGTAATTGATTCAGGATCAAAATCATCCATACAACTAATATCTTTATTAATGGTTTTTTCTGACATAAACCTATCTCAAAATTACTGCACTTGCTAATTCGTCGTTAAAAACTCGTTCAAAATGCTCATTTATTATATATAAACTGCGCTTTTTCACTTGTTTTTGCCTAGTCTTAGCGGCGTTCGCTACATTTTGAGACAGATTCATAATTAGTTTCCACTATTTGCAACTGTATTTTGGTTTAGAGAAAAGGTTTTCATAATATACTTTACCATAGCGTCATAATCATTTAAGTCGAGCAACGGTAGTTCTGTCTCTTCATTAATGTCAGCATCTGTTGCAATGGCGATGACACTTTCATCTGTTTTACAAATCAAGGGATGTCCGAGGCCAGGGCGGTGTAATTCTATCTTTGGTATCGCTTCGGGTTTAAATCCCTCTACTAATATCAAGTCCAGCTTATCCTGGTCTATATGTGAAATATATTCCTGTAGTCTGTCTTGTTGGTTCTTTTCTCCCTGTTCTACCATTAGTGCCCAGCGTTTTTTTGAGCCGATCAGCATCTGCCTGGCACCGGCCTTTCTTATTTCATAACTGTCTTTCCCTGGCTGGTCGATCTCAAAGGTATGATGCGCATGTTTGATAACACCAACTTCAATTCCCTGTTGCTTTAATAAAGGAATGAGATTAACTAACAAGGTGGTTTTGCCAGTACCACTGTATGCGGCAAAACCCAGTACGGGAACTTTAGTCTCTATGTTCATTTTCAGTTAACAATCAATTTTGATAATGCTTTCTCAATGTCTTCCGGTGTGTTTATGTTATCAAATGTTTCCGGAATATCGGAAAAGTCGGCTGTCGCATACTGATATTGTTCAAACCACCTGTCGATCTTGCGTTCACCTGAATGCAGATATTCGGTTAATGATTTTAACAGGGTATTTTTTAGCAGACAGAATACAGGTTGTATCCGTTCCCCATTATGTGCAACGCTGATTTTCGTATCATTATCATGCAATGCATGACTGAGACGTTCTACCAGATCATCAGGTACGAAAGGAGAATCGCAGGGTACAGTTACCATATAGTCAGTTTTAATTGTCTGTAATGCGCTCGCCATTCCGGCTAATGGACCACAGTAACCGGAAAGTTCATCTGCTACTATTTCAAGGCCATATTGAGCATAGCGCTCATGGTTTCGATTGGCATTAATAAGTAATTTTCCTGTTTGTGGCCTAATTGCATCAATAATGTATTCAATCATTGGTTTATTATTTAGCCTGACCAGGCCTTTGTCTTCACCGCCCATACGTCGTGCCTGTCCACCTGCCAATATTACGCCGGTTATATTGTCTTTAGGTATACTCATTAATATGTAATAGTTAGGTTAAATAAGTAATTTTACATCAACCGGAGATAATTTAATGAACGAAGATAATTTTAATATGGAAATTCGTAAATTTTTGAAGAAAGTCGGTATTACATCTCAGCGCGAGATCACAAATGCAGTTACTAAAGCAATTGAAAGCGGTGATTTAACAGGTTCAGAGACGTTATTTGCCAAGGTAAAACTTGAAATTAATGAGATAAACCTGGAACTGGATATTGATGGCGATATTGCACTGGATTGATTTAATCCTGTTTCACGTTCGCCACTTCTAGCTTTACTGGCAACTCGGTATCGAATTTAATATTTTCCTTGCCATTGTAGATAAGAAAATGTTTACTTTTTGCACGGGACAATAGAGTGATATTTAAATCCTTTGCCAGGTTTAAGCCCATTTGTGTTATACCAGATCGTGATAACAGAACCGGGATTTCCATTTGTGCTACCTTGATTACCATTTCAGAAGTTAACCTGCCAGTGGTATAGAAAATTTTATCGTTTCCTGCAATTTCTTCCAGCCACATTTTGCCAGCTATCGCATCAACCGCGTTGTGACGGCCGACATCTTCAATAAATATGAGTGGTTTCGTATCCTGACATAGAGCACAGCCATGTACTGCGCCTGCATTTTTGTAAACATCATTAAAAATATTCAGATTTTTTAATAATGTGTAAAGCCGTGACTGGTTTATCTCAATTGGTTTTATTTGGATATTTTCCAGTTGTTCCATAACATCACCAAATACCGTGCCCTGTCCGCAACCGGTCGTTACAATCCTTGGGCCTAATTTTTCTTTCCAATCGTCCCGATCGGCAAATGTCGTTACGGCAACAGCATTAACATCCCAGTCCACTTGCACGGATTTGATCTCTTCAATATTTTTTATCAATCCCTGGTTTTTTAAATAACCGAGTGCCAGCAATTCAGGTTGTGTTCCCAGGGTCATTAAGGTCACAATCTCATAACTATCGATATAGATCGTTAACGGACGTTCTTCAGCGATGTGCAATTCACGGGTGTTCTGGTATTCGTCTGTGGCAAGCACTGCCTGGGTAGGAGAGAGTCCGGCCTGGGTCATCTCCGGACGATAAGAGCCTGACATTTCAGCCTCCAGTTACATTCATATGTCGGAAGATAATCGGTTTTTCCGTTAGATTGAATTCGTGGCCTTTTGGTTTTATGGACATAGAACCCCGTATAGCTTGTTTAAGTTTTTCCATATCTCCTGGATATGCACGCACCGTTTTACGTAAATCGACTGAATGTTCCTGTCCTAAACATAACAATAAACGTCCTTCGCAAGTAAGTCTTACCCGATTGCACTGATCACAAAAATTATGACTATGCGGTGAAATAAAACCGACGCGTGTTCCTGTTTCAGTAACTTTAAAATATTTAGATGGCCCACCTGTAGATTCAGTTGTCGGTACCAGGGTAAACGCTTCTTCTATATCTTTTTTTATTTCATCACTTGAATAATAGGCTTCAGCACGATCATGATCGCCGATGACACCCAGAGGCATTTCTTCAATAAAACTGATATCCATATCCCGCTCGCTGGCAAAACGGACCAAATCGATAATTTCATCATCATTACGATTTTTGAGAATAACAGCGTTTAGTTTTATTTTTTTAAAACCAACCGCTAAAGCAGCATCAATTCCGGCGAGTACTTTATTTAATTCCCCAACCCGTGTGATGCGTTTAAATTTTTCCGGATCGAGTGAATCAAGACTAATATTAATACGTTTAACGCCTGCATCTTTAAGCGGTTGTGCGAGTCTGGCTAATTGAGAACCATTGGTGGTTGTGACAAGCTCATTTAAACCGGGCAATTTACCAATATCTTCAAAAAGTTTAATGATATTGCGTCTGATTAATGGTTCACCGCCAGTAATACGGATCTTTTTGACACCTAATTCCGTAAATGCCTTTGCAATTCTTGCGATCTCTTCCAGCGTTAATAACTGGGCGCGGGGTACAAATTTTTCTACTTGATCGTCCATACAATAGACACAACGGAAATCGCAACGATCTGTGACGGAGATACGGACATAATCGACCACCCGATTAAAGTTATCGATTAATGTTTCTTGATTGTTGGTTTTCATATCCATTGGACAATATATTAACAGATGCTTCTATTACGCGAATGGCTAATTCATTATAATTTAAATAATTTTATGATTATATCATTATTATCAATGACTTATAGCTTCTGATGGTCTTGGATTGTTGTATTTAGCAACAAAATTGGAATTACCATTGTTTAAATGGGTGAGTAACCAAACAAATATTGTAATAACGTGGGTCATTTGAAACTTCTTCGCCCGCCCAATCCGGCAGATTAAATGTTTCATCAGTCGTATCCAATTCTATTTCAGCAATGATAAGACCCTCGTTATCACCTGCGAAGACATCAATTTCCCACGTGTGATTTTCATGTTTAACGTGGTAGCGTGTTTTTTCTATGAGTGGTTTGTCACAGAGTATTTCCAACATCTCTTTAGCTTCTTCTAATGGAATTTTATAGTCATATTCACTGCGTTTAATACCGATTGTTTTGCTTTTGATATTCAGATTCGCCTTATCACCATTAATTCGAATACGAATTGAACTTTTCTCATTGCTGCCCATATAGCCCTGAATAATTTGTATGCCATCATCGGCATGCGCTTTCCAGTCGTCATTTATTATGAGGTATTTATGTTCTATTTCATTAGCCATGAGAGATTTTTAAAGCTATTCAAATTTTAAATATTTATTTGCATAGTAAATAATGATTAATACAGGCACACCTAACAAGGATGCAAATAAAAAGAAATTGGAATAACCAATATTTTCTACTATAGAACCCGAGTAACCACCAATTGTTTTGGGTATTAGGGTCATTAAAGAGCTAAAAATAGCATATTGCATTGCTGTGAAAGAAATATTTGTTAACCGGGAAAGAAAAGCAATAAACGCTGCACTTGCGATACCGGCTGACAGATTGTCGGCAAAAATAACCATATATAATAATGCTATGTTATAGCCACTGGTTGCTAATATCATAAATAATAAATTTGTTATTACTGTTAATAATGCTCCGAGAAATAGAATTCTGATAATTCCATAACGAATTGCAAGTACGCCTCCTAATAATCCGCCAGTAATAGTCATAACCATTCCAAAGGCTAAAACAGGGGCAATCTCTTTTTTTGTGTATCCAATGTCTTGATAAAATATTTGTGCAATTACACCTAAAACTATATCGGAAATGCGATATAGACATATTAATGCTAATAATAAAACAGCTAGTTTTAGTCCGTATCGCCTGAAGAAATCTATGATAGGTTCTATATAACTCTCAACTACAATATTTCTTTCGATGAAGTTAATTTTTATAAATGTGATAGCGATTAATAAAGAAAATAATGCTCCTGTTAAAAGTCGTAATAATTCTATGCAGAAATTAGAAAGTGCTTGATTGTTTAGTATATTTGTTAGCTGAAGCTTCCAGTTTGAAGCTATATCAGAACTTAAATTAAAGATTATGATAAAACCTATTATTGAAAACACGAAAACAATAAAAAACCTTATATAGGTAGTATTTGAATATTTGTATTCAATTTCTTTATTTCTTACCGGTTCTTTAATTATAATTGTAGTAATAACGCCAACTAACATTGCCGTTGCCATACAACTGTAGGTGATTTGCCAGGCAGTGTAATTATACGAGCCCATTTCTGAACCTAATGTGCTGGCGATATATAAACTACCAGCACCAGAAACCAACATACCAATTCGATAGCCTGTTATATAAGTCGATGCCATTAATGCTTGTAATTCAGCTCCCGCAGATTCAATTCTATAGGCATCAATTACAATATCCTGCGTTGCTGAAGAGAAACCAAGCATTACACAAGCTAATGCCATAATTTTTAGCTGCAATGAACTGTTTGAAGGATCTATAGATGCCATTGCAAATATTGAAAAAATGATGGCTATTTGTGATAGCAACATCCAAGCGCGTCTTCTACCCAATTTTTTTGTTAGATAGGGAAGGGGAAGTTTATCTACGATAGGTGCCCAAATAAATTTAAATGAATATGCAAGGGCAGCCCAACTGAAAAAGGTAACTGTTGATCGATCTATCCCTGCTTCTCGTAACCATAATCCTAATGAAGAAAAAATAAGTAGTAATGGAATACCCGCTGAAAAACCATAAAAGAGCATGGTGATAACCCTGGGGTGTAAGAATGCCTGAAAACTGTTTTTCCAATTTTCCATGCCGGTTCCGGGAGAGTTTTATTATATTTATAGCGCGTAAGGGATTATATCATCGATATTACGCGTAAAATTTATTTTTACGTATAAGATACGGAAAAGCAGATGCAAAAATAAGGGTTTTTAAAGATAAATAGCTAACGGCCCGAACGGAAATATTGTCGTTGTTTTTGATTTCGTTGCCTGTCGTAATAGCCTAGTTCTATTGCATGATGTCGAAAGTTTCGTTTCCGATATTTTTTGATTACTTCATGGTATGGGTTTTTATGATTATTTCCATAATATGAATAACCGTTCTTTTTATAATAGTGATTTGAATGCGGTCTGTAATATCGTTTATGTCGATATTTATTATAATTATGACGATTATAGGAAGGATAATAATATGGCTTATATTTATAATAATAGGGCGTATTAAAGTAGATTTTAATATCAGCATTGGCGGTAACAGGACACAATATTATGACGCTGGTTATGGCGATTAATATGTTTTTTAGAATGGTCATACCTGCCTCCAATGTTGCAAGATATTATTGTTAGAGCTATAAAAATTGAAATGGTTGCAAAAATAAACAGTCCCAGGGTTGAGATTCATTACTGTACGCAATGTCGATTTATACTGCGCGCAAATTGGCTAGCGCAGGAATTGTTAATGACTTTTGCAGACAAATTGGGTGAACTGGCTTTAGTTCCTTCAGATGGCGGTACATTTTCAGTTTATCTGGATGAAAACCTGATCTATTCAAAACAGGAGCAGGGCAGGTTTCCGGAATCGAAGGAATTGAAACAATTAATTCGGGATATTATTGATCCCGCAATGAACCTGGGACACAGTGATAATAATTAACGGATTTTCCTTACTACTCTGATCCCAATATGGTCATAGGGTTGATCTGATTTAAACTTATCCCGTTTTGAATTACGTATTGATTGAGGTGGCGTGCTGTATGCACCACCACGGGCTACTCGATAAGCACAATCACCACCTTCCCATACTTCTGCAACACTGGGTGCACCTTTATAGTTTTCATGCCAGCAATCATGAACCCATTCGCTGACATTACCGGCTGTATCATATATGCCAAAAGCATTGGGTTCGAAACTACCGACTTTTGTAGGTTTTCTTGGGTCGAATGCACTGCCACAGCCAAAGCAATGGGCACGATTGGGTTCTTCTTCATAACCCCACCAGAAAGTTGTTTTCTTGCCTGTGGAAGCCAGGTATTCCCATTCCGCCTCATTTGCCAATCGATATTTTTCGCCGGTTTCTTCGCTTAGCCATTTCGTGTAATAGTAGGCATCGTCCCAGGTTACAAAGATTACAGGATGAGTTTTTCTATCAAGATAGAGTGAATCCGGTGTTTTGCGACCAGTTGCCTTGGCAAATTGGTCATATTCATCAAAAGTAATTTCGTACTGACTGACTGCAAATGCCTTGACCTCGACTTCATGCCGGGGACGCTCTTCAGAATACCGGGAACTGGTACTGCCCATTTGGAATTTACCGGCAGGGACGACAACCATCACTGGAGCTTTGCCTCCGGACTTAAGTGTATCCTGAATTGATTTTCCGGCAGGTTTTGTTGTTGCAGTCGCCTTGGGTTTTGATTCTGCTTTTGCAACGGGTTTTTCTTCAACTGTTTCCGGGGTGGTCTCTTCAGCTACTGTTGTGTCGGTTTCTTCAGTGGCCTCTTCCGTTTCTTCTACAATTTCTTCAGAAATGGCTTCTTCTGTTGTATCCGTTTCGGCTACGAGCATATCTGTCTGTACGGCAGGTTTTTTACCCAGGGCAAAAAATGCACCTGCTCCTATCAATATCAGGACGACAGCCGCAATCCCGATAAACATACCTGTTTTACTTTTTGGTTCTTCAAAGCTTTCAAATGATTGTTCAATGTGAACAGGTTGTCCCACCTGTTGTTCAACAGGTTCTGAGCCCACGATGGGTAATTCAGCCGTTGATTCACCAACATCTTCTGTTACAGGTTCTTCTTCTGGAGTGGCGGGTGCGGATTCGGCCGCCGACTCTTCAGACGCTTCTTTTATATTTACCACGACGGCGGTTGTATTGTCCTGACGCGGCATGTTCGCCTCTTCAACGGCCTGCATCAGGGCATCAGAACATTCCTTTGGTGAATCAGACCACTCAGAATATTGAATGATCTTGCCGGCACTTAAGGTATCAATACCATCACTGCAGAGCAGGATTCTGTCACCCGGCTGTAATTCAAATGGTGTGGCTGGCACGTCTATTTCATTAATATCTTCACCGGTAATGGCACTCATTAGCATATTACGTGACAGACCAGGTTCGGGTTCTACAGGTGTGCCTTCTGCTTCCATACGATCAAGAAAACCACCGTAGCTATGATCCGCATTGAGTTTGGTTAATTCCTTGTCTCTAACAAGGTAGCAATGACTATCACCAACACTTGCCCATGTGATTTTGCCTCCTTCTAAAACTGCGGCAACCATCGTACAACCCATACCTGCTAAAGCAGGTGTTTCGGTTACTGTCTCTTTTATCGAGCTATTCGCATTGATGACTGACTGTTCAAGAATCTCGGCCAGATTTTCACTTGGATAATTCGCGGAGACATGTTTATTAAAGGCCTGTACTGCCATATTACTGGCAACATTGCCTGCGGCATGTCCTCCCATACCATCAGCGACAACAACTAACGCACTGGGATTACCATCTGCGTCTGTTAAATGAGTGATGAGAAAAGCATCTTCCTGATAATCTCTTGCCCCATCAATTTGTGAACCGGCCAATTCAAATTCAATTGCCATACGTTAAGAAATCTCCGTTCGAATCATTCGAGTAATATTACGTAATTTATTGATATTATTTATTTTAATTAATACTTAACGCAGAAAATCCTGTTCGGATACTGTTTCTTATTCTAAGTACCATTATCCTAACAGTCCATCAATATATTACAAATAAAGTCTTGATTAAGAGCAATAAATTGAGGTTTATTTAACCAAACAAAACATCAAGTAGCTGGCATAGCATTGTGAATGACGATACACAAATAGATGAGCTGATTAATGATATTTACTTGCGATTACAAGAAGTGTCGAAATCAGATTTTTATTATTTAAAACGACGGTTCAACCGTTTAAAAAAAGCTAAAGCATCGACTGGAAACCAATGGTGCAAATTGGAAAAAGAAGTAGATGTATCAATAGATAAATTACAACGTAGGAAACAAAACATACCGAGCTGTAATTTCGATCCCCAATTACCTGTTAATCAACGTACGGATGAAATTATTACGGCGATAGAACAGGAACAGGTATTGATCCTGTGTGGTGAAACGGGTTCGGGAAAAACGACCCAGTTACCCAAGCTATGTTTACAGGCGGGAAGGGGGATTCATGGTCTTATTGGTCATACCCAACCCCGGCGTATAGCCGCGAAATCTGTTGCAAAACGTATTGCAGATGAACTTGGGTCAGATCTGGGTTCATTTGTTGGCTATAAAATACGTCATCACGATAAGACTGATAGTAACAACACCTATATCAAGCTAATGACAGATGGCATTTTGTTAGCAGAAATGCAGCAAGATAAATACCTGAACCAGTATGACACGTTAATCATCGATGAAGCTCATGAACGTAGCTTGAATATTGATTTCATATTGGGTTACCTCAAACAATTGTTGGCTAAACGTCCGGATTTAAAAATCATCATTACTTCGGCAACAATCGATGTTGAACGTTTTTCAGCACATTTTAACAATGCATCAATTATTGAAGTATCCGGTCGAAACTGGCCTGTCGATATTAGTTACCTGCCAATTGATGAAAGCGATGATGAAAATGAAGTAGAAGAACGTGAAGAGTATATTTTACAGGCTATTAAAGATCTTGGCTCCATAGATACCGGCGACATACTCATTTTTATGGAGGGTGAAGGAGAAATTCACGAAACAGACAAATTTTTACGTAAACAAAAACTTGTTGATACCGAAATATTACCCCTGTATGCACGTTTAAGCTCTTCAAGACAAAATAAAATATTCGCCCCACATAAAAAACGACATATCGTCCTGGCGACAAATATTGCTGAAACATCATTAACCATTCCGGGTATTCGCTATGTTATTGACACCGGAATGGCAAGAGTCAGTCGTTACAGCTACCGCAACAAGATACAAAGATTACCAACAGAGAAGATTTCACGTGCTGCTGCTAACCAGCGTAAAGGAAGGTGTGGCAGGACAAGTGATGGTATATGTATTCGTCTATATAGTGAAGAAGATTTCCTGTCACGTTCAGAATTTACTCAACCAGAGATACTCAGGACTAACCTGGCATCGGTCATTCTCAAAATGAAAGCTCTTAAGTTAGGAGACATAACAGATTTCCCTTTTATTGATCCACCAGATAAAAAATTTATTAATGATGGTATACGTGTATTAAAAGAAATTAACGCTTTGGATGTAGAGGGTAAATTAACACCCATTGGTAAAAAGATTTCCAGAATACCTGTTGATCCGCGTTACGCAAGAATATTGCTGGCCGGACATGATTTTAATTGCCTGAATGAAATTTTGATCATTATCAGTGCATTAAGTATCCAGGATCCTAGAGAACGACCGGTTGATAAAACAAAAAAAGCAGATGAAGCACATAACAAATTTAATGATGATGTCTCAGATTTTGTATGGTTCGTTAATCTCTGGTCTTTTTATCATGTGCAAATGAAGAAATTATCCCAAAACAAGTTACGAAAACTGTGTCAACAAAATTTTATTTCTTATGTCCGTATGCTTGAATGGTTGGATTTACATAGACAACTACGGCATATATGCACCGAATTGGAATTAATAATCAATTCTGAACCGGCAGACTATAAAAATATACACTGTGCAATATTAACCGGCATGCCAAGTCATGTTGCGCAATTAACAGGCAAGCATGAATATACTGGTGCAAGAAATATTAAATTAAATATTTTCCCGGGCTCAGGACAATTTGAAAATCACCCAAAATGGTTTGTTGCAGCAGATCTGGTTGAAACCTCGCGTTTATTTGCACGAACAGTAGCACGTATAGAGCCACAATGGCTGATAAATACTGCCAAGCACTTATTAAATTTCACCTATTCAGAACCTGAATGGGATAGTAAGAACGCACGAGTTATTGCTTATGAACGTATCAGCTTATATGGATTAATATTATCAGCAAACAAGAAAGTTAATTATGGAAAAATAGAACTTAACGAAGCCAGGGCAATATTTGTTCGTTGTGGACTAATCAATGGTGATTTTGAAAATTCAATTGAATTTTATAAGCATAATAATCAGCTTATAAAAGATATCAGAAAACTCGAAATAAAATCCCGTCGACCGGATATCCTTGACGAAGAAGTTATATTTGACTTTTATATGAACAAGCTTCCAGAGGATGTCTATGATGGACAGTCTTTTTTTCAATGGACTAAAAAACTTAAAAATAATCAAACCAAACATCTCTTCTTAAGCAAGGAAGAGATAATGCGGCATGATGCAGAGGATGTTTCAAATATAAGATTTCCTGATTCTATAAAACAACATGGCATGTCTATGCCATTAAACTACAAATTTGAACCAGGTCAGAGTGATGATGGTTTGACAGTTGATGTGCCATTGGAAGTTTTAAGCCAATTTGATGAAAATCAAATGGACTACCTTGTCCCCGGGTTATTGATTGAAAAAATTATTCTTTTGTTAAAGTCATTGCCAAAAAATACCAGGAAGGCACTGGTTCCAATCCCCGAAACAGCAAAAAAATGCATGGAATTGATAAAAAACCATAGCATTCCCTTGAGAAATAATCTTGCCCGGATTTTATATCAAACACATTTACTTGAGATTGACGCTAGGGATTGGACAGATTTCGATATGCCGACTTATTTACAGGTTAATTATCGTATTTTTGATTCGAATAATAAGGTCCTTGAATGTAATAAGAATATTACAGAATTAAAACAAAAATATACTGCTGATTCAGAGATTGAATTTAATCGACTGGTAAATGAAAAAACTGATTATGAAGAAATCGATTGCTGGGATTTTGGTAATTTGCCGATTAGCGAACGCATTAAAGTTAATAATAAGGAAATAATTGTTTACCCCGGATTAATTGAAGAGGGGGAAAAAATATATCGACACAGTTTTACCAGCAGGGAAACCGCAGATTATTATCTGAAAATTGCTCAAAGAGCTTTAATTAAAAAAACAATTTATAAAGATATTAGATACCTTCGTAAGAATTTTTCACACATCGACGAAATATGTTTGGCATACAATAAATTCGGAACAAAAGAGGAGCTTATTAATGCGTTAACTAACCTTGTAATAGACGAAACCTTTCTTTATGAAAAAGAGGAAATAAGAGAACAGGAAAAATTTTATTCAATTATCGAAAGACAATTGTCCCAATTATTAAGTAACAGTGAATCTGTTTGCGTATTATTAAAGAATATATTTGAGTTATATAGAAAAGTAATTGCGAGTTTATCAAGTGAAAGCATACAACAGTTTGAATTGGCTTATATTGATATTGAACAACAACTGGAATATATGGTTTATGCAGGATTTTTAGACGATATCCCGTTTATCTATCTGCAACAGTATCCAAGATATCTGGAGTCAATATTAAAAAGAATCGAAAAATTGGAGTATTCGCCGGAAAAAGATAAAAAGAATGTATTACTAATCGGGACTCACTGGAATAGAATAATGAAACTGGTGGATAATGCTTACGCGACAGATAATTTTCCCCCGCCACTAAATGAATACCGGTGGATGATGGAAGAATTAAGAATATCCCTGTTTACACAGGAATTAAAAACCCGTACGCCAGTGTCTTTAAAACGAATGGATAAATTGTGGGAATTACTACAGCAGTCAAGGTAAGTAGTAGATAATTATTATGGAAGAACAAACAATAGAATTTTCAATATTTTTAATCTTTACCGGGGCCGCTGTTTTTGCCACTTTATCGCTCTATGCGCGACAGGCAATGATCGTGGCATATATATTATTAGGGTTGATACTAGGTCCCTGGGGCGTAGGTCTGGTCGATGATGCTGAACTGATTAGTGAAATTTCAAATATCGGAATCATTTTTCTTCTATATTTACTTGGTCTTGATCTATTACCGCAACAACTATGGAAAATGTTGCGGGAAGCGATGGAGGTAACATTAATCAGCTCCGTAGTATTTTGCTTGCTTGGCCTGCTTATCGGTTATTTATTTGGTTATGAGCTGTTACAAGCAATATTAATCGGTGCTGTAATGATGTTTTCGAGCACGATTATCGGTTTGAAATTATTGCCAACAACCACGTTACACCATAAACATACTGGCCAGATTATTATAAGCATATTGTTAATCCAGGATTTGATTGCAATCATCATTCTTCTTTTGTTACAAGGCTATGGCAAAGGCGGGAATCTTGTCATAGATATAATCATGCAATTAATTTATTTACCTTTGTTGATATTAATTGCATATCTTATAGAGAAATACATTCTTATAAAATTAATTCAACGATTTGATCAGATACATGAATATATCTTTTTATTAGCAATAGCCTGGTGTCTTGGAATTGCAGAGTTAGCACATTTTGTGGGTCTGTCACATGAGATAGGTGCCTTTATAGCCGGCGTTACCCTGGCATCAAGCCCCATAGCCTTATTTATCACAGAACGATTAAAACCTCTGCGAGATTTTTTTCTGATCATATTTTTCTTTTCCCTGGGGGCAGGATTCAATATGTCGGTAATTGATGAAATTATTATTCCGGCATCTCTGTTAGCAATATTAGTATTAATTATTAAACCATTTATATTTAGCTGGCTACTACAAATGGAGGGAGAGAAAAAAAGTATTTCAATTGAAATAGGCTTTAGGTTGGGTCAAATGAGCGAGTTTTCATTATTAATAGCTGTGTTAGCAGTTAATTCCGGTTTTATTAATAATCAAACCTCTTATCTAATACAGTTGGCAACACTTATTACTTTTATAATATCGTCCTATATTATAGTTCTTAAATATCCTACACCGATCTCTGTTAGTGATAGATTACGAAGGGACTGATGTTAACAACAAAAAAAACTATAATTATAATAATATCGTTGATAACCGTTGTTGCATTATTTGTTATTGCGGATTTCAATGCTTTGTTTGGTACAAATAAACAGACAAAACTGGATTTTATTGAAACAAGGTTTAGAACACTAGATGCTGAAACAGGAGCCCTGATTATTGATGTCGGTGTACGCTGTTTTCAAAAAAATAACGATAATGCCTGTACACGACGTGATAGTCATCGTGCAGGTATAGTTTCAGTACATATGCCGGTTAGAAGGGTGATTGAACGGTCGATATTATTTAAACAATCAGAAGAATTTATTAAAACTGCAGATCCAAAATTACATATGATGTTTATTCATAAGGATTATTACAGTACAACCAAATCACTGTTTGTAGAAGATATTTATGAACAAAAGGAAAATGAATATTCGGTAAAGATGTCACCAAGAAAATGGGAAGAAACTGAAGAAAACGATGAGTGATGCACTGAATTATTTGTTGGAGGTCAGAAAAAATGCAATGGGACCTTATTTCGAATTTATGAAAGAGGGTGGCAAGCATCTTGACCGGAAAACACGTTCATTATTATCAGTTATCACAAAAGTTGATTCTCAAACAGAAGCCGGTTTCAAACAATATTTAAAAAGGGCACTGCAGGCGGGTAACCAGGCTGATGAAATACTGGATGCAATGCTTGTATGTATGCCAACGTTAGGTTTAAGCAAAATTATCTGGGCTATCGATATTATTCAAAAAATGGAATTGTCCGAGTTTAAACCTGAAAATCTTGGTAAAAAAAAACAGTGGATCAAACTGACTCCTCTGGATGAGTTGAATGAGGGTATATCCTGTCTAGGTTACGATAACCGGTTTTGTTATATAAACAAACGGGAGCAGGAGATATGCATATATGATAATCAATGTCCACATCAAGCCACAGATATTCCTGTGTCAGCGTTAAACGAGACAGTCTTGACATGCCCTAAACACAATTGGAAGTTTGATTTGGAGACGGGAGATTGTATCGAGGTTGGTGATCGACCACTAAATCAAATCAGGTTTAAACTGGAAAATAATTACCTTTACATTTATAACTAATCTAGGTTTGTATAGATTCTATTTGCCGGAGTAATTTTTTACGTAATAAATTACGATCTGCATCTGGTTTAAAGCGATATTGATAATGCAGTTGTATTAGTTCTACATATTTTTTTCTATTTTCTATATTTAAAATTCTATCCAGCCATTTACTTAATGACTCTCCCGGTCTTCGTTTATCAAATTGAATTTCCAGCTGTTGAATCAAATTAAAAGCAGGGGAGTCGGTTCCTAATCGTTTAATATCTTTAGCCAGCTTAGCTTTAATATTTTTATCTTTTTTACTGCGTTGATTATGATACAAACGCCAGGCCAGATATGAGCCAAGAGGTATAAGCAGCCAGATTATCCAGTTGTTATTTGTCTCTGTTTCTTCAATCTCCCCTCCGGCAATCATATATCGTATCCATGAAATAACATCCATGATTGAACCGATATATGTTTCATCTTCTGCTTCAAGCGGTGCCCACTCAGAAGGGGTGGTATCAATTAAATGCCATTGATCATTGATGTAATAACTGACCCAGGAATGTGCATGTCTTGCTCGTACAAGATACATTCGCTGCCATGGGCTATATTCCTGTAAGGAAAAACCTATTGTATAACGGGTAGGAATACCTGCTTCACGTAAAAGTAATGCCGTCGCAGTGGCAAAATATTCGCAGTGTCCTTTCTTATTTTCCAAAAGGAATTTTGATAAATATTGTCCTCTTGTGTAACGTTGGTTTTGAGTAATCGAATAATAAAAATTATCTTTAAAATATTTTTTAACAGTCTCAATAACCTGATCAGGTGTTTTGGAATAGAGTTGAAGCTGGTTTGCAACCAGTTCTATATCTTGTTTGTAATAAGGTGTAATAATAAGATCTTCCGGATCGGGCGTTGTTTCCTCCAGATTGTTACTGGAAAATCCGAGACGATAATTGATCCAGCCTTCCCTTGTTTCGATCCGTGTTGCACCATAGACACTGGTTTCAACCTGAATTAAATCTTTACCTGACAGGCTGCTAATATTACTCGGGGCAGGAATAATCGCAGATTGACTGTCAAGAAATAAACCGACATTTATCTTACCAATATCTGTCCGGTGACTTTCCAGTTGCCACTCATTCCGGCCTTGTTTTTTATCAATGACGTCAAATTCCGAGTGCGGGTTTCGCCAGATACCGTATTCGTAAATACTATATGATGTTTCTCGTAAATAAAGTGGCGTGTTGAGTTGCTCATCGGATTTGACCCGCATAATAATTCGGTCAGATAGTTTTAGTCTGCCAAGTGAACCAATTGCAGTGGATATCCTGTTTGGGTCACGGCTTTTCCAGCCATACTGTTCAAAAAAATTGAGAAATAAGGATTCTGTATTTTCCTGTATCTGTCTGAGTCCATGTTGCACCCCGTAAGCTAAAACTGATGCCAACAAAATCAATGGAGCCCAATGTAATAATGAATATTGCCGGGGTTTAAAACTCCATACCATCCAGGTGATTGTCAATGCAGCCAAAATAAAAAATAAATCGTTATATTTATTTCCGGAGCTTGCGGCGATAAGGCAAATAAAAACATATGGCAAGCTGATATCGATTTCATATAGAACATCCGGACTGGCCTTGTCACCAAGCCGACGGACGCTGATAAACAATGCAGATGTTTTTATACCGTTACTGTCACTGTATTGTTGTGCAAGGATTAATAAAAGTAATGAGAAAGGTAATAGTTCAAGAACTTTATAAATTCCTTGAAAAGAGTGGTTGGTAAATGAATAAACAGCAACGATAAAAAATAAAACACCACTAATATCTGCCAGTTGATTAATATCCTTATCGCTAAATTCAATACGCCAATTTATAAATCTCGGTAATTCGAGAGTTAATCCGATTATAAAAGCATAAAATAGCAGGTCTGTCTGCCAACCCCATATTAGTAAAGCTGCAAGAATTAACCCGGGACTTGCCGGTTTTAACGATTCTTCTATGTAATTAATTCCCGTTGCTGGCATGGTATTAATTTAATCTAGTAAGATCGTGTTGTATTTCATTATGTCGAATCATATGTATGTCAAAGTTAACATCATGCGCAATGTTTTTATCCAACGAGTCAGTCACACATAAAATTTTTAAAGGCAGGGAATAAGTCGAAATTTTATTTAATAATTTAATACGGGACTCATCAATGTTTAACAATATACAAATAATAGCACTGCACTCCTGAGCATGTTGTTCTATCATCACTTCAAGTCTATCAAGATTTGCTTCCGGGTCAGGTTCAATACATGCCAATATCTCAAGAATATTTCTTGTGTCCGTCAGATTTCGTCCAGAGGTGAACCGATAAGCCTTTTCACCTATAAACATTAAATCCATAATTGAATCACGTTCCTGTTGGCTGGACATAAACGAAGCAGCTATAGATACAGCATCTTCAAACAGAACCGGTGATAAGTCATCCAGCCATGTATCAAGTAAAAGTCCATATCGAATAAAAAATTCATCCTGATATTCTTTGACAATAGGTTTATTATTTTTTGCAAAACTTCGCCAATGGATTGCTTTGAGAGGATCGCCAGGACGATAATCACGTAACGATATAAATTCCTGTGAATCACCGACTGATGCAGCATTATTAATTCCACCCCGTTGGTAGGTACGTTTACCAGGCAGGTTTAGTCTTGGGACCTTGTATATTCTGGGAAGTATTAGCAGTTTATCTGTAGATTTGAATGTTTTTCGCGCCAGATAAATACCCAACGGATCAGATTGCGCCAGCTTTAAACTATCAAAATATAAATAACCTCTACGCAGTGGTGTCAACGATAGTGCCGTGCTTGCTTCACTATTTTTGGAAATAAAATCTAGAGTGACAGGTTTTATTGAACCACCTCTTAGTTTCCGGATTACATTAACCAGGCGCGGGTAACCAATAATTTGATCTACCTTGTTTCTTTTAGAATCAAGCGGGTCTTTTATTTTTTTAAATTGAGACAGACTCGGTAATCTGGTGCGTAACTGATCAATAATTATAAGTCCTTTTTTATCTTTTTTGTTTTGATTGGTAACAGTACATAAATAAAAAAACGGTGTATCCACGGTGCCGTAATCAGGCAACTCTCGTTTAATTAAATACCGGCCACGAAAAAAGAATGAATAACATATTGCTGTAATCAGTAATAACAAAGTAATAGAAAAGATCTGAAAAGATAGTGTTGAACGTGTATCAAATCCAAATACACCGGCTATTGGCATTATTAATAGAATCAAAATTCCATTGCTAGTAAACCGATGTCGCATCCATTGGCTAGTCTTGTAAACCAGTTTCAGATTTCCATACAGGAGACGGCGCATCATTTGAATACTTTAGACAGGGACAGGTGTATCAGATAAGATATTTTCTACAATTTTCTCATTATTATTTCCTGAAAAACGGCTTTGTGAATCCATTATCAAACGGTGAGAAATAACCGGGATAGCCAATTCCTGTATATGTTCCGGTATCACATAGTCTTGCCCATCGAATAAAGCCAGGGCTTGTGCAGCTTTCATCAATGAAAGTGATGCCCTTGGGCTTGCACCGTTGAGTATACCTTCTATATTTCGTGTCGCTCTGATCAAACCAACTATATAGTGTTTTATTTCATCACTTATTTGCACTTCACTAACTTTTTGTTTGAGACTCAATACGTCTTCTTTATTAATACAACTTGTCAGACTGGTTAATGGATGAGACGTATTCTGGTTTTCCATAATTGAAACTTCTTCATCCTGTTCGACATAACCCAGGCTAAAGCGCATGGAAAAACGATCCATTTGTGCTTCTGGTAAAGGGTAAGTGCCGTGATATTCAACAGGGTTTTGTGTTGCAATGACAAAAAACAGATCATCAAGTTGATGATGATTACGTTCTATGCTGACCTGTCGTTCACCCATCGCTTCAAGCAGAGCGGACTGAGTTCTTGGTGAGGCACGATTTATTTCATCTGCAAGAAGAATATTGCTGAATATCGGACCTGGATGAAATTCAAAATCCTGATCTTTCTGGTTAAAAATTGAGACACCCAGTATATCGGTCGGTAATAGATCCGGTGTGAACTGGATACGTTGAAATTCAATGTCGATGGATTTTGCCAGTGCTTTTGCCAGGGTAGTTTTACCAGTGCCGGGAACATCCTCAAGTAATACATGTCCTTCGCTGAAGAATGCCGCCAAAAGTTTACGTATTGCAGAAGATTGGCCCTGAATGACTTTTTCAATATTGGCAAACAATTTTTGGTATATTTGGCTGTCTGACATTGAGCTGGATTATTCCTTTTTATTTATCATAAGCGTATCAAAACAGGAGCTTGATAACACATGTTTAGTAAAAAAATTGATACAAAAGCGGATATAAACCAATTAATTGCTTCTCGCTGGAGTGGACGAGCCTATGACTCTAACAGGCAGGTAACAGATGAGCAGATCATAAGCCTGATTGAAGCAGCAAGGTGGGCTCCATCCTGTTACGGCGATCAACCCTGGCGATATATTATTTTTAATAAGTCCAGTAATCAATCTGCCTGGGAGAAGGCGCTTGGCTGTCTTGCTGAAGGAAACAGGAGTTGGGCAGCAGATGCACCATTGTTGTTATTGGCAGTAGCGAATTCAGTCATGACAAAAAATGGTAATCCGAATCGCTGGGGACAATATGATACAGGTGCTGCATCAGAAAACCTTTGTTTACAGGCTACATCTATGGGATTAATGACTCATCAAATGGGTGGTTTTGATGCGGATAAGACAAGGGAATTTTTCAATATTCCCGAACAATTCACACCTATGGCGATGATTTCAGTTGGTTATCAATTAGCAGAAGAAGATATCCCGGAAGAAATCAAGGAACGAGAATATAATCCCCGTCAAAGAAATTCTATTGAAGATAATTTTTTTGATGGTGAATGGGATAAGCCAATAACCTAAATTCTTAATTATCGGGTTACTTTTAATTCTTTATTCGTGTATTTACGAATTTCTGTTTCCTATGCGAGAGAATAATCAGCACCGTGCATTCTGGCTATTAGCTGGACCAATGATAATCAGTAATGTCAGTATGGCATTACTTGGTCTGGTGGATACAGCGGTAATTGGGCATCTTGATTCAGCGTATTATCTTGGTGGCGTCGCAGTTGGATCAGTAATCTTTGATTTCCTGTATTGGGGTATGGGCTTTCTTAGGATGGGAACAACCGGTGCGACAGCGCAGGCGCTTGGTGAAGCAGAGGCTGAAAAAAATTTTACCGATATAAGAACCTTACTGACACAATCGATATTAATCGCGATGTGTATAGGCTTATTAATGTTGCTATTGCAAAACCCGATCTTTTATACGGGTTTAGCGCTATTAGAAGGAAGTGAAGAAGTAAAGCATTATGCATTGATTTATTGTCAATGGATGATTTGGGGTGCACCGGCGTTAATGATTTTATTTTCCATAACAGGCTGGTTTTTGGGAATGCAAAACGCCATTGCTGCATTAACAGTAGGCATCACGATAAATATTATAAATATAGTTCTGGATGTGGTTTTCGTAGTTTATATGGGTATGGATGTACGTGGCGTTGCCCTGGCCTCTGTCATCGCACAATACTGTGGCCTTCTGTTAGCACTTGTCCTGGTTGCCAGGGAACTAAAGATACATCCTGGTAAATGGCTAAAATCAAAAATTCTTGATATTACAAAACTTAAACAGTTCCTTGCCTTGAATAATGATATTTTTATACGTACCGTTTGTCTGATTTTAGTGTTTGCGTTCTTTACCAGAGAAGGCGCCAAGCATGGTGATATTATTCTTGCCGCTAATTCTATCCTGATGAAATTTTATTTATTAATGGCGTTAGCGCTTGATGGGTTTAATCATGCAGCAGAAGCGCTAGTTGGAAAAGCGATTGGTAAAAAAAGTAAACCGCTTTTTAATGAATCGGTATTATTAACATTAAAGTGGTCATTAGGCTTTGGTCTCTTTTTTAGTGCTATCTTTTGGTTATCCGGTGATATATTCATTGCCCTGTTAACAGACATTTTACCTGTAAGAGAAGCAGCAGAAATTTATTTGCCCTGGATGATATTATTACCGTTGATATCAGTATGGTGTTTTTTATTAGACGGAATATTTATTGGCGCAACACGCGGTGCCGAGATGCGTAACTCCATGCTGGTTTGTACATTTGTTTTCTTTTTACCTTGTTGGTATGTGTTGCAATTTATGGGTAATCATGGCCTCTGGCTGGCCTTTACGATATTTATGGTAATACGATGTATCAGCCTTGGACTATATTATTATCTGATAGAAAGAAATGAAGGATTTGTTTATTCATGAAAATAATAGGTTATACTGAAATCGACCCAAAACGGACATTAGAAATAAGGATATATCATGATTAGAATCTATTTATTATTAGGCTCGATATTCACTCCATTAGTTGTATTTGCTGGGGATGGAGAAAAGGACTCTTTTTTCATCCATATGCTGATATCTTGGTTTCCTACAATTGTTCTAATTATTTTGTTTATAGTTGTTGTTAGAAAAATTTCAAAAAGAAATAAGGATTACCAAGATAAATTAATACAAATAAATTTAGACATAGTTGAACAAATAAAACGAATTGCTGACGCAATAGAAAATAAAAATAAATAGAATATTAATAATTCAGAAATCGACCCAAAGCGAATATTAAATAATATATGAAAAAAAACCATAAATGGATTTTGGTCATCTTGCTTTTAATCACGATAGGAACAGTGGTTATTTTTGTTTTTTATCAAAAACCTGTAAACCATACTTTTTTTAAACCTACGCCTGAAGAAGTAATGGAAGATTTTTATCAAGCTAAGGATAGAGCTGAAGGTATGTTAATGGACCCCTTAATTGTTCATGCAGAAATAGTCGCTCCTACAGTAATTGAGGCTATAAAAGATAAAAATATGGATAAACGTCGTTATGCAATAGGATTCTTAGGCAATGAAAAAATTAATACCGCATTGCCTGTTCTCAAAACCATTTTGGAAAATGAAGAGGAAAAGGATTATTTTCGGGTAGATGCATTAGAAAGCATTTATTTAATTAATAAGGCAAAAGGTATCGAACTGGCTAAAACTTATTCTAAAGACGACGGCTTTTTAGGTAAAACTGCAAATGAAATAATTAGTGGATCGTTTAGTAGACCTCATCGAACTTATGAAAAAGCACTTAAAGGATGGAAAGATTAAAATGTCCGCTTTTGACCGATTCATGTCACTTTTCTAAAGCAGACGTTAAAACTCTAATCCATGTTTATACCCGACCAATTTCCTATAAATTTGATCAAATAATGAATTATCTAAATTTAAACTTGATTCGATAAAAGCCTTTTTCAGTGTCTCGATATCACAGGAACCATTAGAAACGAATAAAGGTGAACCTGCTCTACCTGGTATATCTCGACCCGTATCAATACGATTATGTGCGTATCCAGATCTTTCTGACCAAGAGATCACGTGTTCATTGTCTTGTTTGTCATAACAAAGTTGGAATTGTACAAGCATATTCTCATTATTAAAAAAAATAAATAAATCGAACATCTCATTGGTAAACCATCGACGAGATTGACCATTTATTATTTTGCGACTTGATAATATTTCTCTTAACATAATAAATTAGTTTAACAAGTGAAATTATAGATATTATTGGTGAATATAATTTGTGTGAGTTAGTTAACATTACAACTACTCGAAATGACCACCAAATCACATTTTGGTCTACTTTTGGCCGATAGCTGTATCTATAAAATACTAATCCTCATCAATCTGGTCCGGTGTCTTTCGTATAAAACGGATTATATGACGCCGATCGCGTTTGCTAGGCCGCCCTCTTGTTCTTGGAAATGATGCAGACTCAGCCTTGATTTGTTTGGCCAGTTCTTCTCTTGTTTGAATGCTTTCCGCTGTTTCTTCATATAGCAAAACAGCCTGACTGGCAGATAGTCGATTTTTGCTGAGTTTTAATACAGTAATGTCGTGTTGATAGGGCGGCTTACGTATTGTGAGCTTATCGCCGGGCTTGATATTTTTAGCTGCTTTGATTGCATTATCGTTAACTCTAATCTTATTACCCTTAATAGCCGTAGCTGCCAATGCACGTGTTTTAAAAAATCGTGCACACCAAAGCCATTTATCGAGGCGCATTGTATCCTTTGATTCTTCCATTTTTACTGTGTTTTTAATATCGGGTCGATTATTATTATAGAAATTGTGACCAATATAGCATTATGACTGATAATAAAAATCAACGTGAGTTTATACCTTTGAATATCTGTGTATTAACGGTCTCGGATTCCCGAACAGAAGAAACAGATAAATCCGGAAAGCGCCTTGTCGAAAAACTGCAAGAGCAGGGGCATAAGCTCTATGAAAAAAAGATTGTGCCGGATGATATTTATGATATTCGCACAGCAGTATCCGGGTGGGTTTCAGATAAAGATGTCCAGGTCATCCTGACGACCGGTGGCACAGGCGTGACAGGCCGTGATGGCACACCGGAAGCTGTCAGTGTTTTATTTGATAAAGTGATCGATGGATTTGGGGAAACATTTCGTTCTATTTCTTATCAGCAAATTAAAACATCAACAATGCAATCACGTGCCATTGCCGGTGTCGCAAATGGGACGTACATTTTTTGTCTACCTGGGTCCATGGGCGCTTGTAACACAGCATGGGATGAATTGATCATGCATCAACTGGATTATCGAACCAGACCTTGTAATCTGGTTGAGTTGATGCCGCGTCTTAAAGAAAAATAAGTTAATTTTTTAATTTCAAACTTGTGATCTCAAAATATACCAATAATGATTTTTGCAGGACACTATTATTATCGTCACTAATCATAAAAAACCGGTTTTCTTTATGCCATGTGATTCCTTCAAAATTATCATGTAGATATCCATCTGCAGGTTCAATTCGTGATAATTTTTTCTGGATGATCGTTTCATTTGTTAATTCGATCAAATGTATAATGGTTTTAACGCCGGAAAAAATATTTGAAAATATTCTTTCTAATGCAATCATTCGATTATCGGGTAAAGTCGTCAGTCCGACTAATGCACCATCATTACCATTTTCCAATGTAAACCGCCAACGATGTTGATTCGAACTAAATAAAGTTATCGATCCGGGTTCAGAATTATTAAATGGTTTTTCCGGGCCAGTAATTAAACCAAACTTGTCATGTACGCCTAGCGACTCAAGTGCTTTATTTGAACCTTTATAATTGTTAATTTCATCTAGTTCAGAATTAATATTTTCTCGCAAAATTATTTCACCGAGTTTGTTATACCGGATTATCCTGGGTTTGCGTTCGAAGCTGACAAGGAACTCTGTATCACCTTTTTTTTTATTTTTTGAATTTGCTAATGCCAGTCCTTCGCTATCTGACATTTTACCTTTTAGCCGTTTACCGTTTTTATCTTTGAGAAAGGTATAGTTTAGCAATGTAATGCTTGAGGAACGGTTCCCCATAAATTGGGGTTTCAATGTGACAATATAGCCACGGTCAGAGAGTGCATAAAGCTGTTCTTCATCCTTATCCCAGGCCAGTCCGGAAAACTCTGAAAGTAACTTGCCTGACGTTGTTTGGCGACGTAATTTAAATGCGCCCAGGATATTGATGTTTTTCTTTTTATAACGTTCTATTTGTTCCGGCAGTAATTCAATAGTTTCAGCTATGGTATTATCTGCCATTATTGCCCCGGTATAGGGCAGAAATACGCATAAAAGCAGTAATTGCACTGATATATAAAATATTCGCATATAATGATGAATCTTTAATGGAATAACAGTCAAATATAGCCAGAAGTTATGCTAGATAGACAAGAATAATATGATAATCAAACGCTCACGTCTTTTTTTAATCATCTTTGTATTTACGGCATTTTCTGTAAATGCTAATGGTCCACCCCCGGTAATGGTTCAGGTCGATGAAGCTGTCAGTATGGAAATTGCTCCTTTTGTCTGGGTAACGGGCACTGTAATTGGTCGTTTTGATTCCAGGATTGCGGCTGAAGTCGAGGGTAATCTTCTGGAAATAATGGATGTGGGCGATATCGTCAATGAAGACGATGTCATCGCCAGGGTAGATGATTCAAGTTACCGTTTAGCAGTAAATGAAGTAGAGGCTGAAATCAAACCTATAGAAACCATGGTTGCTTTTTATCAACGTGAGGCAGATCGTTTAGAGAAGTTAGCCATGCAAAATAATGCTGCAAAAAATCTTTTGGATGAAACTCAGGCGAAACGCGACGAAGCGTTGGCGAAAATACGTGCAGTTAAAGCCAAGTTAGCAATGTCCAAAGATAGCCTTAATAAAACAAGAATTCTCGCACCATTTAAGGGCGTCATTGTTGAACGCAATAAAACACCCGGGGAACGAGTTGAAGCTGGTGATCAAATTGTTCGTTTGGTTGATACAGAGATGTTGGAAATACAAGCGCATATACAGCAACAATCTTTTGCTTATGTAAAAGCAGGAAATAAATTAAAAGTCAGAGGGAGCTCTGAACAGTCACAAGGAGAAGTTCGAACAGTTATTCCAGTTGGCGACGATTTATCGAGACTTTATGAAATACGAATTCAGTTTGAAAATGATAATTGGCCTGCAGGTAAAGCGGTAGAAGTTGCTGTTCCTGTGAAAGATGAAGAAAAAGTTATTGCTGTTCCTCGTGATGCATTAGTCATTAGACAGAGTGGCATTGTTGTTTATCGTATCGGTGATGACAATATGGCAGAACTTGTACCTGTAAAAACCGGTATTGCAAATACCAGCCATATACAAGTTATTGGTGATATCAAAGCAGGAGATAAAGTTGTCATTCGTGGTAACGAACGCTTGCGGCCAGGACAAATAGTTCAGATTATTAGTGGTTAGTAAATAAGTGATCATTACACGTTCCAGCCTGGGAAACCCCGTTGCCCTGCTAGTAGCAGTTATCCTGATATTAATTTTTGGTTCTATAAGTTTATCCCGTCTTCCTATACAACTTACCCCTGAACTTGAGGAACCAGAGATCACTATTACAACGACCTGGCGTGCTGCTGCACCTTATGAAGTCGAAGCAGAAATAATAGAACCACAGGAAGATGTTCTTAGAGGTCTGCCAGGGCTTACCGAAATACGTGCAAGCGCACAAGAAGGTCAAGGAGAAATCAACTTAACCTTTGCTGTCGATATGGATATGCGACGTGCACTGGTTGAGGTTATGAATCGATTAAATCAGGTTCCGGATTATCCTGATGATGCTGATGAACCTTCCATTAGTACTGTGGGTCAGGATGCCCGTGCGATTGCCTGGTTTATTATTAAAACAAGTGAGGATAATGGTAGACCGATTGAATCTTACAAGGATTATGTTGAGGAAGTTGTACAGTCCAGGTTTGAAAGGATTCCCGGGGTTGCCCGTTCCGAAGTATATGGAGGTAGTGACAGGGAACTGCGCATTACGTTTGATCCTTACAAGGTTGCCAGTCTTGGAATTGAATTAGACAAGGTTATGACGTTAGCACGTACCAGTCTGGATGTTTCAGGTGGTTTCGCTGATGTTGGAAAAAGAGAGTATAGCCTCAGGTTTGCCGGGAAATATGATGCCAGCCAACTGGGCGAAATGATTCTTGAGTGGCGGGATGGAAGACCTGTTTATCTACGTGATGTAGCGGTAGTTGAAGAAAGATTATCTGATAAAGAGAGTTTTGTTTTAACTAAAGGCTCTTTATCAATTGCTATTAATGCACAAAGAGAAACAGGCGTAAATGTTCTCACGGTTATGGACGGTTTAAAAAAAGCTGTAGATGAATTAAACAATGGTCCATTGCAACGTGCAGGTTTAAATATCGAACAAGTCTATGATGAGACAATTTATATTTATCGCTCAATAGAAATGTTAAGAAATAATCTCAGTCTCGGGATCATTCTGGCGGTGATTGTTTTATTTTTATTTCTATTGAAATTTCCCGCGACACTGATTGTAGCGACCTCTATACCAATTTGTTTGATTGCAAGTTTTAGTATTATGGATATAACTGCCAGGACTTTTAATGTCATTTCACTGGCAGGTCTGGCATTTGCTGTGGGGATGGTGCTCGATGCATCGATTGTCATACTTGAAAATATCGTTCGCCTGCGTGAAAAAGGATTAAGTTCTGAAGAAGCATCACAACAAGGGACTGATCAGGTGTGGGGTGCCTTGCTGGCTTCGACATTAACAACGATAGCAATATTTTTACCTGTTGTTTTTTTAAGAGATGAAGTAGGGCAGTTGTTTTCGGATTTGGCAATTACTATTACCGCTGCAATCGCTTTTTCTCTATTAACTGCTATAACGGTAGTTCCTACAGCAGCAAGGATCTTTTTGGCAAATAAAAAATTTAACGATCCTTATGCTGCGATATGGAGAGGCGCATGTCGTTTAATCATGGTTTTGACACAAACACCATTGCGTCGTGTATTCTGGATAATCATCCTGGTATCTATTCCATTAACGGTAATGTATTTATTAAAACCGAAAGCAGACTATTTACCGGATGGTAACCAAAACCTGGCTTTTGCATTTATCCTTCCGCCTCCAGGTGCAAACATTGGCACAATCGAGAAGGAGATGGGGCAGATTGTTGCAAATCGTATGCAGCCACATATTGAAGACATGAAAGAACCCTATGTTCAGCATTATTTCTTTGTCGCTTTTTCCCGGGGTGTTTTCATGGGGGCTAGAGCAAAAAATGATGAAGAAGTTGATCAGTTAGTACCACTGGTAAATTCAGTTGTTCAGGGGTTTCCGGATTCTATTGCTTTTGCTAAACAAGCCTCACTATTTCGTGGTTTTGGCTCTGGCAGAACGATTGATATAAACATTCAATCAAAAAATTTGCCGGCATTAATGAACGCTGCCCTGGAAGCATTCATACCAATAAGTAGTCTTTATCCCAATATTCGTCCGCGTCCAGGTCTGGAACTGGCACAGCCGGAATTAAGAATCGTACCGAATGAGCGTCGTATTGCAGAAGCAGGTTGGGATCGTTCATTTATTGCTGCATTGACTCAAACTTTTGGCGATGGTCGTTTTGTCGGGGACTATTTTAATGGTGAAGAGACACTTGATATTATTCTACGTTCTACACCTTGGGACACACCTGAGGATCTTGAAAGTATTCCTGTAATGACGGCTGATGCCGGAGTTTTACCATTGAGTGAGTTGGTTGAAGTAGTTAGAACTGCGGGTCCTGAACAAATACGACGAATTAATCGTCGCAGAACTGTCACTCTGGAAGTTTCGCCACCACCGACAACGACACTGGAAGAGGCGTTACAGATTATTCGTACAGACATAGAACCTAGAATACTGGAACAATTACCCGAAGATGGTGATATTCAATATGGCGGTACAGCAGACAAGCTGGAAATTGCATTAGAAAATATGGCGGGCAGTTTCATGTTAGCAATTACGATTTTGTATTTATTAATGAGTGCTATGTTTCGATCTTTCAAGGATAGTTTATTAGTTATGTTGGCTATACCATTAGCAACTTTCGGTGGGGTTTTGGCATTACATATCATTAATAAGTTTACTTTTCAGCCTATGGATCTCTTAACCATGATCGGATTTATTATCTTATTAGGTCTGGTTGTTAATAATGCCATCTTACTTGTACATCAGGCTCGTTCAGCAGAAAGGCAGGGGAAAATGAGAAGGGAGGCTGTTGAAGAAGCAGTACTACTCAGATTAAGACCAATAATGATGAGTACTCTGACAAGTATATTTGGAATGTTGCCATTACTTCTTATACCTGGTGCCGGTACAGAATTATATCGAGGTTTGGCAGGTGTTATTGTTGGCGGTATGATGGTCAGCACGTTCTTTACATTAATACTTTTGCCCAGCTTATTACGCATTGGTGAACCACGTCCTGTTCCTGCTCAATAAAAATAAGTCTTTTTTCCTATTTTTGAATATTCATATTGAGATTTTTCAAGGATTTATGGAAACTTAAGGGATGCGATTTCTGACTAACTTGTTTATTGTATTTTTTTGTACTCTTTTTTTGATAACGGATGCAATCGCCAAGCGTTACGCGCTTGGTGATGCTGGTGATACGTTAATTGGTGAAGTTAACTTTGTTGAAGCTGATGAGCGTGAAACCTTACTCGATATAGCACGGCGACATGGTTTTGGTTATCAGGACATGAAGTTGGTTAACCCCGATGTTGATACATGGTTACCTGTCGATGGACAGAAAGTCGTGCTCCCATCACAGTTTATTTTGCCTGTTGCGCCTAAAAGGGGAATAGTTCTTAACGTT
>JANQJZ010000068.1 GCA_028281365.1 Gammaproteobacteria bacterium | reverse complement strand
CGGAAAATTTACTAAAGAAGAACTCCAGTTTATGGAAACTATCTTTTATGCAGATGGACAGCAATATGGTTTCCTTGGCAAAAAACCTTTAAAAGAAATTACTGACCAGGTTAACAAGAAAGATGTCATTAAGATTCCTTATAGCGGGAATTATTTATACAAAGAACGATCTGTTGAGTTATATGAAGAAATTAAAAAAGAACTTGGTGATCAGGTTATCCTGACATCCGGTATTCGCAGCGTCATGAAACAGTTTCTGTTATTTTTGAATAAAGTACATGATAGTAATGGTAACTTGTCACTTGCATCCCGATCACTCGCACCGCCAGGCTATTCTTTTCACGGTAATGGTGATTTTGATGTTGGTCAGGCTGGCTATGGTAAATTAAATTTTACCGGTAAGTTTACCGACACAGAAGTTTATAAACGACTGGCTGAAATGGGTTATCTTAAACTACGTTATCCTGCAGATAACCGATTAGGTGTTCGTTTTGAACCCTGGCATATCAAGATAAGCGATCACATCTGACTTTTTCAATACGCATATATGCTATTTGCAGTTAGGACATAACTGCCATTTCGTATTTTCTGGTGGATCAACGTACCAGGAAGTATAAAGGATCCAATCATTATTTATTAAATCTTTGACTCTTTGACATTGTCTACACATGTGGACAAAGCCTTCTTCGTCAGTAAAGGACTCCACAGTCATTTATATCCCAAGAATATATTAATTATTTTTATCTATATTCCAAGAATAGACGAAAATACTAACTGTGCTATGTGAAAAATTCCTGAGCTGAGAAAGTAAGGATAGATTCCTAATAAATTAAAAAATTTTAATTAGTAGTAATTATTAAATAAACAGAAAAGCCTGATAGATTTTATTAATTTAACAGGTTTTCTTTTCTTCTATCTGGAATCATCCTTCTGTCGAGACCACCGCGGCGTTCCGGGATATGGTCTTCTTGATGAGTTCTGCGAACTGTTAATAAACGTCGACCATTTTTAGGTTGATCTAACCTGCGATGCTGAATATACACCTTTCTGCTCCCCCTTGCTCTATCCCTTTATTATTAGGGCTATTTTATTAGGCATATATATTTTTTCAACACCCATTAAATTATTAATAAACTTTAAAAATAAGGTAAAAAAATCGTTATAAATTTATGTTTTTCTTTTTATTTAGATTGATTTTATAAACTTATGACTTAATTTTCCTAAAATTTTGCCGTTAAAATTCAATGAAAATCCAGTGCTGTTTTATAAGACATACTGACTCATGGTATTCATAACAAAAACAAGCTTCTTGCAACTACGTTCAAATGGCTAACGAAATATTATATGAATAATCTTGTTTTTCATCGCGCCACCAGAAAATACTTTTAATCTTTTCATTCAAGACATTTCTCTAATAATTTTTCCAGATTCCAGTGTCGTATATCATTTTTAAATTATTCGGTCACCTTTCTACGTAACGCTTTTATCTTGCCGTGATGAATTTTATTGTCGAGTCGACGTTTTTTAATGGTCTTGCTGGGTCTGGTTGGTATTCTGATCTTCCTGACCACTGCTGCACTGTTTACCAGTTCCTGTAGCCGTTCAAGCGCATCGGCACGGTTCTTCTCTTGTGTTCGGTATTTTTGTGCTTTAATGATAATGACGCCATCTTTGCTAATACGTTTATCTTTTAATTCCAACAGGCGCTCCTTTATAACAGCCGATAAAGAAGAAGCATTAATATCGAAACGAAGGTGAATCGCTGATGAAACCTTGTTTACATTCTGACCACCGGAACCTTGCGCCCGAATCGCAGAATAGACAATTTCATCATCAGGAATAATGATCATTATAATAGAGATATAAAATCAAATTTATTTGTTTTTCTTTTCATAGGCTTCAAGTACAATTTCCAGTTCTTTAAGACTTTTATCAAGTTCTTCATTTGCTTCTATTAAATCTTTTCGGGTCTTTCTTAATTCTTCCAGTTGCTTTTGTGCTTCTGCCAATTTTTCCTGATATTCTTTCGAATTAATATCGACATTCTTTTTCTCTGCATAGCCCGGCAATGAAAAACAAAATATTAAAGCAGATAGACATAACATTAATCTTTTCATTACTAAATTTCTCTACTTTATTTATTAAGCAGGTAAATACACCCGTGTTTTAATTTTATCAAAGTGTTCGTATTTTTCAGAACCTTCTTCCATATCGAACCGCTCAGGGAATTCTATATCCGCTATTGCGGCTTCTGTTAATAAAATATATTCATCGTGGGGAACAGAATTCTTGGTCAAGCGATGGATCAAGATCACATCTTTGCCTGACAGTTCTGAAAACTGTTGAATGGAATAAAACAAGGCTTCGCCACTATGCACTAAAATCTTCAGCTTAAGAATATCGATATGGGAACACGCACCACAGGAACAACTGGCAGATTGTCCCAAGTTAGACAGCTTTTCGCGAAAAACATCAAAAAATTGAATTAACTTGTTACCAATCAGTTTTCTGACCTTATCCCATTCAGCGACTTCTTCACTTTTAATTGCATAAAGAAATACCGCATCCCCTTCAATTTTGGATACCTCCAATGGCATTTTAATTTGTTCGATAATCGTATTAATCAAGGCTGAGATAATTTTCTGGCTGTGTTCAATCTCCATTTGCGATGAAAGCATGAACTCGGTATAACCACTGATATCCGCGATGATCAGCAATACGTTTTTGGTCGGATTTTCATTCATTGTTTAATCATTGAAACTATTTAATGAACTATACTCTAATTTAATATGACGCTGCGAAAAATTATTTTTTTATTTACCTGTTTCATTAGTCTGTCAGCCCAGGTCCAGGCGATGGACTGTAAACCCAGTCCACAAATGGGCATGGGGGATAATTATAAACCGATTACCGAACACAAGATTGATATCAGCCAGGGACTTACCGTCAAAGGAAAAATCTTATCTTCACCGGATTGCCTGCCTGTCGCAAATGCACGTATTGAACACTGGCAGATGAATACAGCAGGAAAATATATCGACGAACTACGTGCTTATCTAATATCTGATGAAAAAGGTGAATTCAAATTTGAAACGGAATGGCCTGGTTCAGGAACACCACACATTCATTTTATTATTGATGCGGAAGGCTACAGGAAACTCGTCCACGTCTGGCTCGCAACAGAAAAAACAGATGCGATAGAACTAACGTTAATCCTCGAACCCAAAGAAAAGATGACACTAACTCAAATGATTAAAATGTGATTCTACTCTGTTTATTCTATGATTATTTTTAATAATTCTTTTAAATCGCGCACAACCATTCTAATGCTTCTTCTTGCGAATAAAAAAAACGAATATTTATTCCCCTGGTAGACAAAAAATGCTGGATAAAATCATTTACCTTGTCTTTTGGATTTGTAATACCACTGATTCTTAAATCTTGAATAATTTCATGACTACTCGTCGAATCGACATAATTAACAATATCATTCATATCAAACTGCATATTGCAATTACGCATATCCAACATGACATGGTCATACCATTTGAGTTTACATAAAGATATCACTTCATTTCTGGCTTCTTGCCTTTCTTTTATTTCAACTTCCCCGGTAAATTTAACGTGAACGATTTGATTATCATCTACCGAAATTGTGTATGCCATGATGACTCTCTACTGTAACTGAATGTCCACATTAAAATGAATACTGGATGAATTGTTTTATAATAATTATTGAGTACCGTTGTTACTAGTTTCATCTAGTTGTTACTAGTATAATATAGCAATATACTGAAAGATGGACTACTATTTTTTTATGTCCAGGGAAAGTCAAAACGATAGATCCAAAGATAGGGAAGTGCTATCGGTAAAGATTTCAAAGAAATCAATCGATGGATGGCGGGATTTCTGTATGCATGGCGGTGTTTCATTAACTGCCTTGATTGAAGTAATAGGACGAGAACTGGCAGAAGAGACCATGCCGCCAAAAACACCCGCCAGAATGGAAATGATAAAGAAGGCAAGGCAGATCGATATGGAAAGACGATCCAGGAAAAAATCCTAGCTAGTATTATTTACCTTATCTACATCTATTTAAATTAATTAAAACAGGCTACAGATATCAAAAAATTAATTTTGGAATACGCTAGTGGCTTTACTTATCGTCCATCTTATGGAAAAGTTGTAATTGACTCTCAAATATAATAAAGCATGAATACACGAAATATAAATTTACTTGTCATTTTTTGTTTAACCGGTTTGATAACTGCATGCAGTAATTCACCAAAGATTCAATCGGCAACAGAAGATCAAATAGTCATAAAAGCAGAAACTGAAGATTTTGTTGATGCACATTACAAAGCCAGAACAAAATGCCAGGAAAATGCCAGACTGACCGAATACAGTGCTGATTATTCAGAAGATCTGGAGATCATCGCATTTAATTGTATCGAGATCCAAACTGCAGAAGCACCAGTAGAGGCCGAAGAATCTGAAGAAGTCCCTGAAGAAGTAGAAACTGCAACGGAAGCTGAAACAACAGAAACTATACCTGCAGAAGAACCTGCCCCTCAATAAAGTTAATAAACTGTCGCTTCAGAATAAAGTCATAAGCACTCACCATTGCAAAGGCTTAAAAAAATAATAAATCGGCAGTAATCCTTTTAATTCGTTATGCTTGTACCAACAGGCAATTATTAAAACGCATTAAACATGATTTTATCGACAACAAAACAGCAAAAACCTGTTGCACCTGCTTGTGAACGCAATCGAGATCCGATTTTATCAGTATTGAAGTCTGCCTTCGCAAATGTAAAGCATGTTCTCGAAATCGGTTCAGGGACTGGAGAGCATGGTGTTTATTTCGCTGAACACATGCCCTGGCTAGAGTGGCAATGTAGTGATGTAAAAGAAAACTTGCCTGGCATAGAAATGTGGGTTGAAGAAGCAGACCTTTCGAACCTGCCTGTGCCAATTGAACTGGATGTTACCGGTACCTGTATAAACAGAAATTACGATGCTGTATTCACTGCCAATACCCTACATATCATATCAACCACTCTTGTTGAGGATTTCTTCCGGGTACCTGGTAGCATAAGCAATAACGATGTGGCACTGGTTATCTACGGACCATTCAATTACAACGGTGAATTTACTTCGGAGAGTAATGCACAATTTGAATTATGGCTAAAGCAGCGTGACCCCTTAAGCGGAATACGGGATTTTGAATGGATCAAACAACTGGCAAATAACGCCGGTTTTCATTTGATAAAAGATCATGAAATGCCAGCCAATAATCGCTGCTTGCATTGGCAACGCGATTAATACTTAAACTGTCACTGTTATTGTTTTTTACATGCCATCGAAATATAGTTGCATCTATAAATCCGAACTCAAAACCATCATATTTCACGTAACAAACAAATAATAAAATGAGTGAAAAAATACATCGTAATTCACTCAAATCCGGGCATAAACTGCACTGGTATCGCATAGAAGATATTCTCGGCCAGGGCGGTTTTGGTATTACCTATCTCGCCTATGATTTTAATCTTGACCGAAAAGCAGCAATAAAAGAATACCTGCCCATCGAGCTTGCCGTACGTGAAGGCGATAATTCAGTCCATCCTTTAACTGATACGCATGGACAGCAATTTCACTGGGGATTGGATCGGTTTTTGTCCGAAGCCCGCACACTGGCAAAATTCAAACACCCTAATATCGTCAGTGTTTTGAATGTGTTTGAGGATAACAATACGGCATACATGGTAATGAGTTATGAGGAAGGTGAGAGTCTGCAGGAATTACTCACCCGCCGCAAAACCCTGGAAGAAGAGGAATTGATGAAGATCCTGTTGCCTATATTAGGTGGCCTTAACGAGGTACATAAAATGGGCTTCATTCACCGTGATATCAAACCCGCCAATATTTTCCTGCGTCAGGACAATAGCCCGGTACTACTGGATTTTGGTTCAGCAAGACAGGCGCTTGGTGAACAAACAAAAACGTTGACCAGTTTAATCTCACCGGGATATGCGCCTTTTGAACAATACTATAGCAAGAGCGATGCTCAAGGACCCTGGACTGACATCTATGGCCTGGGCGCAACACTTTATCGTGCCATCGTCGGCAGGGCACCGGCCGATGCCGTCGACAGAAGCCGGACGATACTTGAAGGAGGGAAAGACAGTTATACCAGGGCCTCTGAGACAGGAAAAGGACGTTATTCTGATCGATTCTTAAATGCCGTTGATCATGCACTCGAATTTAAGGAAGAAAACCGGCCACAGTCTATTAGTGAATGGAAATCAGAATTCAAAAATTCTGTAGCAGGAATTGCCGAACCGAGACAGGATGAAAGACATATCGCTACCGAAGTAGCCCCGAGCAGGGTTCTTGAAAAGAAAATAAAAAAAGAAGAGCCCGTAAAAGCTGAAAAACCACCTAAAAAATCAAGTACCAGTCCCCTGTTATTACTGCTTACACTTGTCATCATAGCAGGTATTGTCTGGGCGTATTTAAACTACGACAAACTCAAACCTGTGGATAGCTTACCGCAACAAACAACTGTCGTTGTTGAAGAACCTGTTCCGGAAATAAAAGAACAGGTTAATGAAGAAATAAACGCGACTCAACAGATCGAATTACTACTCACAGAAGCTAAAACGCATTTCGATGCGCTTCGTCTAATAGAACCGGAAGATAATAATGCCCTGCAAAATTATAACAAGGTATTGGAACTTGACCCTGAAAATACTCTTGCAAAACAAGGTATCAACCGAATCACTGATAAACTGGTTTCACTGGCGCAACAGGCAATAGCTGTTGATAATTATGAAAAGGCCGGGAATTATCTCAGTAAGGCAAAAAATATCATACCCGATGCACCGAACATTAAACTGGCACAGGATGAATTAAATCTTAAAAAGACAGCACTTCAAAAGAAACAAATCGAATCTAAAAACTTACTTGAGGAAATGAATAAGGCAATCGAACAGGGTGATGCATTAACCGTTCTATCAAACCTGGAAAAGGCCCGTTCATTGGGTATAGAGGCCGAAGATATAAATGCTGTAAAACAGCGACTAAAAGAAAAACTGGGCGCACTGGCCACAGCAGAGATGAAGAATGCGCGCACGGCAATGAAAGCAAATGATACCAGGAAAGCAAGGCAGGCATTAAAGCGCGCAAAGGAATATAAAAGCAAAGCTGACAAAATAATCATCGAATAAAATGAACAGATGCCTAATCAAAAAATCATCTCTGTTTATTTTCCTTATCTTTGTTTATCTTTTACCAATATCTGCAACCTCCGTAGACGCACCCACCGATGATCAACTGCTGGAACTGGAACGACAAATTGATCAACAGGAAATTGAACAGGAAAAAGCAAAGCAACGTGCTGCTGAAGAAGCACGACGTAAAGCAGAAGAACAAAAGCTAAAAGAAGAAAGAGCAAAGCTCGAAGAAGAACGACGCAAACTGGAGGAGGAAAGAAAAAAAGCAGAAGCTGCAAGACAGGAAGAAACTAAAAACCAGGCAGTGTTAGAAGAGAAAAAAAGACAATATGATGAGCGTATGCAACTTGCAAGAAAGGCTTTAGATGATAAGGATAAAGACAAGGCTAAACTACACTTTAACGAAGCACTTGCAATTTATCCGAACGATGTATCTGCACAATCAGGCATACAAGAAGCAAATAAATTAAAGGATAAAGTGTGCTATGACATGATAGGCACCTGGGAAATGAAAGAATTCATCGGTAGTCTACAGATACGAATAATGGAAGGCGAAGTTTTTCATCATGGGACATCCAACGATAACCCTACAAGATGGACATGTTATCCGGAACAAAGACAACTAAAAGAACATTTGATGAATTCAACTTACACACTTAGTTCAGACGGAACATGTATGACATGGGAGTATCGTGATCAATCTAATTGTTTCGTCAAAACTCGCTAGTTAATATCGATATTTACAGCAATGTTTGCTTATAATTAAGAAAAATCCATTTACAAATTAATTTGTTTGAATGAACGTCATTAACATTAAATTATTTTACATACTATTCATTCTCTTCCTGTTTCCAATTAACAGTTTTTCAGATACACCCTCTGATGAAGAACTACAGCAACTGGAACAACTGATTAAACAGCAGGAAGTAGAACAGGAAAAAGCAAAGCAACGTGCTGCTGAAGAAGCACGGCGCAAGGCAGAAGAACAAAAACTAAAAGAAGAACGGGCACGACTCGAGGAAGAACGCCGTAAACTGGAAGAAGAAAAACAGGCAGAGCTGATAAGAAGACAACAGGAAGAAGAAAAGGCAAAACGATTGCAGGAAGAGCAACAACGCGCAGCAGCAGAAGCGGAAAAAACAAGACAGTTTGAACAATATATGAGCAATGCCGCAACAGCCATGAATAATCATGATTACAAAAGCGCACAGCAAGCCTACACACAGGCACTTGAAATTATCCCCAATGATACCAATGCTTTACAAGGACAAACCAAAGCCAGGGAATATCAGGAATTTTGTACAACACTCGTTGGAGAATGGAACTGGTTTTTAGCAAAACTGGTCGTGCATGAAAATGGTACCGTGCAGGCACTCGCACTGATACCTAACCAGGGAAAATGGGAATGTACCGATCCTGTCAAGCGTGAATTCGTCCTGCGATGGGACGTTGGTGGTTGGATCGATACACTAACGATGACACCCGATGGTAATCGAGTCGACGTAATCAACAATATTGGAATGCAATTTTATGGCACACGTATCGGCAGTGAACCTGATAGTTCAGCTCCAGAAATCAAACTTTAAAAATATACTGGGCAATATAAGCAAAAAAGAAACCGGTACACCAGACAAAAACAGATAGCCAATACAAACGGCAATTCCACGTAAATGCTTTATTACATAATGCTGCAAGTTCAGGATCAGTCGGACATGCGCGCCCGGGTCGATATAATATCCAGGCACCAATACATAATAATAATGCAGAACCGGCAAACACCCAGTCCTTGTGCAAACTCAAGGTAATTAAAAATGGCAGGTTTGTTGCCATTGATGCAACAACAGCACCCATGCCCAGACCTACTAATATAATCGGTAACGCGCAACATAATAGTGTGCCCGTTGATGCAAACAATATTAACCAGCCCCACTTTTTTTGGGAAAGTATTTGTTTTGGCTCCATCATCAGAACGTTACCCCCAATCCAATCATGAATTCATTGCCGCGAGCGTTACTAATTCCACTGGTTTTTTCGTAGACCAGATGTTTATATTCCGTGCGGAACATGATGTTGTCTTTATATAAAACCAGTACCGGGCCCATTTGTACACGTTGCCCACCCGATGCTGTTGTCAACGTTGCGCTAGCGGGGTCATCGTTATAACGGGCGCTGATATCCAACATAGTAAATACTCCACTATTATTATCATTATTATGATACGGGTGGTAACCGAGGTTTATATCCAGTGCCAGTTCATCACCTTCGTGCATGCCCCTGTCACCTTCAGTATTCAGCCAGTAATACAGGTCAAACAAGGTGTAATACTTCGGGCTTTCACTGCTATAGGAAAGACTAAAGCCATAATCAATACTGCCATCACTCAATGCAAAGTCACCTGAGCTGCTACCGGTTGGCAATCTTATCGACGGGGTAAAACTAAAATTTTCGGTAAACGCCTTCCTGTTGCGGTAATACTTAAGTGGTATACCAAGAACCAGATCGCCAATACCGCTGTTACGTTGTCTTACGGCAGTACCATTGATATTTTTAGTCCGTCGTTGCAAGATGTACGGCAGTTTAAATGTGACACGTATCGCACGGTCAAACGTATACACACCTTCAAACCAGGTTTTATTAACATAACGTTTTAAACCTAATGGATTGGCAACTTCACTATCATCATCAAGTAAGGTATCCGAACCATAAGACTCGTATCGAACCTGAAAACCATAACCGTCATCCCAACGCGGTGCCATATCCATAACCGGTTGGTGTGCAAGAACCACTGATGAAAACAAAAGACAAGCTGCGAAAACACTATTCTTCGTTTTCATACTAGCTGTCCTTAAGCTTATGGTAGGTCACATGACCATCCGCATCGCTGACATAGGCTTCAATGGGCTCATAGCCACCGTCCAGGATAGAGTCATACACCTGTTTTAAATCCGGTTGACTGCCCGCTTTAATTGCAATCGTGACTTTTTGATCTTCTATCTCAACCTTTACCCCTTTGGTGTACCTGGAATTATCGATAAAAGACAACCTGGAAAGATTACGAGTCACGCCCTGAGAGCAAAAGGAACAGACAATCCCATGCACAATAATTACAGCCTCACCGGCTGATACGGAAACATCAGCAGCTTGAACGGGCTTATCAACCCTGGGTTTTGAAGCATGGTCATGTCCCTCAAAACCATCGTGATCAGCAAAAACCGGGGCTGACGAAATAAAGAAAGCAAACAGTACTAAATAAACTGATTGATAAAACATAATCACCTCACAAAATCTAAATCAAACTCATGGCCATTGAACAAGAATGCAAACGCACCCTGCACAACAGCAGCTAAATCGGGATTAGCTAAATGATTTTGGAGGTGGAGTTGGTGGAGAGCTAAAGTTTAATAAGGTGTCTTCATATAAAGGTAACGCTATAAAGTGATGTCTTGTAAGTAATGAAGTCGCTACAACATCAGCAATATATAGCAAAGTGCCGTTACATGACGTCATGCCCTGGCAACAATCATACGCTTCATCCTGAGAGGATTTATCAAAATGACAATCGTTATTGACCATATCATCAGGCTGTTGCTGTGATTCCTGTTGAGGCATATCCATACATAGCATGATATTCCCCGCAAAAACATTAACGGAGAAGCAACATAACATTATCACACTGATGATTTTAGAAAATTGCTTCATGCCACTGTTAAGTTTAGCCAAATGATTCAAATAATCCATCAAATTCTCAGGCTATTCCTGTTATTAGTCAGCCTTTTAAAATAAAAGTTCTTTTACTTATAGCTAACAACAAATATGAAATAATTACCCGGATTTTTCCCGACAATCCTTTAATTCAGCTTTAACTGTTTTTAATTCCTGTAAAAAGATACATTTGATGATCATAAATAACGAAGCCGACCCTTTTGTTTATTACATGTTTATCACATAATTAGCCTTCATCTCAAAAAAGCTGATCAGGATTCCCTATGAATACAAAAACAGATGAAGAAAATAATGTAATCCCTGACTGGCAAATCAGTGGCGACTGGTTTGATATCTGTTCTTGCAACGCCCCCTGCCCCTGTACCATGGCCCAGGCACCAACAAGCGAACCTTGCGAAGGCGTCTTTGCCTACAGAATAAAGCAAGGGCATTACGGTGAACACAATATGGCAGGCTTAAAGGTGGCCATGCTGTTTAACCTGTACGGCAATGCCTGGGATGGTGGCAGTGCCGACGTCGGAATATTTTTCGATGCGGCAGCAAACGAAGGACAACGAGATGCACTACAAATGATCTTTACCGGACAGGCTGGTGGCTGGATGTCCCAATTTGTCCCGGCACTTGTGCGGGAAGTAAAGGGTGTAGAGTTTGCCAATATCACTGTCGGTATTGATGACAATCTTGAACACTGGAACGTAGAAATTCCCGATGTTGTGAATGCTTCCGGTGAAGCACTAACTGGCCCGACTGCTGATCCAAATAAACGTGTGCAAACATATAACGCACCCGGCAGCGAAGTCGGCCCAACAGATGGTCCGGTCACCTGGGGTAAAAGTATTACATGTAAATCACAAGCATTTGGTTTTTCACACGACATCCCCGCCGGACAGAATAGTAAACATATTCCTTTTGACTGGAGCGGTCCTGATAAATAGCGTTTAAAATTGAATTCGTTCAAACAAGCCTTTATCAATTCCTTCATTGCGAAGGAGATTGATCACTCAGTAGTTATTAGTATTGCCATTATTTATATCACTATCCTTGCATGGATAACTGCACTCATTGTTATGGCAGACATGGATCAGGGACCAGGCACACCATTACACGATTTTAAAACCTATCTCATCGGTTGGATAATTATGCTGACGGCAATGATGCTGCCATCGGAAATGCAATACATTAAGGTCCATAACAGGTTACGTGAAAAAGAATTTACTGATGGAAATAAAAAGTTATTTTTTTACACGATCATTTTTATTATTGGCTATGGTATCGCCTGGATACTGTATGGCAGTCTGGCATTTCTGTTAGACAGTCTGCTACGTATCAGTAATCTTGAATTTATAGCATGGGACAAGGCAGGACCAACCATATCAGGTATCGTTCTATTGACCGCCGCGGCCTACCAGGTTTCACCCTTGAAGTATGCTTGCCTGACACATTGCCGTAATCCGCTTGGTTTCTTTGCACGTCACTGGCACGTGAATTATCCCGGTGTTCTTTATACAGGTGTTTTACATGGCTTAATCTGTGTCATGTGTTGCTGGGCATTAATGGCGGTTATGTTCGCCATTGGTGCGATGAACCTGATCTGGATGGGTATTCTTACCTTAATGATGTTCAGTGAAAAGATATTTCCTTTCGGGCATAAACTGATTATCCCTATCGCTGTATTTCTCGGTGTTGTTGGAATATGGATTATTGTTTCACCAGACACCGCACCCTATCTAACCAATCCATTGAATCACCAACATACGATTCATCATCACTAATTTAAGAATTACCTAAAAGAACCAAACGGGCTATCAATATCTTTTCGGTACAAATGTCTGGGTATGCATCGCTGAACGTTTGTAACCTTTTCCTTCTTTCAAAGGTGGAATCTTCGGAACAGTTGGTTTTAAATCCTTATAAGGGATCATACTCAACAGGTGTGAAATACAGTTCAGTCGTGCACGCTTCTTATCATCAGAAGGAACAACGAACCATGGTGCCTGTGGGATATCCGTATGGAAAAACATATCATCCTTGCACCTGGAGTATTGCATCCATCTCGACCTGGACTCCATATCCATAGGGCTCAGTTTCCAGAACTTGTGCCGTTCCTCAGCACGTGCCTTAAAGCGCCGTTCCTGTTCTACATTACTGACAGAGAACCAGTATTTAATAAGGATAATACCGGAACGCACCAATGAGCATTCGAATTCCGGACAAAATCGCAAAAACTCCTTGTATTCATCATCGCTGCAAAAACCCATTACCCTTTCAACCCCGGCACGGTTATACCAGCTTCGGTCAAACAGGGCGATCTCACCTGCAGCGGGTAATTGTGTAATATAACGTTGGAAATACCACTGCGTTTTTTCCCGTTCCGTCGGTGCGGGTAATGCAACAATCCGGCAAATACGGGGGCTCATATGCTGGATGATGCGTTTGATGACGCCACCTTTCCCGGCTGCATCACGACCTTCAAACACAACGACAATCCTTAGTCCCTTCTCCTTGACCCATTCCTGTAGTTTTACCAGCTCAACCTGAAGTCGAAACAGTTCCTTCTCGTAAAACTTTTTCGACAGCTTCTTCTCCTTTTCACCTCTTAACCGTGGATCGTCCTCATGATACGCATCCACTTTTCTCGCTATCTGTTTTTTAGGCTTGCCCGTCTTCTTCTTGGCGCTGGTTTTTCCCTTTGCCTTTGTTTTCTTTCTGGTTGTCGTCTTTTTCCTGGTAACCGTTTTTTTCTTGGCCATAATCTTCTTCTTATCTAGTATTCTGGTTTACTTTATTTTAATCCTATATATTTAATTATAGTAAGAAAATTCACAACCATGATTGATCCAAATCAAACTAACAATGCTAAATGGCCTGGTCCATTTAATCTATTTTCCCTTGTAATAACGTTGTACAAAACGTTGCAGGATTTGTTGCGCATAAGGTGTGCTGATCTGACTCACAGCCTGTATTAATTGCTCCGCTTCATGCGGCTCAAAATAACCGTAATGTTTATAGATCTCGATACGAATTGCAAAACCCTCAGCATCGCCTTCGGGATGAAACTGGGTCGCATAAACATTGTTACCGACACGAAACATTTGCACCGGACACGCATCGCCGGTCATTAATAAGGTGGCACCTTGCGGGACGCTATCGCAGGCCTCCTTATGGCCGAGCATCACCTCGACTTGATCAGGGAAACCCTTTAACAAGGGATCTTTTTTTCCTTCATCGGTAATGTCCAGTGTGACACTGCCAACGGCCTCACCGTATTTGCGGGATATAGTCATGCCCAGATATGAGCCCAGCAATCCGCTGCCGGAACAGGCACCAAGAAAGGGGAAATCATTTTTAATCACTTCTGTTAAAAGACGATTGAAATCAGATTCAATTTTGCACTGGATAGCAGATTTATTTTCTGCCGGGTCACTGATATCAAACGGACTACCACCAACAATAATAGCGCTATAGTCATCTAACGGTAGATCATCCGGAATGCCGTTTTTTTCAATACGCAGCCGCCGTGTATCTGTTTCATTTAGTTCGCCATATTTCAGAAAGGCCTGATATTCATTATCAGATGTTTCGTCTTCCGGGCGTAGTTGCAGAATAAGGACAGGCTTGGTTGTATTCACTTTAATTAGATCGATTAGTCAACAAAGGAGTTATTTTGATTAAAGTCCCGGATTTTTTGTAGCAGGATATCATTTTTCTTACGTCTTACAGGATCAGGATCTTTAATAACCTCAATTGACTTAATGTAACTTGTATAGGTACCCGGAAAATTCAGATAGATGACCCCTGATAAAACCAGTTCTTTATACCAGTCATAGGGTTTACGATCATCAACAATATAAGATTCTTCAGCGATGTAGGTAAAACAGGAATAGTGTTTATCTTTCACTTTCAATGATAACGCTGTATCGATATAACCCATACATCTGCCTTCAATGTCATCCAGCGTTTGTTTGTGGTTCTCATCAATGTCATAAATTGCTCCATGAACAGTATCTTCTGTAGATCCGGTCTTCAGTATGTTGCATTTACCCGAACCATCCTTACTTTTTTTGTGAAACAATAGCTGGTACTGATCAAGCTGAACAACACCGATCAATCTTGCCGAAGGAACGCGTTCAGTTAACCTTACTGGATGCAAATTAGAGCCATAGGCAAAATAATACATATACAAAAGTTTACCAGTTCATAACAAAAAAAGGTTAGAGTCCTTTAATTATCTCCTGTCCATCTCCCGAAGTATTTTATCCAGTTTTTCGTTAAGTAATTTCAACTCCGTTTCATTAATACCCTGAGATACCTCCTGTCGTTGCATAGAACTTTCATTATTCAATGTTTGCATTGAATCAACAATAATACCGATAAAAAGATTTAACACAGCAAAGCTGGTAATAATGATAAACGGCACAAAAAATATCCATGCCCATGGGTAATACTCCATCACTGGCCGTACGACACCCATAGACCAGCTTTCAAGTGTCATTACCTGGAATAACGTATAAGCCGAATCGCCCACAGAACCAAACCACTCCTGTATATCTGGATTAGGATGTTCGCCAAACAGCTTGGTCGCCATAACGGAGGCAACATAAAACAATAATCCAAGCACACTGATAACGGATGCCATACCCGGTATCGAATGGCCAATCGCCGAGACCACCTTACGCATCTGTGGTACAACGGAGAGCAACCGTAATACACGTAATATTCGTAGCGCTCTAAGTATTGCAAATGGACCACTGGCGGGTATCCAGGCAATCGTCACAATTACAAAATCGAAATTATTCCATCCGGATTTAAAAAAATTCCAGCGATACGCATAAAACTTCAGCGCCAATTCAATAGTAAAAATAATAAGGATAATGTGGTCTATTAAAAGTAACGTGCTGCCATATTTGAACATCATCCCGGCGTCCGTTTCCAACCCCAGCGTGATGGCATTGATGACAATCAACGCAATGATAAATGCAACAAACGTAGCGTGTTCGACAAAGTTCGCCGCTTTTAATCGGTTACCCGATAACGTTTTTCTGTAATTGATATCAGTCATACTTAAAAATTTGAAATGGAAAATTGATTGAACACGTCCCTGTTAACTACGGTCCAGAAAGTTATAACACCTCGATACGTCTATACTATTGT
>JANQJZ010000054.1 GCA_028281365.1 Gammaproteobacteria bacterium | reverse complement strand
CGATGCGATGGGGGATGTTTCAGCAGATTTGTCCGGCAAGCGCGGCAGGATTACAAACACAGCGGCTTTGAAAGGGGGTATGACAGCAATCACGGGAATTGTTCCTTTAAGCGAGCTTGACAGTTATCAATCACAATTAAAGTCAATTACCGGTGGCGCAGGGTCATTTTCCATCAGCTTTAGTCATTATGATCCTGTCGATGGCAAGACACAAAAGGAATTAATCGCAGCATATAAACCCACTGCAGATGAGGACTGAGTAATATTGTTGCGTTGCAAATAACGGGATGTCGTTACTGATATATTAAATATTAATAATTCTATTTAAGTATTTGTTCTCAATGTGATAGTTTTTATCATATCTGGGGGCAAATAATATGGATAAAGAATATTCAGCCGTCATTGATGGCAACAATATCACTTTTGAGTTTAAAGACAGTTTAATTCATGCTGAAGGTGAGCATGCTGGAAATATTGACGCCATCATTACGACAAATCCACCACTCCCGCAAAATCTTTTACTTGATGAATTGCATATAAAGGTCCCGGGAACGGATGAGTATCTATATATATATGGATATGGCGTTGTAGAAAATAGTTTAAAGGCAACGTTTAATTCATCATCACTGGTAGATATTAAACAGCTTCCTGAAATGGTCGGAGTCTATTGGGGTGCGAATGGTGAACAATTTATTGGTGAAATGTGTTGTCGAAAGTTTACTGTCCAGGCTGAATCTGAACTTGCGGAAGAAATTGATGCTCTTGAAGAGATAGAAGAGAGTGCTGAAAGTGAAGCAACGACAGTTGTTAAGGAAGAAATTTCAGATTCAGTTAGTGGAGAAACAGGCAACTTAAAATATATTTTAATCGGTGTAATAGTTTTAATTGTAATTATAACTGTATTTATTGTGCTTTAATCTTTTGTGTCATTGCATTTTCCCAACAAAGCAATGCTTTTTTCCTTATCGTTCCCCAACGATAATTTCCGACCACACCCGAAGCAAGAATTACTCTATGACAAGGGATTAAATAAGCAACCGGGTTAGCACCAACTGCACGACCGACAGCACGGGATGCATTTTTATCACCAAGGTACTTTGCAAGATGACCATATGTACTAACATGACCTGGTTGTATATTTAATAAAGCACGCCAGACATTTACCTGGAAATTAGTGCCTTTCACATACAATGAAACCGGTTTTGATTTTTTATTAGAGGAATAAAATATTTGTTTAATAAACGGTTCTGTACTTTTATCAGATTCGAAAATAGTTGCAGCGGGCCATGTTTCTGTTAATTCTGATATGAAATTTTGTGTATCATCTTCATCGTAATAATTAAGTTTGCAAATACCCCGTTCGGTAATTGCAATAAAAGCATGTCCAAATGGAGTAGGGTGAGTGCCATATTTGATCGTTAATCCATCACCATCAGATTTGTATTCTCCCGGTGTAACCGCTTCAAGTGACACAAAATGGTCATGCAAACGTGCGCTACTGCTTAGCCCGAGTTTTTCACTCGTATCCAGAATTGTATATGACTCATCAAGAAGTTTTTTTGCCTGGTTGACAGTCATTATTTGCAAAAAGCGCTTTGGTGATATGCCGGCCCAGTCCTTAAACAAGCGCTGTAAATGAAAAGGGCTTAAATTAATTTCTTTTGACAGATCTTCAAGAGTAGGTTGTGATTCTATATTATCAGTAATATATTTAATCGCCTGGGCTATTCGACTATAGTTATCCATATTAATTTTTCTGATTAATGTTCATTTATATAACCTAGCGAATAGAGTTGCTAAATTCGATCCGATACTTGCTATTTCACTATGAAGTGTCTTTACAATAATTAAATAATAAGTGTGTATGAAAATTATATTAAACATGTTTCCGGCCATCAGTTTTATATTGTTAGCAGCATGTGGTCAATCAGAATATGAGCTTGCGCAACAGGCTTTCCAGGAAGGTGAATATGAAATAGCGTTCGAGAAATTTTCCGCACTTGCAGATACAAAAAATACTGATGCCCAGTATATGCTTGGGAGAATGCATGAAGAAGCGTTGGGTGTTGAACAAGAGCATAATGTTGCTGCTGAATGGTATCTAAAGGCGGCGAATTCCGGTGATGCCCGCGCCCAGATTAGAATTGCGCAATTTTATTTACGAGGTTTGGGAGTCAATCGTGATTATTGGGAGGCGATGAAGTGGTCACGAAAAGCTGCCGTACAGGGAAATGCAGAGGCCGAGGCAAACATTGGTTATATGTATCATGATGGCATTGGTGTCAGGCAGGATTATAAGGAGGCTGCGAAATGGTACCGAAAAGCAGCCGAACAAGGATGGACCCGGGCTGAGCACAGCCTGGGGGTGTTATATCACGAGGGCCGGGGTGTAAATAAGGATTATGTCGTTGCAATAGACTGGTATCGAAAAGCAGCAGATAAAGGATTCATTCCATCGCAGGATAATTTAAATAATATGTATGAAGATGATTTGGGTGTCCCACAAAGTGAGGGAGAGACTTTCAATTGGTACCTGCAACAGGCAAAAAATAAACATCTGGTTGAACAATATGTTGTCGGATATCGATATAAGATTGGACAAGGGATAAACCAGGATAATATCCAGGCCTATGCCTGGATAGGGATAGCTGCTGCAGGAGGACTAAAGCGCGCAGAGTCAATTCGGGACGAAATCGAACAATCCTTAACTCAGGATCAGCTCGAACAGGCCAGGTCTCTGGCACGGGATCTATGGCTAAAATATGGGCGAAATAGTGAAAATCAAGGCTAAATTCTGTGGAACTCTTCTCTAAATTAGGACTCTAAATCAATAACATAGGTAGTCTTTTTAGTTAATTTATTCAAAAGACTTGACATTAGTTGAAAATAGGCAGAATATCGCGCCCCCATGAAAACGAACGCAATGACAAAACAGGTATTTATTTGGCACCGCACCTATCTGTGCGTCGGTCAACCGCTCCTGTGTGTCCGAGGGTTTTAAATAGTTAAGATTAAAAGTTAAATTTAAGCAGAATCTAAAAAGGCCGCAGGAGATAAAACCAGCGGCCTTTTTTTTTTGGCTAAGAAGAATGGACTGGTCGGTAATTGCTCCTGCATTACCGACACTTCCGCCATCCATGGCGGTCGTATGTCGCGAGACGCCTACATGGACGTAGGCGGTAGAAAATGTCGGGAACACATTTTCGAGAATAGTTAGGAAACCATAGATGGTTAATTTGAAAATATTAATTGTAAACACTGGAGGCTCATACATATGAGATAGAAAAATGAAGTACATAAACTTAATTGCCAATTTAATAGTTTGGTCGGTAATCAGCTTGCCGGTATTCGGACAGGGCCTTGATTACACAACCCGAAACTTACTAACACATTCATGTGAAGCATTTGCTAGTGATGCTTATCAAGCAGCGAATTCTTACGGTCGTGGCGGAGTAGTACTCCAGGATGTGTTGGAGTCAATTGAGAGTGCCAAGGTTGCTAATAGTATGAAGCATCGTGCATTCCAGGCAATTCAGTTTGTATGGAAGAACCAGTTGGATAATCCAACCCTGGCCTACAGTTTAGCCATGGGGCTTTGCTTGAAGCCAAAAAAGGAAATGGCCCCAATGGATGAGCCCTGGATTACATCATTACGAACAAGTAGAGAGTTCTTTTAATTATTGATAGTTGATTATGTTTAGTACGCTTACTTGCTGAATAATATACTCCTCCCCTTATCCCTAACAAATATTATTTAGCAAGTCCTCAGGGATGGTGATATGCCAGTATCACCATCCCTCTTTTTTTAATTTATTCGTGAGTTTATCAATCTTCTCAAGTTTGTTGTACTTTGGCTATGATCAGCATCGGTAATATAACTATTTGCAACAATATAGTCCTGTTGCAAATAAAAGAGTACAGCTAACATGAAAGCATTATCATCATTATCTTTATTAGTAATTAATTTATCTTTAATTGGAAACTCTCTTATTGCAACCCTGTGCTCATGACTGATAGGAAGCTTGTTTAACGATTCAGGATCAGTTCGTATTGCCTTACGCATTGCCCTGACAGATCTTTCTATTTCACCATTATTCGCAGCAGCTATAGCAAAACCAATTTTGGGCACACCGGAATACAGGTTTTGTTGCGATTGTATAGCGAATATATCAATCGCATATCCTGAATTGCCTTTTGCCAGCCAGTCCCAACCTTCACTGTCTTTATAGTGATAACTTTGTATTGTTCTGCTGTTGCTGGTGACAACGGTTTGTTTCTTGTAAGAGGGTGTTCTTAGTACAACGGGTTTTTTCCGGGGATAAGCCCGGTCATATTTTTTATTGTCATACCGATCATTTGAGAACACATGGTAAAGTAAAGCTGCTCCTAACAAACCAAGAACAACATAGGCAGCATCCCCGCCAACATGTGCACTGACACCATAATGACCATGGTATCCCCTGTGGTATCGATGATGGTAGCCGTATCCGTAATGGTGTCGATAGTGAGGATAATAATGACCATAGCCATATTTGTAATGATGACCACCATAATAGCCGGCATTGACGGTAGCGGGTGTCATGCTCATTGAACAACAGAAAAGTAACAGAAATATTTTATAAATATAACGGTTTCGCTGGTTAGACATCATATCCTGAATAATAGACTATAAATCAGAGATAAAATTTAAATCATGGAAATAATAATGCCAATAATTGTACCAAGAACCAATACCGCATTAGTCAGAAGAGTCATCATCATGCCCGGCCCTCGTTTGGCAGGTTCATTAATATAGGCATTAAAATATACAAATCTGCCTGCGATAAATATTAAACCGATAACCGGCCCCCAAACAGGGCTAACATAGTAGGAAAAGGTTAAAAGAGCAGGGATAAAAACAATCAATTGCTCCATGGTATTTTGTTGAATACGAAAAATACGCTCAAAATTTTCATCGCCGACACATTTAGGTGCATCAATGCCGTATTTCCCACGGGATAAACCGGTTTTCGTGGTAAAAAACAAATATTGTGCAAGAGCTAACATGATTACAACTATAGCGTATTCCATAATTGTCTCCTGATTTCTGAATTACAAAACAGTTGATGTAATGAATTCTAAAAAATTGACTATAATAGTATTTTAATTTAGTGCAATAAGTAACTGCCATGAAAAACACCAATAAATTGATTTTTACCTTATCCATGATATTTACTGCAAACATTTGTCTTGCCGAGATATATCAATGGACTGATGAAGATAACAATGTGTATTTTAGTGATACTCCTCCTGCTAGTAATGAATATTTAATTATCTATAGCAGTTTGGAGTCAGAAAAAATCTATGGCTGGAAAAACGATAACGGAAAATCCGAGTATAGTGATAAACAACCAATCAATATTTCCGGAGATCAGATAACCGAACTGGTTTTTGATACAAGTACCGAATATCCGAAAGATAACGAACAATATTCAATTATTAACCAGGCCAAGCGCATGTCTGAATATACATCGCAATTAATAAAAACGCGTGAAGACAAAGAGTTTACAAGGCAGGAACAATATCGCATTGCACAGCAACAGGAAATAATGCGGATGGAAGAACGCCTGAGAAAATATGGCTATGGACCAAAGCCATATTATTATCCTTATTCAAATTCCATGAACAGGAACAGCAGTCAGTATATTTATTAGTTATTTTTGTTTAGTCGCTGGATATTTTCTGCCATTTAAAAACTGACCAATAAATGTATTCCTTACACAGTAATGGTACGTGACAAAACAGATAACAGTGACTGAAGTCAAGACAAGCAGGAATTTAATATAAACAGGAATAGTGAACGTCCCCAGTAATCCGGCCACAATGGCAATCAGTGGCAGATGGATCAAGTACACCCAATAGGCAGAATCAGAAATATAACGCAATATAAAAGAACCACTACTGGCGTATAGCAAAAACAAACCCATCGAAGCGAAGACGTACAACCAGCACGCAATAGAATTTGTCAGCATCGCAAAATAGATTGCCGATTCAGCATCAGAATTTTCAAAATAGATTTTAATAGCAAAGAACACAGTTCCAAGTACAAGCATCAACCATGCATTATCCATAAATTTATTAATGAGATGCTTGGATAAATACAGAATCCAGCCGTATCCGAAAAAGATAAAATAGAAAAAAAATGTTTTTGGGTCCGGTATAAAACTGGCAGAGGTCATGGCAGAACTGGAACCCATATAAAATAGCGATAGAAAAGTAATGATAGATAAAGGAATGAAAGCGATAAACGTATTGGAATGTAGCTTCTCAAATATCCCTCTGGCTTTGGAATGACAATAATCAAAATTTCTAAAACACAACGCAATTGCCCACGCACTAAAAGATATCAATGCAAGATAAAACAAAAACCATAAATGGATCGTGCTTTGAGGAACAAGGCCATCTGGAAAAACAGCCTTGATGCCAAGCATAATACTATTAGCACTGCCTGCTATCGTGTGATTGGCAAAGTTAAATGCAAACACGGCAAAAGCCCATAAGATAAAGATGAAAACAATAAACGGATAAACAACACGGTTTAACCGGTTCGTGATCATTTCCTTAGGCCCTTTTTTGTAAAAGAGCAGGGCACCGAAGAAACCGGCTATCACAAAGAATGCAGGCATCCTGAAGACATGGATAAATTCAATAATGATATGAAAGATATGATTTGTTGTATTCGGGTCCTTCAAAGGCCAGACATTGCCGTAGTCAATATCCGAATAGGTCATCGAAGAATGAATGACCAGACCCAGCATCATCATAATGGCCCGCATAGCATCAAAGCCATGGATTCGGTGTAAATCAATATTATGTTTCATAATACGGAGAGGCTTTGTTGTGTTTTATAGGTTTTTATGAGTAGATAGTAATGTAGAAGTTCATGGTTTGAAACAAAAATATAGGGAGAAGGAACATGGAATGCATCGCATATAAAGCCGGTTATAAATATCAGGTTAATCAAGACTATATTACAAAGATATCGATAACACCTGATAATTCAGTTAATTCAGACTACATTGACCTTGGCATAGATGGAGAGCTGACTATTAAAAAGGGCTATGCCTGGGATGGCCCTTCAGGACCTACATTCGACACTCTTAATTTCATGCGTGGTTCCCTGGTGCATGATGCCTTGTATCAATTAATGCGGAATAGCCATCTTGATAAAGAACAACATAGAGAACCTGCTGATCGTTTACTTCAGCAGATGTGTAAAGAAGATGGTATGTCATCGTTACGTGCGTGGTGGGTTTATCAAGGAGTAAAAAACTTTGGTGATCCTTCTGCGGATCCATCTAATAAAAGACCGGTAATCAAAGCACCAAAACCTTCTCAGGAAACAGAATAATACTTTAATTATTAATGCGTATTTTCCAAACGAAAAAATAAATAACAGAGTTAACCAGTATCACTAGACTACCCAGGATTAATTGAATATCGGTTGTTAACCCGGTTGGATAAATAATCGGTAATAAGTATTGTTGTACAAAACTGGTTTGGTAAGTATCCGCATTTGCCATGTGCCGTAGATAGTTTTCAAGATAGGTCAGAGGACAAATCCAGCCAAAGAATTCTATTAACGCACCATATATTGCACAGGGGATATGTAACCACATGACTTTCGGCCATTTCAATACAAACAAACCGCCCAATATGACGAATACAATAAATAGTGCATGTGCGATAATGGTCAGGTCAGCCAGAAAAAGGGTCATGGGGGAATTTTATAGTTTTAGTGAAGTAATGTAGATTAATTTGTAAAAGTAAGGGGGTAAATTATGGCACTACTGATTCTTGGTTTGTTACTGTGGACTTGCATTCACCTTTTCCCATCGATTGCGAAAGGGAAACGGGAATTAATAATCAGTAAAACAGGATTAGGCCCATATAAAGGACTCTTTGCATTATTAATCCTGTCATCAGTGGTATTGATCGTACTTGGTTGGCGCAGTATAGACCCCACTAGTGTTTACCTTCCACAATACTGGGGCAAGCATGTTACATTTATACTTGTATTATTGACCTTCATTTTATTTGTTGCAGCACGAGGAAAAACAAACATAAAACGCGTCCTGCGTCATCCGCAACTGACCGGACTCGTGCTCTGGAGTATCGGTCATTTATTTGCCAATGGCGATAATCGGTCACTAATATTATTTTCATGGCTTGCAGTCTGGGCGATACTGGAAATGATCATGATTAATCGAAGGGAAGGAGAGTGGCAGAAACCTGAACCTGTTCCAGTTAAAAGCGATGTTATTACGGTTATTGCTGGTTGTGTTGTCTATGGAATTTTATTTGCACTGCATCCTTATTTGTCGGGGATAAAGTTGATTTAATTAAATCGATCGATACTGACCCTTTTGATTTCTATGCAGATATTAGAAGCAGACCAACCCAGCACTGTTTGTTTTCCAGAAAAAGGTATTAAAAATGATCAAGGGGTAAGAGTTGTCATAAAATACCTAAAAGATAATCCTGCGAAGCTGCATGAAAATGAAATTTTGTTAATAATGCTAGCATATGCGAATGCATATCCATGCTTATAACTTAATAACAATTTAACTCCATACGGACGCTGACATCAGTTTTATGAACCTGAATCAGTATATCTTGTAATTAACTAAAACAGTCACTTACGGTACGTGTCCTGTATCAAAACCCAGTTCAGTAGGTGTTGAGTCGGGTTTTAAGCATTCTAAATATGACACAAAATGTACTATACTGAATAGAACATAGGGAGGGATTGCTATGGATAAATTTATTTCACTTATTTTCTTTGTTTTTCTATTAATATCAAATTCATTTGCCGATACTACATGTACACCAAGGGTTGGTGGTGGTTATAACTGTTATGATTATAGTACTGGCTCTTCTAGTACGATAACCCCAAGGGGTGGTGGCGGTTATAATACGTATGACTACGGAACCGGTTCATCAGGTACGATAACCCCAAGGGTCGGTGGCGGATATAACACATTTGACTATGGAACTGGTTCGTCAGGTACGATATCTCCAAGAGTTGGCGGTGGTTATAATATTTATAATTACTAAGGGCTTATTCCTATGAAAAAAATAACTTTATTTTTGATTACTATGTTAATGTTGGTTTCTACTTTTTCATATGCACACTCTGGAAGGACTGACAGCAATGGGTGTCATCATGATCGCAAAAATGGAACTTATCATTGCCACTAAAATGAGCCTTTATTCCTTTTTTAAACTAATATTTTTGTTTCTCCTTTGTGGCTCTTTATTTGCTTGGGATGGTTATGATTATGAAACGGGGAGCTATGTAGAAATAGAAAAGGACAATCTTGTTCGAGAAGGAGAAGAAATAGAGTTTTATGATTATGAAAGTGGGGACTATAGGTATGGCGAGGTCCAATCAATAGATAGTTATGGTTCATCTGTTGAAGTGGAAGTATACGACTATGAAACAGGTGAATATAGAACTTTTGATATGGATAGGTAAGTTAAAAAACGTCTAGTATTGAACGTCACATTGTAAATTGGCGGAGTGGGTAAAAGCGGCTTTAAATTAACCTGCCTCATAAATCAATAGAGTCAGTGTCGATCGATTCTAAGTCTCAGGATCATAACCTAGATTAGGTGCTAACCATCTTTCAACTTGTTTTAGATCCATGCTTTTTCTATGCGCGTAGTCAACGATCTGATCTTTATTAATTTTTCCCAAACCAAAATATCTTGAATCAGGATGTGAAAAGTACCAGCCGGATACGGCAGCAGTAGGATACATTGCATAAGATTCTGTTATTTTTATTCCGGTATTTTCTTCAACCTTAAGCAAATTCCAGAGTAAACCTTTTTCTGTATGGTCCGGACAGGCGGGATAACCAGGGGCAGGGCGTATACCCTGATAAGCTTCACTAATTAGACCTTCATTATCTAAAGCTTCATCTGATGCGTATCCCCAGAATTCTTTTCGAACTCGCTCGTGTAGACGTTCTGCAAAGGCTTCGGCAAAACGATCGGCCAATGCTTTTAACATAATGGCACTGTAATCATCATGATCGTCTTCAAATTGCTTTAGGTTTTCTTCCATTCCAAAACCTGCAGCGACGGCAAAGGCACCAAAGTAATCTTCAACGCCGGTTTCTTTCGGTGCAACAAAATCTGCTAGCGCAAAGTTAGGCTGGCCGGGTGGTTTTTGTGTTTGTTGGCGTAAAGTGTGAATAGTAGTAAGTAGACTTCCGCCGCTTTCGTACTTCCCTGTACCCGCGGCATTAGTATATCCATATACATTAATATCATCATGGCCAATTGAGTTAGCAGGGAAGAGACCATACACGCCTTTTGCCGTAAACCATTTTTCATTGATGATTTTATCAAGCATGGTTTTAGCATCGTTATATAAACGTGTCGCTTCTTCACCGACGACGTCATCTTCTAAAATGCGTGGAAATTTGCCGGCCAGTTCCCAGGCGATAAAGAAAGGTGTCCAGTCAAAACATTCGGCCAATTCTTGTAATGGATAATCATCAAAGACTTCGATACCTAATTTATTAGGAACGGGTGGCGTATAACTTTCCCAATCAATCGACACACGATTATTACGTGCTTCTTCAATCGTTAACCAGTTAATTTTTTGTTGTTTACCTGCATGACGCTCGCGCACAGTGTTATATTCTGAATTGATTTCTTTAGCGAAATCTTCTTTCATCTCAACACTGAGTAACTTTGTTGAGACACCAACAGCACGTGATGCATCCTTAACATATACAACCGGATGTTCATAACCCGGATCTATTTTTACAGCGGTATGCGCACGTGATGTAGTTGCACCACCGATCATTAACGGCAGGGCAAAGTCCTGTCGCTGCATTTCTTTAGCAACGTGCACCATTTCATCTAGTGAAGGTGTGATTAAACCACTCAAGCCAATGATGTCTGCTTTTTGTTCACGTGCGGTATCCAATATCTTTTGTGCAGGTACCATAACACCAAGATCGATGACTTCGAAGTTATTACATTGCAAGACAACGCCAACAATATTCTTGCCAATATCATGTACGTCACCCTTAACGGTTGCCATGATGATCTTGCCATTGCTTTGTATTTCTCCGTCGCCTTTTTCCTCTTCTATAAAAGGAATGAGATAGGCCACGGCCTTTTTCATAACACGAGCGCTTTTTACAACCTGCGGTAAAAACATCTTGCCGGCACCAAACAGATCACCAACGACATTCATGCCATCCATTAATGGGCCTTCGATAACATGAAGAGGTTTATCTGCCTGCTGCCGTGCCTCTTCAGTATCTTCTTCTATATAATCAGAGATACCTTTTACCAAGGCATGCGTTAATCGTTCGCCAACAGAGCCTTTACGCCATTCAAGATCGACTTTCTTTTCTTTTGTTGTTTTACCTTTTACGGTTTCGGCAAACTCAACCAGACGATCAGTGGCATCTTCCCGACGGTTTAATAAAACATCTTCGATGTATTCGAGTAAGTCTTTCGGGATTTCATCATAGATGCCAAGCTGACCGGCATTGACAATGCCCATGTCCATACCAGACTGAATACCGTGATACAGAAATGCGGTATGCATCGCTTCACGAACCGGGTTATTACCACGAAACGAGAACGACACATTACTTAAGCCACCACTGACTAATGCGTGGGACAGGTGTTCTTTTATTAAACGTGTAGCCTCAAAGAAGGATACAGCATAATTATTGTGTTCCTCCATACCCGTTGCAACAGTAAGAATATTCGGATCGAAGATGATATCTTCAGCAGGAAAACCAACTTTATTAACTAATATGTTGTATGAATGTTGACAGACTTCAAAGCGGCGATCAGTTGTATCGGCCTGTCCCTGTTCATCAAAGGCCATCACAACAACCGCAGCACCATAACGTTTAACCAATTTGGCGTGTTCAATAAATTTTTCTTCGCCTTCTTTCAGACTGATTGAATTAACAATGCCTTTCCCCTGGACACAGCGCAGACCAGATTCAATGACAGTCCATTTAGATGAGTCGATCATGACTGGTACACGACTGATATCAGGTTCAGACGCAATAAGTTTCAAAAAGTCAGCCATCAATTGCTCGGATTCGAGCATACCTTCATCCATGCAGATATCGATCACCTGTGCACCGTTTTCAACTTGTTGACGGGCGACATCGAGTGCCGCTTCCAGATCTTCTTCTTCCTTAATTAATTTTAGGAATTTAGGTGAACCGGCAACGTTAGTTCGTTCACCGACATTTACAAAATTGGTGTCAGGTGTAATGTTGAATGCTTCCAGACCACTAAGGCGTTGATAGAGTGGAATATTAGGTAATTTTCTTGGCGCGGTATTACTGACAACATCAACAATGGCCTTGATATGGTCTTGTGTCGTACCACAACAGCCACCGACTATATTTACTAATCCGGATTTGGCCCATTCATCAATATGCGTTGCCATTTCTTCGGCACCCAGGTCATATTCACCGAATTCATTCGGTAACCCGGCATTCGGATGGGCACTGATATAGCACTGAGAAAAACTAGAAAGCTCTTCAATATACTGGCGTAAGTCATTGGGACCTAAGGCACAATTTAAACCAATTGAAAGTGGATTCGCATGTCTGACCGAATTCCAGAAGGCTTCGGTGGTCTGACCGGTCAAAGTTCGACCTGAGGCATCGGTAATGGTGCCCGAGATCATAATCGGCAGGTGAATTCCTTGTTCTTCGTAATATTGATCAATAGCGAACAGGGCGGCTTTGGCATTCAAGGTGTCAAAGATAGTTTCGACCAGAATCAGGTCTGAACCGCCATCAACGAGTCCGCGTAATGCTTCGGTATAGGACTCAACCAGTTCCTCATAAGTGATATTCCGAAAACCGGGATTGTTCACATCTGGCGATATTGAACAGGTTCGATTTGTTGGTCCTAAAACACCCGCTACAAATCGTGGCTTTGCCGGATTCTGTTCTTCGGTCGCTCCTGCGCGTCCTGCGCTCGCGACACTTGAACATCCATGTTCTTCGAATTCGTCAGCTACGGATCGAGCAAGCTTTGCGCCTTCATAATTCAATTCATAGACCAGCTCTTCCATCTGGTAATCAGCCATGGCAATGGAAGTGGAATTAAAGGTATTGGTTTCGACAATATCTGAACCTGCATCAAAGTAGGCGGTATGAATTGATCGAATAACGTCGGGCTTGGTAATCGTTAATAGATCATTATTGCCTTTTAGATCGCAAGGATGATCTTTAAAGCGTTCACCGCGGTAATCTGCCTCTTCCAGTTTATAAGACTGGATCATCGTACCCATAGCGCCATCCAGGATCAGGATGCGTTCTGCCATGAGTTGTTTTAGTTGTTCAGTCTTATCTGTCATTTCGCTTTCACCATAAATTAAAATAAAGCGATTGACTGTGTCAGGGGGCCGTCATCTCGCTTTTAAATTTATCAAGCGAGCGCGGTTGTTAAATGGTCACGACTGAGCCTGGCAATAGATCAAATATTGTCGCAGCGCTCCTCAGCACGTATTTTGAAGTGTGCGAAGTATAGACGATGAATCCGTCTATTCCAAGGTTAAAAATAATAATTTAACTTATTGATTTTTATGTATATTACCTATTCTGTTATTGCGTGTGAATGCTTGGGTCGCAGGAAGAACCAGGCCGCATAACCGATAGGCCAGATTACCAGAGGCCAATAACCCAATTCCAATCCAGTAAGATATTTAACCAAGCCGCCCAGGAAAATCAGAACGATTACAAGAACAAATATCATAGGCAATATCAGTCCTTTTAAACCCATATCACGTGTCGCCGCATCACCATATATCCAGAGTATGCTGCATACATAGACAGAGCAGAACATAATGAAAACGAAAACTTCGACCGAATTATTAAATGAAAAAGACATATCAACCCTCCTTCATGTGATGCTTGGGGTTAACCGGTCGCATCAGGGCATTTGAAACCAGCGCAACAAACAAAAGCACAGCCATAAGATACATGGTTGTATTGTATAAACTCGAGGTAGGATCAACAGTTCCCGCTGGTGAAATTTCCATTAGTTTACTAATAGTCACTGTCTTTGCAGAAACCAATTGATCCAGTTGTTCAATACCGGCACCAAACTTGGATTGAAAGGCAGCGGGATCAATTTTATCAACCAGGTCATCAATTGCATTCTTAACAGATATTTCTCGTAATGAAGTAATGGCTAGAGGACCAAATACGCCGGCACTGGCCCAGGCTGTTAACAGACGCCCATGAATACCACCGACAAATTTGGTGCCAAAGATATCTGCAAGATAAGCAGGAATCGTTGCAAAGCCTCCACCATACATAGTGAAAATTAGCATGGTTACTGCATAGAAATAAACGAGCCAGACAACGGAAGGATTAACACTGACTTGTTGAGCGGTATAAGGAATTGAACAATATAAAACGATGCCAAGGGCAAAAAAGATCCAGTAGGTATTACGTCGACCTAAGTAGTCAGACGCACTGGCCCAGATAATACGTCCACACATATTGAATACACTTATCATCAAGACATAAGTAGATGCAAAGCCAAAATCGACGATATCCGGCAGGGTAGTACCAAAGATTTCATTCATCATTGTTTTTGCAACAGCCAATACACCGATACCTGCTGTTACGTTAAAACATAACACAACCCAGAGTTGGTAGAATTGTGGTGTCTTTAATGCTTCATCGATATGCACACTATGTTGGGAGATCATCGCGTGCTGTTTATCTTCCGGGGGAGGTTCCCAACCTTTCGGTTTCCAACCTTCGCGCGGTACTCGATAACCAAACGCAGCACACATCATAATGACAAAATAGATTGCGCCCAAAGTAAAGAAGGCTTGTGCAACTCCCATTGTTCCCGTGCCGACCAGATAAACACCTTCAGGTCCGGGTACAAGCATATTGGCAACATCGTTTGCACCGACGATAACGACTTCCTGTAAGTTACCTGCGACTTCAGCAAGTCTTCTTCCGGTTTCATCGGTGGTTAACGATACGCTATCCACCGTTCCCAGATAATCCGGTGCTTTATAAAATAATTTAATAAATGGTTCGATCATGAATTTTGCAATCATGGCACCACCACCAAAACCCATGATTGCGATACCGGTTGCCATACCACGACGATCAGGAAACCAGCGTATTAATGTACTAACGGGGGAAACATATCCCAGACCCAAACCACAGCCACCAATCACACCATAGCCCAGGTACAGTAACCAGAGTTGACCGGTTAATATGCCGATACCGCCGACCATAAATCCACCACCCCAACAACAGGCGGAGACGGTACCAACCATACGTGGTCCGACTTTTTCTAACCATTTACCGGCTACGGCAGCGGCTAAACCAAGAAATACAATTGCAACAGTAAATATCCAGACAACACTTTTTAATGACCAGTCGTCTGCTGCGCTGGTTACAACACCAAGCCGTTTAACCAGTGATGGATTAAACAAACTCCAGGCATAAACAGAACCGATACACAGATGAATACCTAATGCAGCAGGTGCGATGAGCCAACGATTGAATCCTTCTTTTGCAACAATGTGTTCTTTAGACAGGATATCCAGCATACGACATTAACCCCCAGAAATTATTTTTATAAGTATTATTGAATGGTTTATTGGTCGTTAATCGCTATCCCAATACCAGTCATTTTAAATTCTTATTTAATAAAGATGCTATTGACTTATGAACAGGATAATCAGTATTCTTCGCGATTGAAAGTATTAGGTGCCAACTGTGCTATTACAGTTGTGTTAAACGGGAAGTCGGTGCGTTTAAATTAGATATTTTTTTTAACAATGCCGACGCTGCCCCCGCAACGGTAGACGAGATTAAGTTCATTCATTAAGTCACTGTGTCATAAGCATTTAATCGACATGGGAAGACGAATGAATATATGCGTAGCATGACTCGTGAGCCCGGAGACCGGCCTGATATTTATTTAAACCACGCTG
>JANQJZ010000031.1 GCA_028281365.1 Gammaproteobacteria bacterium | reverse complement strand
GGACCGGAGTGGACGTTCCTCTGGTGTTCCGGTTGTCACGCCAGTGGCATTGCCGGGTAGCTACGAACGGACGGGATAACCGCTGCAAGCATCTAAGCGGGAAGCCCCCCTCAAGATGAGATCTCCCTAGAGCTTTAAGCTCTCTGAAGGGCCCTCGTAGACTACGAGGTTGATAGGCTGGGTGTGGAAGCGCAGTAATGTGTGAAGCTAACCAGTACTAATTGCCCGTGAGGCTTGACCATATAATACTCAAGCAGTTTGTGACGTTATATGCGTTATACTTAAATCAGTTTTCCGAATTCGATTTTCAAGAGGGGTCAGAGTCAATTGATCTGGCACGAAAGTTTTTTAAGATCAATTGACTCTGACCCCTTTGAAAATCAACCAGTTTGCCTGGCGGCATTAGCGAGCGTGAACCACCCGATCCCATTTCGAACTCGGAAGTGAAACCGCTTAGCGCCGATGATAGTGTGGGAGTTCCCATGTGAAAGTAGGTCACTGCCAGGCTCTTATTCAAACCCCCTGATGTTTATCATCAGGGGGTTTTTCATATTCGCCTGTCAGTGTATTGAATTAAAGTAGGTCATTGATGGAATACATTCATGTATTCCACCCTTCGGGCGCTTCGCGTCCAAATTCATTCCAGATGAATTTGTGCCAGGCTCTTAAATAAACAATCCTCAGCTCTTTGGACTGAGGATTTTTTTTGTTTGGAATCTGAAACTTGTCATTAGAGAATACGATTAGACTTTTCTACGGCACACATAATACAACGAATGTTTTTGCTTGATTTCGAAAGCGGTTTAGTTTGGGCGAGTTTTTCGGCGTTAATTATTACGTTCGCCATCTTCACAGCGGGACATGCCTTGCTCAGAAAGCGTGATCCACGTTCTGCGTTCGGTTGGATTGCCGTTTGTTTACTGTTGCCACTCTTTGGTGCTTTGTTTTATTGGCTATTTGGCGTGAATCGCATCAGGGCAAAGGCGCAATATCTCAGGAGACAGTGGCCAATACCGGACAACAGCGATCTGGAAGATCCCTCATTTGCCGGAGACTGGCCTTCGGAATACATAGGTTTTACACGTTTGTCCCGAAAGATAACAAGAAGACGACTGGCACCAGGTAATTATGTTGAACTGCTTATCAACGGCGAGCAGGCTTACCCGGCGATGCTTGAGGCAATTGGCAATGCTCGTGAATCCATTGGCTTGTGTACTTATATTTTCGAGAGTGACCGTGTCGGTCTTGAGTTTGTTAATGCGTTGGCGCAGGCCGTTGAGCGGGGTGTGGACGTCAAGGTACTGGTCGACAGTGTAGGTGAATCATATTCACTACCACGAATCAGCAGTATCCTGGCAAAAAAAGGTGTGCCGAGTGCAAGGTTTTTGCCCTGGAAACTTGGCTGGGTTAACCGTCATATAAATCTGCGAAACCATCGAAAGATCCTCGTGATAGACGGCAAAACCGCGTTTACCGGAGGCATGAATATCGGTACCAGGCACCTTGCAGATTCAGACAGCAATCCCAATAAAGCACTTGATCTTCACTTCAAGGTGGAAGGGCCCGTTGTGGGTGATATCGAACAAGCTTTTCTGGAAGACTGGTCCTTTGCGACGGGAGCAAACTATCTGAGGGAGCAGCCCGTGGATATACCGGAGGTGGGTAACCTGCTCTGCAGGGTTATTATCGACGGGCCAAACGAAGACTTCGAAAAGTTGAAATGGATGTACATTGGTGCGATCTCAGCTGCACGCGAAAGCGTGCGAATCATGACACCTTATTTCGTTCCTGATCGCGAACTCATCGCCACCCTAAGTGCAGCGCAAATGCGCGGCGTGCACGTTGAGCTCATTCTGCCTGAGAAAAGCAATCTTCCCTTCGTGAGTTGGGCGACCGATGCTATGCTCTGGCAGGTGCTTGAACGGGACATAAAGGTATACCGCCAGCCACCGCCGTTTAATCATTCCAAACTGTTCATTGTTGACGGTGTATATGCAATCATCGGTTCGGGCAACTTCGACGCCCGCAGCCTGCGTCTTAATTTCGAGTTTAATCTGGAAATATATGGCGAAGAGTTTGTTACCGTCCTTACACAATATGTCGATGATGCCAGGGACGGATCAAACCCTGTAACGCTTACTGAAATGGATGAACGTCCTTTACCCATTAAACTCCGTGATGGTTTTGCTCGATTGTTTACTCCCTATTTGTAAGGAAAAGAAACATGGTACCAATGAACAAAAAAACTGTATCACTTGTTCTCGGAAGCGGTGGCGCAAGAGGCTTAGCACATATTGGAGTCATCAAGTGGCTAGAAGAGCATGGTTTTCATATTACATCTGTTTCAGGTTCATCGATGGGAGCACTTGTCGGCGGTATTTATGCCTCTGGCAAACTAAATGAATTTGAACAGTGGGTAAGCGCGATAAGGAAAGTTGATATAGTCGCACTGCTCGATATTTCCTGGAGTAAGAATGGGCTTATAAAAGGGGATAAGATAATTAATACATTAGTAGAACTGATCGGAGATCGAATAATCGAAGATCTTCCAGTCACATTCACAGCAGTCGCGGTTGATATTAAGAAAGAAAAAGAAGTCTGGCTTAATTCCGGGAAACTTTTTGATGCAATCCGGGCCTCTATGTCACTACCGCTTTTTTTTACCCCGTTTAAATACAAAGGCGTCGAGCTCATTGATGGAGGAGTTTTAAACCCTGTTCCTATTGCGCCAACTTTCTGGGATCGAAATGATTATACGATTGTAGTGAATCTTAATGGGCCGATACAGAATGCGAAAGTACATAAAAAAACGTCACAAATCCCTGAAGACAATGCCCTGCTTTTACGCGAGAAGATCAATAATTTTATTGATCGGTTTAATTTTCCAGATACAAACAAAGCCAGTCGAGATTGGGGAGCATATGATGTCGTCAGTCAGGCTTTTGACGCAATGCAATCGTCCATAGCAAGACAAAAGTTGGCCGCGTACCCACCAGACTACATCGTTGAGATTGCCAGGAATGCATGTGGGGCGTTAGAGTTTGACCGTGCATCTGAGATGATTATGTTTGGATACGAGTGTGCTAACAAACAGCTTTCTCAAGCTATAAAAGAAAATCACGATAAGAAGCGTTGACCAAGTACTGATCTATATTGACACATTAAGTCTCAACTTTTTCGAATACTCTTTTAATATAAAATCATATTGAACATAATTTTTTTCAAGCTTTTGGATCTATTAATGTCATTCCATGAGCGTCTTAATAATAATCATGTTTTGTAACTAGGGTATGCAATTTCGTGTCATTACTTACAACATTCACAAGGGTATCGGTGGTGTCGATCGGCTCTACCGGCCTGAACGCATTATCAACACCCTGGAACGCTACCAGGGTGATATCGTCGTCATGCAGGAAGTGGACAATGATGTACCAAGGTCCCGCCACCACCGTCAGGTCGATGAAATCGGCGATTCTCTCGGTCTGCGTCATCGCGCCTACCAGCAAAACATCAAGCTGAAGAGGGGTCATTACGGTAATGCCATTCTCAGCCGTTTCCCTCTCACACACATTGAGAACATCGACCTGACTATTCCTCTGAAAAAGCGCCGTCGCGCCCTCGCTGCTCGTTGTCAATTGAAAGATAAACAGTGGCACAGCATGCTCATCATTACTTGTCACCTGGGATTGGCAGGTTTCGAGCGGCTGATACAGTTACAGAAACTCCACGACTCTCCCGTAGTCAAGCGCGTTCATCACGACACGCCGGTGATCATTGCCGGGGACTATAACGATGTTTGGGGTACATTAGGCAAACAGGCCATGCTGCCCCATGGCTTTTTACCGGTAGGCCAAAAGATTAATACCTTCCCGGCGATCATGCCGGTGCGACAGCTTGACCATATCTACTACCGCGGTAAGCTTGAATGTGTGCATAGTTACGCCGGTCATAGTGATCTGGTCCGGCAGGCCTCTGACCACCTGCCGCTTATCGCCGACTTTGAACTACCCGAGGCCTAAACCCGTAGACCATGTTCGATTGGTTTAGCCAAAATGAATCTCTGACCTGGTGGCTGATGGTGATTTCCATCGTTACATTCTTCGGTACCCTGGCACTGGTACCATTGATACTTAGCATCATGCCGGTGGACTATTATTCCTCCACAGCCAGACAGCGCCGCGAGCGGACTCACATGCAGCGTGCCCTGCTTCTGCCACTCTGGCTTCTCAAAAACCTTTTCGGCATGTTGCTGGTTATCGCTGGCATGCTGATGCTGGTATTGCCGGGCCAGGGCCTGTTGACCATCTTCGTGGGCCTGATCTTTCTCGACTTTCCCGGCAAGTATCGAATGGAAAGAAAAATGGTCAGCAACGACTCCGTGCTCAGGGGTATTAATTGGGTACGTGCCAAAACTGGTAAACCACCGTTGATAATTTCGCAGGATAAACAATAAATCATTTCAAGAGAGCATTGGTGATGAGAGTTCTAGCTCAAAGATACGTAAGCTGCGTGTGCTGAAGAAATCCCTCTCGTTATTTTCTTAACTCTAAATTCGAGCAAGTTATGTAGTTATCGTAACATTATTTAAATACAGTCCATGTATATATAAGCAAAAGAAATTTTCCAATATCAGTATAATAAATAGTTTTTGGATTTTTCTTTTGATTCATAAACCCATGCAAGTAAAGCTTTTATCATCATGCTAAAGCAAGGACTCTCAAGCGAAGATATACCGGCACTGCGTGTTGAATATGGACTCAATGTTATTCCTGCTCCACCACTTCCTGGCGTCATACTGCTTTTTGCCCGACAATTCTTGAGTCCATTTATTTATATCCTGTTGCTGGCCGCAATCGTATCTTTCCTTTTAGGTCAGACAGCCAGTGGTGTGTTTATAGTCATAGTATTACTGCTCAATGCAGTTATAGGCACGATACAGGAGTTCTCGGCACAAAAAGCTGCCGCCGCCTTACGTAATATGGTGAAGGGCAAGGCCCGAGTGATCCGTGATGGGGCAGCACAAATGATCGATATTGAATTTCTGCTGCCCGGGGATCTGGTCTTGCTGGCATCCGGGGATAAAGTGCCGGCTGATCTCATGTTGAGCCATTCACAGAATTTGAGCATCGATGAATCCATGCTCACTGGTGAATCAATCGCCGTTAATAAGAATGCTGATGCAGTAATCCCCGAAGATACACCTATGGCGGATCGAATTAATGCCGCCTTCGCCGGTACCATAGTTAACACCGGTCGTGGTCAGGGTATTGTGCAATCCATCGGCTTAAATACCGAGATCGGCCGCATAGCAAAGGACGTTAATAAGGAACGCGAGTCTGAACCACCTCTAATGATTCGTATCCGCCGTTTTACCTACCAAGTTGCCGGCGGCATCATGCTTGCCATAGTGGCACTCATCTTATTGATGTTTTGGGATGGGACTTATGCATTGGAAGCCATGTTGTTAATGGCCATTGGTCTGGCAGTCTCAACCATTCCTGAAGGTTTGCCGGCCGCACTGACCGTGGCTTTGGCGATCGGTATGCGGCGCATGGCGCGGCATAATGTCATCATCAGAAAGCTGGTTGCGGTAGAAGCCCTGGGTTCCTGTACATTTATTTGCTCGGACAAAACCGGCACACTGACGGTCAATGAAATGACAATTCGCAGAATTGTACTACCGGATGGCAAGACCTATGAGATCAGTGGAGAAGGTGTTGCTCCCGGTGGCGAGGTAAGTAGTGAGCATAGTCTTGAACCGGCAAAGTTACTCTGCACGGCCGGTGTACTGGCGAATGAGGCACATCTGGATTATGCCGGTAAGGAATGGTCTTCCGAGGGTGATATTGTCGATGTTGCTTTTTTGGTATTGGCAAAAAAACTGGGTATTTCGGTTACAGCACTTAGAGAGGATAACCCCTGTAAAGCCTTGATACCTTATGAGTCCGAACGCGCATTCTCTGGCAGTTTGAATCATGCTGCAGGAAAAACCCGTCTGTATATCAAGGGCAGTCCGGAAAAGATGATGCAAATGTGTAGCCAGATGCTAACGGAGAATGGTCCAGTCCCAATTGATATCGATTTGTTAACCAGCCAGTTTGAGTCTTTGGCTACGCAAGGTTACCGTTTGCTGTCTCTGGGTATGCGTACGGTGGCAGATGATAGCCAGGCGGAAGAAGTATTACATGATGTCACTTTTCTCGGCATCGTCGCCATGATCGATCCGCTTCGCCCGGAGGCGTATGAGGCCGTCAAACGTTGTCGCAGTGGTGGTATTGAGGTGGCGATGATTACCGGCGATCATCCGGCAACTGCAAAAGCGATATCGGTCGATCTGGGCTTATGTGATCAAAATGACACGGTGGTAAGCGGCCCCATGCTAAGTGAAATGACCGCGAAAGGAGCAGGGGCTGCACGTGAATTGATCCTGTCTGCACGGGTATTTGCACGTATTGAGCCGCAGCAAAAAGAGCACATCGTCACCACTTTGCGGGAGTCCGGGCACTTTGTCGCAGTGACTGGGGATGGTGTAAATGATGCACCGGCCATGCGTTCTGCCAACGCCGGGATTGCGATGGGTAAGAGAGGGACTGATGTGGCGCGCGAATCGGCTGACTTAATCATTACCGATGATAACTTTGCCTCGATCGTCGATGGTATTGAAGAGGGCCGTATTGTTTACAACAACATTCGAAAAGTGATTGCGTTGTTGGTAGCCACCGGTTTTTCCGCCATCCTGTTATTTTTTCTGGCGGTGCTTGCGGGCCTGCCCATGCCTTTGTCGGCCGTGCAATTGTTGTGGCTGAACCTGGTTGCCAATGGTCTTCAGGATGTTGCCCTGGCCTTTGAGCCCAAAGAAGGAGGTGAACTCGATAAACAACCACGGGCGCCGAATGAGCCAATCTTTGAAAGGCGTATTATTGAGCATGTGTTATTGACTGGTGCGGTCATGGGTGGCTTGGCGTTTCTGGTATTTTGGACATTGCATCAAATGAATACTGAAATTGATGCAGCAAGAAACCTGACCTTAATGTTGATGGTATTGTTCGGTAATTTTCATGCCTTGAATAGTCGCTCCGAGACCCGTTCGTTATTTCAGATCCGGTTTTTTGCCAATCCTTTTCTGATCCTGGCGGTACCTTTGGCCCAGTTAATACACATCGGTGCGATGTATACACCAGGACTGAGTGATGTGTTGGCACTTCAACCCATCACTTTGACGCAATGGGGAATACTGCTAGGTGTTGCCTGTAGTCTTGTCGTGGTTGAAGAGTTGCATAAGTTTTGGCATCGACAAAAACAGTAAGACCTGCTTGAATCATAATAATCTTTGTATATGACTTGCGATCATTTCCTCTTCGTTTGTCGGTATTACCAGAACATCAATATTACTTTTATCAACCTCGTGTATTTGTAGTGCATTGTTCTGATTGGCCTGATCATTAATAGAAACGCCTAGCCATGTGAATTGCTCACAGATTTTTTTTCTGATTAACGGTAGGTTTTCACCAACGCCGGCCGTGAATACCAGGGCGTCCAGTCCCTGAAGTTCGGCACTCAAACAACCGATGGCACGCACCGCGTAAAGACAAAACAGATCCAGGGCCTCGTTTGCAGAGACATCTTTGCTATCAATCAGGTCATTAACATCACCACTGATACCGGAAACACCCAATAGCCCTGATTGTTTGTAGAGTAAGTTTTCAACCTGTTCGTATGACAGTTTTTTTTCCTGTAACAGGTACAGCACCAGACCAGGATCAAGACTGCCGCAACGGGTACTCATCATAAGACCTTCCACCGCAGTAAAACCCATGGTGGAGGTGACGCTTTTTAATTCATGTATAGCACAGGCACTGGCCCCACTACCCAAATGCAGGACAATGATTTTGCCATTTGCCTTGTCGGTGTATTGTGGCAGGACTTGGGCGATATACTCATAGGACAATCCATGAAAACCATAACGCAGAACATTGTCCTGTGTGACGGCCTTTGGCAGTGCGTAAAGCCTGTGTAGTTTGCTCTGTGTTGCGTGAAAGGCGGTATCAAAACAGGCCACTTGTATTAATCCCGGGTGCTTATCACGTATTTCTTTTATCGCGTGCAGATTGTGTGGCAGGTGCAAGGGTGCAAGGGGGACCAAACCTTCAATTTGTTGCAGTATTTGATCATTGATTATAAGCGGCTGGATGAATTTTTGACCACCATGCACAACCCGATGCCCGACCGCATTGACTTTACCAGCATGTTGCAGGACGTCCTCCAATATATCGGTAAACGTATCTGCTGTGATTTCGTGTTTTCCGCGTTCCAGACAAGTGAGATCATCACCGGCAAAGATCGCGTATTTAATGGTCGAGGAACCGGTGTTCAGAACCAGAAATTGTTTCGCTGTTTTCATGACTAACTTGGTTTAACTCGACGGTATCTTTACGGCGTTGATAGAGCAGGGCCATAGCACAGGATGCCTTGCGTGTTTTAGGTCCGCCAGCCCGGCTGGTGAGGATAATTGGCACGCGCGCACCCATGACAATACCGGCACCCTCAATACCGGAAAGAAACCGCATCTGTTTGAATAACATATTGCCCGACTCAATATCCGGTGCCACCAGAATGTCTGCGTCACCAGCTACCTGGGAAAGAATGCCTTTGCTTTGCGCGGCCTCGCGGGAAATCGCGTTGTCCATGGCCAGCGGTCCATCCAGGATGCCACCTACAATTTGTCCACGTTCGGCCATTTTGCAGAGTGCAGTTGCATCCAGTGTCGATGGTATTTTCTCTTCGACGGTTTCTACGGCGGACAGGATCGCAACTTTGGGTGACCGGCCAGTCAATGTATACACGAGATCAATGGCGTTTTGGATAATGTCTTTTTTTGCCGCCAGGTTTGGACGGATATTGATAGCGGCGTCCGTCAGGAACAATGGCTTGTGGTAGCTGGGAGCATCCAGGGCAAACACATGACTCATCTGCCGACCGGTACGTAAGCCTTTTTCTTTAGACAACACCTTTTGCATTAGCTCACTGGTGGATAACTTACCTTTCATCAAAGCCTCTGCCTGGCCCCGCTTAATGTATTCAACTGCGGTTTCGGCGGCTGCATCACTATGTGGAGCATCAATGATCTCAATGTAATCAATTTCAAAATGTGAATCTTTGGCAACAGCCTGTATTTTTGCCTTGGGACCGATCAATATCGGTGTGATTATTTTGTCATCTGCCGCCTCCAAGGCACCGGCCAGAGAATTGCGATCAACCGGGTGAACCACGCAGGTTCTGAGCGGTTCCATTCCTTCGGCCATAGTTACCATTTGTTTATAACGTTCACTTTCCACTTCTTTTAATTCTACGGCTGGCAAGCGTGTGCGGTTGCGCTTGATCTTGTTTTTAGGTGCCAGCACCAGGGCTTCACCGGAGATCACAGTATCACCTTCCTGGTCAGTACATACACAGTCCAGTTTCAGCCTGTATTTAGGTAATTTTTCCTTGACCGTAACCGAGACGGTGATCAGGTCACCAAGCCCAACCGGTTTCAGGAAGGTCATGTCTTGCTTCATGTAAATGGTGCCTGGCCCAGGCAATTGTGTACCGATAACGGTGGAGATTAATGAGCCGCTCCACATACCATGTGCGATGATTTCATGGAATTGTGAGCTTCTTGCATAATCTTCATCCAGATGAGCCGGATTGACATCACCGGACATGATGGCAAACAACTGGATATCTTTCATGGTCAATGTGCGCGTTAGAGATGCATTATCACCCACGTTGATCTCATCATAAGTTCGATTTTCGATAGTTTCCAAAATTTAGAATCCCAGTACGTTATAGCCCGCATCGACAAACAGGGTTTGCCCGGTAATACATTTTGCCCGATCAGAGACAAGATAAGCGGCCAGTTCACCTACATCGTCTATATTGATCAACTGATGTAAAGGGGTATGAGCCTCTGCCTTATCCATCAATTGTTCAAACTTCAATAAACCTGAAGCTGCACGTGTTTGAACAGGTCCTGCCGAAATGGTATTTGCCCGGATCTGCTTGCTGCCGAGTTCAACGGCCACTTCCCGTACGCAAGCTTCCAAAGCAGCTTTTACCGGTCCCATCATGTTATAGTTTTCTATAACCTTTTGTGCGCCGTAGTAACTCATGGTTAGCAAACTTCCGCCTGTGTTCATCAAAGATTCGCAACGTTTTGCCATGCGCAGAAAAGAATGGCAGGAAATATCCATGGCCTGGCTGAATCCTTCCAGACTGCAATCAACAACCCGTCCATGTAAATCATTTTTTGGTGCAAATGCAATGGAATGTATCGCAAAGTCGAGCGTACCCCACTCTTTTTCAATCGTCTCAAACAGCGCGTCCCACTGTGTATCATCCTGGACATCCAGTGGCATTAATATGGGGGCCGCCACTTGTTGCGCCAGTGGTTCAACATAGGACCTTGCTTTTTCATTTAAATAAGTCAGTGCAAGGTCAGCCGTATAATGATGGAATGTCTTGGCACAGCCCCAGGCAAGCGAATGCTCATTCGCGATACCGATGATCAGACCTTTTTTATGTTTTAACATTTAATACAAATCCCGATGAAATTTTACTGGATGAAATATACGTATTTGAAAGAGATACATTCATAAGAAACGACTCTATATCAACATACAACAGAAATTACTATTTGTATATTTACAGCAAAATTATGAATACCGTATTACGAATTAACGAAGTGAAGCTAACCAATTCGTGTACCCGTGAGACTTGACCATATAATACTCAACCAGTTTGCCTAGCGGCAATAGCGAGCGTGAACCACCCGATCTCATTTGGAACTCGAAAGTGAAACCGCTTAGCGCCGATGACAGTGTGGGAGTTCCCATGTGACAAATCAGCAGGAAAGCTGATTTGCACGGACGAAGTCCGCCCGTAGGGTTAAGTACATGGGTGTGCTTAATGAGAGTAGGTCACTGCCAGGCTTTTAAATAAACAATCCCCAACTCTTTGAGTTGAGGATTTTTTATGTTTTATTATTTTAGTTCGTCAAGATTCTTCGCAAATTGAGTTTAAATACCACTAAAATTGTATTGATAAATTTGCAGAGAATTGATCTCCTTCATTAAAATTAGGCGCGCCTGAACCTTTTTCATAAGAAAAATCTAAACTTTTTTTCCCTGTTATTTCGCTAAGTATAGGCCATTCTGGTAATTTAATTTTAATCTTAGCTTCCGCGTGATAATAAATTTCATCGTTTATAACGTCATACCAAGCTTTAGCATTTGGTAAAAAGATTATAGTATCATTACTATAACCGAGTATATTAAACTGATGACGGACATCTAATTTGAAACGTAACAATTCACCCTCATCTTCTTTATTGTCACTATCATCACCACCTACTGACATTGCAGGCATATCGTCGCTGTCACTTGTAGTTTTGTATCCAGTTTGAATGAAAATGCCTGCACGGTTTGTACCGTATCCATAGTGTGTAGGTTTATCAACACCAGCTTGTTGTTTTAACCTCCATACAGGCACAAGACCAATCTCTCCAATTATAGCTACATTATCAGCATTTCTATCTGCTTCAAATCCGCCTCCGAAAGGGACTAAAAAAAAACTATCTCCAGTTATATCAGGGTTTTTACCTATTATAGTAAACCATTTAGAAGAGCCGACAATACTATCAAAAGCATCGTTACCACCCTGCTTAATCGATAGTTCATAACCTAGTCGGGCGAACATCCAATTGTCGCCTAATATAGTTAAAGAAGAGTCTTTCCCAAACCAAGGGATATGATCGAAAGCAAAATTTATTGCTGATTTTTCTAACTCGGTTTGAACTAATCCTAAAGATAATTCTGAAAGTTTCTCAATGTTGAAATTTTCTTGAGAAAAAACATTCCCATAATTAGTGATAAGTACGAATAAAAAAAATATTTTAAATTTCATGTTTGTTGACCTTGGATAATTTCAAAAATGATTGTGGCTAATTCAGCTACTGTTTTTTTAAAACCGTCTTCAACTGGTACAGTATTATTATCTTGAGTTTGATTTCTTCGTTTCAGTTGGCGCATTAAAATGAACCAAAATAAATCTCTTACACTAGAGCCACCATAAGTATCAGCAACAGGGATGGCCTCGCTAAGTTTTATATCATCAAACACACCAATTTCTTCCTCATTTCTGTTATGTATAAAATCCCAATCCTTTCCAATTAAGTAGTTGAGTTCTTCTACTTGCTCTTCATTGAGGTTTTTTCCAGAAGCACATTCAATAAATGCAAAGCGCACACATGTTTTAGTTATTTTTGGATTAGCCATTGATTTCTCTCTAAGTTAAAAAGCGCATAAAGATAATTAAAAGTTATAATTATTTTCTACATTGATTCTTACTATATGTTTTTAATTTTGTCAGGATAAATATGTATTTTAAAAATTAAAAGCTCACATCCCAATTGGAAATAGCCTGTAAATATTTATCTATATTATGATCTTCAATTCCATCAATTCCTCTTTCTTTAAAAGCTTCGAGAGCTCCTTCAATTGCGTCTAGAAACTGAAACCAGAAACCAGGGTCATTGTGTAGCTTTTTATTTTCAGAAATATATATACATGTGCCGACATGGCTATAACCCATTAATCGTGCAGGGACGCGTGAGACAATATCGTTGTTGTTCTGGAATCTGAAATACCGTGTTTTACATTCTATGTTGAATAATCGAGAAGTTTCTCTTTCAAGGGCACGTGGCTGCCCAAAAGTATAAACAGAGATAAAAGGTAGATCTTCGTGAATAAGTTTTGAGGCTGCAATGCTTGCCATAGCCCCGCCAAGGCTGTGACCAGTCAGAAATAATGGACGTTTTTTTATGGAGCTTAGTTCTTTGTATTTTGAAAATAGAGTATCCCAAACATCATTAGTTGATTGCCAAAAGCCCCTATGAAATTTCCCAAATATTTCTTGCACTGGGAATGCATTAATATTATCGAGCCAGTCGAGTGTTTCGTCAGTCCCTCTAAATGTTATACAAAGATAATCTTTATGCTCTATTAGAGCAGCTTGCGCACTATTTTTAGATTCACCGGTTACAGATTTAATATTTTTATCATCTGATTTTAAGCTTATTAAAATTTCTTTTTCGTTAGGTATAGGATTATTTTCTGATGTTTTTTTGTATACTTCTTTTGAAAACCTTGCCATCCAATATGCATTATTTTTGTTGAGCGAAGTTGCATAAGGTATAAGTGATTCCATTTTTTTACCTTAATTTATTGACCGTATTAAGATTCATCACTATAAAAATCTATGTTTGTGATGATTGTTCCGTACGTGCTTTTCCTAATAGATACCCTGCGATTGTACCGAGCAATCCAATAACAGGAGCTACCTGTGTTTCGGTATAACCAGCAACAACTAAGAATAAAGAACCAACGAGTATTACTATTGTTGCTAGCAATCTAAGTACGCCCTCTATTTCAGAGCCTTTTCTAACTAAATATGCACCAATCATTATTACAATAATGCCAAAAATTAATGTGATAGCGCTTATTGTCATTGCATTTTGAACAGTCCACCATGCTTGAGTTTCTGTAGATTCAGCGATTGCAGAAGAAGAAATATTGCTTTCTGTCGTAATTCTATTCTCAATTGATTTCTCGAGTGCTAATGCATCTTGTTCAGTTAATATATCTGTTAAGTTTTCTTGTTCCATAAATTTTATAATCTAGTGAGTTAAATGATTTATTATTGGTTAAGTTGATTTTTGTAATATTTAATTAACTTATTCTGGTCTTCTATTATTTCCTCAAGCTGTTTGATCCTTGCATTTAATGCATTAATAACTAGCCTTTCATTGATTGTGTAATTACTTTGTCCTGTTGTATATCCACTTTGACTTGATGTGCTTCTACCTTGGCTCCAAGAACCACCTTGAGTTGAATATCCCCCAGGATACTGAACATCATCAGGTATATTTGGCCATGACGGTTGAGTTGTTGGTGGATTAAAAGCGCCGGGGCCACTTGGTATAACGTTCCCCGAATAAGCAAAATCTGATAAAAAGATAAATGAAATGAGTAGTGTAATTTTATACATATCTTCTTCCTGAGCCTCATATAAAATTTAACACAGTATTTACCGAAAAAAATTGGGGTCAGAGTGAATTTAGTTTTAAAACGTACTAAACTTGTTTACATATAAAGAACAGCAAAAATTTAGCAAAGGGATCTGGTTTGTGCATTAAAGGAGGGGTGCATATGGCCAGATTACGTCGTTTATCTTTATGTGGGATTACTCAACACATCCTCCAACGTGGCAATAATCGTTTGCCATGTTTCTTTGGTTCTGATGATTATGAACAATATCTAGAATATCTCTGTGATGCGGTAGATAAATATAATGTTATGCTGCATTCGTATTGTTTAATGCCAAATCATGTACACTTGTTGATGACTCCTGATTGTTCTGAAGGTATATCACGTACTTTGCAAGATTTGGGTCGTCGGTATGTGAGATATATCAATTTTAAATACGGTCGAAGTGGTACATTATGGGAAGGTCGATATCATTCTTGTCTTGTTGAAAATGATTTTCATGTCCTGGATTGTTATCGATATATAGAGATGAATCCTATACGAAGTAATATTGTTTACGAGCCTGGTTCATATAAATGGTCGAGCTATCAATGTACGGGGATGAATCAATCCTCTTGTTACATTATTCCCCATAGTGAATATATAAAACTTGGTAAAAGCCGTAATGAACGTTGCTGTGCTTATCGTGGGTTAATGAATATTAGCTTGGATAAAATCAAACTAAAAAAGATTCGGGAAGCAGCACAATCAAATCGCGTTTACGGTTCTGATGAGTTTATAGAATGGGTTGAAAATAAACTTACTATTCGCGTGAGAAAGAAGAAAGCGGGTAGACCAAGATTGCAGCCAGCTTAAGATTTTTAACTTAGTAAATAATTAGTTGTCGTACAAATTCTGTATGTGCGAGTACTTCGGTAATTTCAGCATTAATTGAGGATTTAGTTTCTTGGCTTAATCCAGGATCATCACGTGTTAAAACAACCACTGTTGCCGGATGCACGAAAAGATCTTTTGCATGATAACATTCACCCGGTGCTTTAGGTAAAGCACCATCATGATGATAATCTTTTTCAATCGATTCATTAGAGATGGTGTCCAAAACATCTTTTAATGCCATCGTTTTTGCCAGGTATTCATCACACTGTGGTAGTCGAAATCGAGCACTATCAATAACAGTCTCTGATAAGTTTAATAATTTTTTTGCCTCAGTATTTATTTGATCTGCGTTGACAGATTCTTTATCGAGACTTGCTACCAACTTTTTTGCTGATATTTCATAATCAGATAATAAACCTGCTGCGATTGAAATCTTTTTGCGTTCATCATCATTTTTTACTTCGACGCGGTTAACATCTTTAATATCTTCTTCACTCATTTTGCCGCTTGCATAAGATGCGGTAGTTACAAGCAGCAGGCTTAAGAATGAAATATTTGCAATGAGTTTAATCATTTACGTTTACCGTGATTTATTAGAATAATTGTAAATGATAACTATTCTCATTAAGAAATGAAAGCTTTAGTTTTACTAGTGAATTTTTTGAAAATCAAAGATAAGTAATTAAAAAGGGTTCCAGGTTTTTTCCCGGGTATATTTCATATAACCCACGTTAACACCTGCTCTTAAACCTGCACCCAGGCGCATCGGTGCTAATATTATTTTATCGGATTGGTGGTAATTGGCGCTGATTCCGCCGATAACATAGAGACTGCCATCTACAGCAGGAAAGCGTTGAAACAATGCATCAGTGTTCGGCAGATGATAGACGAGTACATAAACTTTTGATGCATTTGCGCCGGCATCGAATCCTATTGAAGGCCCGGTCCAGTGAACTTCGGTTTTACTACCTTTTTTCATAGACAGGAATCCATGCCCATAGCGGGCACCAACACCCAGTGCACCACTTGCTTCCTCTCCCTTTATCACGGCATTAGGTCTTCCATACTTCTTAAATATTTTTTCGACAACTTCACCTAGGCCCTCCGCTCCTTCGCCAAAAAAATCGGCGGCATCATCGAGTACAGTATCTTGATCATAACCATCATCTGCCAATACAGGATTAATAATTAAACCTAGGGCGCATAAAAAAACTAAAAAAGTATGTTTTATCATTATTGTATGTCTCGTTGCGTTTATATATTTACGAGTATAAATGTAATTTGAAACCGATTAAATAATTGAGATTGACGTTGTGATGATTATCACATCACACCAGACAAATAAGCGTTATTCTAACTTGAAATCTTCTTATGAAGGTGAGGCATGGATGACTTATCACCCGCTTTCATATATTTTTTTTCGTCTCCTGTCGCAGTTACGTTTTCATATACACCATCGTCACGTTTGACTAATTTAGTAAAGCCATGTTCTTTTAACTTGGTGTTACCTATAGGAATATTGATACCTACAGGGCGTATCTTGATTGTAACCGGAGACTCTACATCTGTGTCACCGAGTGGTATTTGAGCCGCAAAACAGACTTCACCCCAGGTCTTTAACTTTGTGTTGACGTCATGATAAACCTCTATAGTTTTACCATTTGCTTCACAGAAATAATCGTAATTTGGCATTGCTAGTAATATCTGAAATTAATAATTCCTATAGCAGATTATAAGACAATCTTATTCCCATTCCAGCTCTGAAAACGCCCTTGAGACATTTGTTGGATGCTGATATTCATGTAATAGCCAGTTTAAACGGTTGTCTTTATCGATAGTTTGCATAGCATCGTTGACGAATAAACCCTCTGCTACTGCCTTGCGTGTTTCATCCAATAGCAATTTTAAATAAGCCTGTTGTTGTTTTATTGCTTCGGGCATTGAATCTGCAATACTTCCATGACCCGGAATGACTTTATTAACTTCCAGTTTCTGTAACTCTTCCATGACTTTGACCCAGCCTTTAAGGCTTCCTGTCAGGGACGGCACGCGTTCGCGAAAGATTAAATCTCCAGACCAAAGTGTTTTGGTCTTGTTATCAAGAATGACTAAGTCATTATGGCTATGTGAAGTCGGGTAACTGATTAAGGTTAAGGTTCGATCACCTAAATCCAGTTCCTCTTTATCAGTTATCAATTTTGTCGGGGCAATTATTGCTGAGGGATCAGGATTATCCCCTAGCTCAGATTTAAACTGATCTAAAAAGAATCCCCGATTGTGTTCAACTGCTTCAGCCAGTCCTTTATGACCAACAAAAGTGGTGTTTTTCGAAACAAAAGCCTTATTCCCTAATAAGTGATCATAATGAATATGTGTATTTATGACATAACAAACAGGTTTTTCGGTAATAGAACGCATTGCTTTTAATAACTTTTTACCTACAGCTATTGAGCCACCCGTATCAATCACTGCAACACAGTTATCACCAATGATAAAACCTATATTTGCAATATCATCGCGTTGTTCATCTTCGATAGATAAATGCCTGCCTATATGCGCATAGATCCCTTCATCAACATTTATCAAATTAAAACCATCTGTAGCATCCGAGGCGGCAGTTTTGCAGGATAAAGCTAATAACAATGTAATTAGAAAATATTTATTTATCGCTTTCATAATATTTATGTTTGTATCAGTTTGATTAGTTGTTTAATTGTTTTACTAAGACGGGCTTTATCCTTAAAAGCTCTGGCAGACAACATCGCGCCTTCGAATGAGGCAAATAATGTTTTGGCAAATTCATTGTGATTTGATTCAATAGAAAATAACCCCTGTTCAATTCCTGTCTTTAACACGGAAGCAAGCCAGGCTTCACTATCCGTAAAAAATCCCTGCACCTCTTCCTTAATGGGTTCGGGTAAGGTGTTTATATCGGTTGTTAACATTCCACAAGGACACATCCTGAACTCATCACCAAGCGTACAAATAAAGAGTTCACCAAAGGCCTGTAATTTTTTAACAGGATTACTTGATTCAGAATCAATTCTTTTCAGTTCAGAATTATGTAATGCGCGGTAGTTTTTCATTATTGATTTCCCGAGGTCATGTTTACCAGGGAAATGATAGTGAATGCTGGATGTCTTAATCCCGATCTGCCTGGAAATATCGTGATAACTAAACGCATTAAATCCGTTTTTTTGCAGCAGCAGCGTTGCTGTATTGATGATGTGTTCCGCAGTATTCATTCTATCTACCTATTAATAGGTAGAATAACGCAAACTTATTTATTGTCAATTATTTTTTAGGTTAAAAACATAAAATAAACCTCGCTTATAAGCCTTTGATTATCTTTTATTAAAATATTTCTGACTTGTAGAAGCCCTTTTTCTGGGCTAGTGTTAATAATGTGGGGAGTATGAAAGACACTTCAGAGAAAACATCGTTTCTTAATTTTTATCGTGCCTGTAGAAATACAGCAGGCAGTATGTCGCGTAGTAATAATTCTATTTACCAACCTTCAGTTCCTTTATTTTCAGCTAACTTGAAAAGGGGGTTTTATGTTTGAACATGATCAGGAAATAGTTAATTCATTATTAAATGAAAATGAAGATTTTAAAAGACTATATGAAAAGCACAGCACTTTAAAACACACAGTTAAGGAAGCTAATGAAAGACATATTGATGTTGATCAATTTTCACTAGAGGGAATGAAAAAAGAAAAATTACAATTGAAAGATCGAATGGCGGTGATGATAGAAGATTATAAACATAGTCACGCTTAATTAAGTTTAAACAAACTAAAAAAATAAAAGCCCTTCTTTTTATGAAGGGCTTTTATTTTTATATGATACGAAAAATCAAAAGACCAGTCGGACACCTATGACCAATAGCATACTTGCCAATACCGGTCGCATAACTTTATCCGGTAGAAATGTACCAAAGTGACTTCCAAGATATATTCCGGGTAGAGAGCCAATTAACAGGCTAACTAATAATGTGTAATCTACTGTACCTATGTGTGCATGACCTAAACCGGCTATTGCAGTAATTGGTATAGCGTGTGCCAAATCAGTACCGACAATCTGTATCGTCTTAAACTTTGGGTAAAGAAAAAATAAAAAAGCAGCCCCGATAACACCTGCACCTACTGAGGATAACGTGACAAGTACACCAATCAATACACCGGCAAATATCGTAATCGGTTTACGATATTTTCGATGCATAAGCTTAATTGCATTAAATTTTTCTCGTGAACTAAATTTGCGTAATTGATCGCGCGTAATTAAAAAAAGTGCTGTCAGAATTAAGGCAATACTAAGCGTGGTCATTATGATGTTGTCATAATTAATACCGGCAGCATCAAGTTGTTTTATTAACAATATCGACGCTAAAGATGCCGGTATACTTCCCATCGATAGCAACAGGACAACCTTCCAGAGGATGTTCTTGTTTTTCTGGTGTACAAATACACCCCCGGATTTGGTAATGGCCGCATAAAGTAAATCCGTACCTACGGCAATGGCAGGTTTAATACCAAACCCGAGCACCAAAATGGGTGTCATTAACGAACCACCCCCAACACCTGTCATGCCAACAATAAAGCCGACGATGAAACCTGCTATTGTGAGATAAATATCCATAAGGTTTTGTTCTAGAGAGTAATTTGCCCGGTTTTTTACTAAAAAGCGGTCTAATTTAGCGGCTGATTTCTATTCTGAAAAGGAATTGTTATGTATATTTTTATAATTTTTTATTATAAGTTTATTAGATAATGAAAATACAACAACTTAAATATATCTGGGAAGTTGCCAATCACGGTCTAAATGTTTCTGCAACGGCAGATAGCCTCTACACTTCACAACCTGGTATAAGTAAACAAATACGCATGTTGGAAGCCGAATTGGATGTCCAGATTTTTCGACGCAGTGGGAAACATCTAACCGAAATAACGCCAGCCGGTCAGGTCATTATCGATATGGCCGGAGAAATTCTGGATATGGTTGAAGGTGTAAAGCGTGTTGCGGATGATTTTAGTGACAAGCGTCAAGGTAATCTTTCAATTGCAACAACTCATACTCAGGCACGTTATGTCTTACCCGTAATTATTCAGGACTTTATTAAACTTTATCCGGATGTGTCATTACAAATGCATCAGGGCACACCTGTTCAAATCTCCGAACTAGCATCAAAAGGTACAGCCGATTTTGCTATAGCAACAGAGGCATTAGAGTTATTTGATAATTTAATCATGATGCCTTGTTATCGCTGGAATCGAAGTGTTGTAGTTACACGAAACCATCCTTTGGCAAATGAATCGAAACTAACGCTTGAAAGATTAGCGGAATTCCCGATTGTCACTTATGTATTTGGTTTTACCGGTCGTTCACAGCTGGATCGTGCTTTCCGGGCTGCCGGTTTAATACCAAAGGTAGTTTTTACAGCATCTGATGCCGATGTTATCAAGACGTATGTAAAATTAGAGTTGGGAGTAGGTATTGTTGCCAGTATGGCCTACGACCCGGAAATAGATTCAGAACTGGTGTCGATTGATGCCAGTCATTTATTTGAACCGAGTGTTACTCGAATAGGGTGCCGGCGAGGTACATTTTTAAGAAATTATATGTATGAATTTATACAGTTATTCGCACCGCATCTGACTCAGGAGATAGTACAGAAATCATTACAAACAACGACCAAGGGTGAACTGGAAGACATATTCAGCAACGTCGATATTCCTGATTACTAAATTTATAGAAAATCCAGATCCGGATTATTATCCATCAAATCCTTGGCGGTATCCTTTTCACTGGCTTCCTTATTAAGAACCTCTTTAACGAACTTGAAATAAACGGTATAAATTTTAGCTTCAGAACCCTCTTCTTCTACAATAAAAAACGGGGCACGGTCGACTGTATATTGCCTGGCTAGTTGCATTCCTTCACTGTCCGGGTCCCGTTCGTCAGCAATAACAGTGCGGCTGATTTTGTTTATAAAACCCTCCTGTTCGAGCCGGGTCTGTACTTCAGCGCATTTCTGACAGGGTTTACCATCAGACTTTATCTTTTTTACAAATGTAATCTTCATAACTATTTATCCAGGTTTCCTGCATGCAAACCACATTCTTTTTTTGTTGCCTCTTCCCACCACCAACGACCTTCCCGTTCATGCTGGTTGGGCAAAACCGGTCGCGTACAAGGTTCACAACCGATACTGATATAACCTTTTTCATGTAATGGGTTATAAGGGACATTATTATTTCTTATATATTCCCAAACCCGGGCAGAACTCCAGTTAGACAATGGATTAAATTTGATTAATTTTTTGTCAGCTGTTGAAAATGCACTATCGTTTTCAACAACAGGGACGGTATTACGCGTGCCCGGACTTTGGTCTTTTCTTTGACCGGTAATCCATGCATCTAATGATAGTAATTTACGCCTCAAGGGAATAACTTTGCGGATACTACAGCATTCCTGATGACCATCTTTATAAAAACTGTACAGGCCTTTATTTCTAACCAGCTCCTGAACCGACTCACTGTCAGGAAATAAAATATCAATATCTAGATTGTAGTGTTCACGTACATTTTCAATAAATTGGTATGTTTCAGCATGTAATCGTCCGGTATCCAGGGAAAATACATCAACATCCGGGTTTATCCGTGTGGCCATATCGATGAGCACAACATCTTCGGCACCACTAAAAGAAATAGCGATGTTGTCAAAATTCTCAAGCGCCAGTTTTATAATAGATTCCGGTGTTTCAGAATCAAACTCAAGCGCTGCCTGCCGGGGATTAAATTCTGTTTTACTCATATTTGTGTAGTTTCTATGTTATTGATTTCTAATTTAATAACATCAGGGGCGGCGATTCTATCAGAAAGAGTTGTACCAACAAATAATAAGTCTTTATATTGATAGTTCATTTTTATCTATAATTTGCCCAAATTAAATATGGGCATTAAATTAAATAATCAAGCACGAATATGTGATTGAATAAATTGATATTTTATAATTCTCGGCTGATAATGTTGTTAACTGTCATTATATTTGGAGTCAAGCTAGATGAGTGATCAAGGCCCTGAAGGGACTGAAATCAAAACGATGTGGTCAGAGAGTCTCCTGGAAAGCCTCTATGTTGCGTTGAGGAAAGATAAAGAAGACAAAATCGTACAGGAAATCATCGCAGATCTAAGGGCGAAAGAATACGATGATGAATACATTACAAATAAAGTTAAGAAAAAAGTAGGGCCAACTGCAGCGACAAGAATAGTAGCTTTACTCTCTGGTAAAACAACAAGTAGTGCAGTTGGTAGTGATGGCAAACCAATGAGTAAGGCAGATCAAGCGAGAGCTAATGCAGCCAAGAAAAAATCCGAGCAGGGCCTGTTCGGTAAAATTAAAGGTATATTTGGTAGTAAGTAACTAGAAAGTCTGACTTTCCAGATATTTTGCCGGCAAGTAAGTCCCATGCGATGACAAATCTGTCATATAAAGGGTGTTTGTATCATCCATTTCAATAACAAGATGTATACGCGATATATCTCTTAATTCAGGATCCATCATAATATCGCTCTTGCTGTCCCGGCCGATTGTATTTTTACCTATTTTTAACTGGTAACTTCTTCCTGCATCATCAATAAATTTTGTATCTGATTCTGTACCCACCAGCTTACACTGGTGTTTGGACAATAGTACGTCAATGTTTTTTCCATCCTTCATTCGTATTGTAACGTTTTCGCCTTTAGGCATTTTTTCCATATTTTCACTACTACCACTGCCGGATAAGGGCTCAAACACAGTATTTTCAAGAATAAGAGTGTCCTTGAGTTCTGACCCTGCTTCAGTCTTATCGCTAGTACTTGATTTAACATGTTTTTTCTTTTCTGAATAAAGATATTTGATAATCTCCTGACGTGACGAGAGATACTGCATGTATTTAACCAGGGCAACACGTCTAAATTCATTTAATTCTTCATCGCCTTCATGCAGGGAACTAATAATTGTTCTCCAACCGTGATCCTGAGAAAAAATCTGTGGATCCATTTCCCGCAAAGCACGATTGATACTATCCGGATCTTCAATTGATTTGGAGAGAATTGATACAAATCGCTTCTCAATTTCCTTGATTGTTTTGGCTTCTTTTTTGAGTTCATCAAGTGAAAATTTAACCATGCCAGTTATCTTTTTTGACGGTACAGAGGTACGTCCTGCAAGGCTAAATTCATAATCAGCAAGTGAGCAAAACTTTAATGTTTGTTCGTTGATCGTGATCTCGATGGGCTTGGCAAAAAATTTATTCAGCATTTCTTTAAACTTAATCTAATTTAGAAAATTTAATCGATTACTTTAACTCAAAATGTAATTTTAAATGAAATAACTTAGTTAAAGTGAGACATTTTTAACAGAAATAAGGCATAGAACATTTGATATAACTCAAACTATACTGCAATGATTAAAAATAAAAAATAATTACATATAGAGTGAAAAATCATAGAGTTATGTCCGTTATATCAAAGTTTTCCTTTTAAGTCAGGGCCTGCCAGTATTAAATCAATATTAGCATATTAAATTGTATCGCTTTTGGATCAAATAGTATGCCTGTTTTTTAATAAGCTAATTAATTGTTCATACTTAGTTGAACAGAGGGATGAACATTTATTTCGGGCATGCAAATTCTACAAGTTTTTTATTAAGTATCATTTGCCGTTCTGTAAGACTGCATTGGGTCAGGGTTCTGATTTTATTGAAAAATATATCAATATTTTCCTGTGATGTTTCAAACATATTTAAAAAAGCTGGCAGGTATTTTCTATAGCTAACAACGGAAGCAATACTGGCATTATTAAGTCTGGTCTTTATCCAGTTCCCATAGTAATCTTTTTGCCAGTCTAGTTTAATAATCTTATATTCTTCCCTAATGCCATTGAGTAATTCTTTTTTTCTGTCGCGTTTAATTTCATCAGAAAGATTTGTGGAATAGAGTGCTTCAAGTTTTTCCTTGTATTTAAGAATAAGACTGACAAACTTTTCTTCTCTTGAAAGAAAATTATTATATTCTTTCAAAAGTCTCTTTCTTCCTGATGAGCCTAGCCAACGCTTTACACCAATAATAGCGACGGCATCAGCCAGAGATTCGTTAAATTCAGTGTCTCCCTTGATATAAAATAACTGGTGGGTTAATTCGTGGAATATAACTGCTGCCAGGCGTGCATCTGACCATTTCAACATTGTGTTCAACACCGGGTCATCAAACCATCCTAATGTTGAATATGCACTAACACCCCCTATATAGGTTTCCATCCCTTTGTCTTTTAGTGTTTTGGCGAAGTCTCTGGCTGAATCCTCGGAAAAATACCCTCGATATTGCAAACAACCAACAAACAAGAAACACCATTGTTGAGGTTGTAATGAAAACTCTTTCGCTGCAAAAATATTCCAGACGACGTACTCACGCTCAAGATCAGCATAGGAGAAGTAACTGTCATTATCAGGTAACCCGAGCTGATCTATTGAAAAATTCCGGATTTCGATGATGGTTTTTAATCTATTACGGATGTTAATCGGCGTGTTCTTGTCATTAATCAATTTATTTATATCTGTACTTTTTTGTATAACTTCAAGCTGTCCGGAGATAGATTGCGAATAATAGCTTAAAGAGGTACAACTTATATTCAATACAGAGATTATAGTGACCAGTACATATTTATAATATTTAGATTTAAATTTAAACACGCCACTTATTACTATTTCAGTTTATTTAATGTGCAGGTTAATATTAACCGGAATTCAATACTAATGAACATTGATATATGAATGGTGTAATTATGTTTACAACCTTGATCAATAGTAATTCTTTACTTAACGAACTAAAAAATCCAGCCTGGTTAATTATAGATACGCGTTATGATTTAATGAATAAGGAAGCAGGCAGGAATGCATATCTTGAAGGACATATTCCTGGTGCAATTTATCTGGATGTCCACGATGACCTTAGTGGTCCTCCGGTTACAAATCGTGGAAGACATCCATTGCCAACAACAGATGCAATGAATGAGTTGTTTTCCAGAACAGGAATAACAAAGAATACCCAGGTCATAATCTATGATGATTCATTCGGTTCATTTGCTGCGCGTTTGTGGTGGATGTTACAGTACATGCAACACCCGGCCGCAGCTGTATTGGATGGCGGCTGGCAGGCCTGGATAGCAAACAACAATCCGGTTGATAATTCGATTAAAGATATTTTGCCAAGTGCTTTTAATCAGCAACCTGATACTAGTAATGTTGTTCATATTGATGATGTGCAAGGCCATGAAAAAATTGTTGATTCACGAGAGCCTGGTCGATATAGAGGGGAATTTGAGCCGATTGATCCAGTTGCCGGACATATCCCCGGCGCAATTAACCGGTTTTGGAAGGATAATTTATCTGAACAGGGTTTCTTCAAAGACAAACAAGAGCTAAAGCGGGATTTTGAGCAATTGCTAATGGAAGTACCTGCCGAAGAGACCGTGTTTTACTGTGGTTCAGGCGTTACAGCCTGCCATAATTTGCTAACAGCCGTTCATGCCGGCCTGGCATTGCCAAAGCTTTATGCCGGTTCATGGAGCGAATGGAGTAATACACCTGGCAAGCCGGTTGCAACAAATACGGAATAATATCAGCATAACTAATCATTCCGGTATGTTACGATTAAACATATAATATTAGGCGGCATCGGCAAAATTCCCTGATATTGGATATTGAATGTATAAATTTATAATAAAACTCTCTCTAATTCTGTTTATTACAAGTGTTTTTGCAGAGCAGGAACTTCCTGATGATGTTGTAGATAATGCTCTCGAGTCAGCTGAAGCTGAACTGCTTGATGCAGAGGAAGAAACACTGACCGAAGATCCGGCTTTATTCGAAGAAGAAATTATTCCCGAGATTACTACTGAAGATACGTTTGATTACGATCAGGAAACATTTGAGCTAATCAAAGACGTCATACTGGTTTTGGATAATTCCGGAAGTATGAAGAAGAATGATCCTGAATTTTTAGTAAGTAAAGCTGTCAGGGAATTTATCAGTCAACAAGATGAGAATACGCGAGTTGGTATAGTAATTTTTGACCAATCCGTGCGGTTGCCGGTTGCGTTAACAGATGCATCACTGGAAAACCGTGAAAAGATATTAAACAGTATAGAAGATATTAATTATAAGGGGCTCTTTACAGATTCACCTGCCGGCATAGAACGGGCTATTTACGAGTTAAAAAATAATGGACGTAGTGAAGCACAGAAATCGATCATCTTTATGACCGATGGTATTGTTGATACCGGCGTTCCTGAAAAGGATTTACAAAAGTCAAAATGGTTACGGGAAGATTTGGCGCCGGATGCGGCAGATAACGATATTAAAATATTTGGTATTGCGTTTACTGACGAAGCTGATTTTCAATTAATACAATCAATTGCCCAAAAGACAGATGGTGAATATTATCGGGCGACCAAAGCTGAAGATCTACAGGGTGTCTTTGAGCAAATAAACGACATAATAAACAAACCGCCCGAACCCGAACCAATCATAGAAACCCCGGAACCTGCACCAGTAGTTGTTGATCCTGCGCCGGTAGTTGTTGAACCCGCACCGCCACCTCCTCCGGTAATTATAGAGGTGCCAGCGCAAACCATGGGCCAGGAAGAAAGGGTTCGTTCAATTATTATTATTGCGGCAGCTATTATATTAACGATTACATTACTGGGTATTTTACTATTACTCCTGCGCCGCAATCGTGAACTTAAAGCTGCTGAAAGTGCATATGTTCAGGAAGCCTATATTAATGATCTGCAAGGTAAGACAGACAAACAAACCCACAAACTGGGTAATAAGCCGACAATGTTTGGGCGGGTTGCCGGTAAAGATACTGACCATCTGGATTATATTGTTGTCAGTGAGTCAACTATAGGCCGCCGGCATGCATTGATTGAATACAAGGATTATTCATTCTGGATTATTGATCAAGGAAGTATCAACGGTACTTTTGTTAATGGTGAACCGGTCAATAGTGAAGTACGCCTAAAGCATGGAGATCGTATCAGGTTACATAAATGTGATTTCGAATTCATTATGCCGGAAATGGAAGATAGCGGCATGACACAAATATCAAATACTGTTTTTGCAAATCAGCCCACCGTCGATGATTCGGAAGAAGCAACTCAATTACGTGACCATGATACTACAGATGGAGATTTAACCACCGGTGAATATGAATCGGTAAAAGATTCAGCGGATATGGATTTTGATATTACCGGTACGGATTCTCCGGATGAACTATCTGATCTTTACGAACCGGATGACGAGGAGGATACGGTTCTTCGAGATCTTCCAGATAACAATACACCTACCGAAGAGCCTGAGTTTAACCTGGATGAAAGCGATGACTCTGATTCCGAAGATGAAACAATTATGCTGGATGATGGTGATGGTTCAGATCCGGACGAAGATGCAACTATTCGTAAAGACGATATCTAGCCGGTAATTCAAAAGATTATATTGGTCACTATCAAATCGTTTTTTTCTCAGTCGTTTTTTACTAAATAAAGGAAGAACGTCGATGCAAAACTGTTTCTGTAACATCATCCAGTAACAAACATATAAACGACTAATATCTTATATGTTTGCCTGAATATTTTTTGAATCCTTTCCGTAATTCGAGTTAAAGCAATACCAAATGTACATGGTATAATTTTGTATCATCTATATTCTCTAATACCCTATTTATGAAACAGGGACATTTATTACTACTATCAATAATTTCAGATGGCATATTTCATTCCGGAGAGGAACTTGCCAGACAACTCAATATTTCAAGAACCGCTATTTGGAAATCAGTAAAGCAACTTCGGTCATTAGATGTTCCAATTGAAGCTGTACGTGGAAAAGGCTACCGTCTTTCACGACAAATAGAATTACTATCCAGGGATAAAATTAATACTAAAATGAGTGCCAGGAGCCGTCGTTTATGTAAAAAATTAGAGATATTATTTAATACTGAGTCAACGAATTCATATTTGAATGATCAATTAAACACAGAGCCCGTACACGGGCATATTGTCCTGGCTGAATATCAATCAAAAGGTAAAGGGAGAAGGGGGAATAAATGGTTCTCACCATTGGGAAGCGGATTTTATATTTCTATCGGGTGGCAATTTGACCTGTTTACAGAAAGCACAAGTTTACTTTCGTTATACATTGGAATAGCTATCGTAAGAGCATTAAAAACAATAGGACTGGGTAATGTTGAATTAAAATGGCCAAACGATATTGTAATCAATCATAAAAAAATTGGTGGTGTGCTTTTGGATATGAGGGGTGAAGCTAATGGTCCAGTGACGACAATTATCGGGGTTGGAGTTAATTATGATTATCCTGAATCTATTGCGGATGAAATAGAACAGGATATCACTGATATCTGCAGTAATATTGAAAAAAGGGTTTCAAGAAATGATGTGGCCGCTATTTTATTATCGAATATTCTTGAAATATTAGATCACGTCAGTAATGAAGATACAGAAGGTTTAATGCAGGAATGGTGTGAATATGATTGTCTTAAAGGGAAACCGGCTAAACTGTATTTTCAGGATAGTGTCGTGGAAGGTATCGTTGAAGGCGTCGATGATCTTGGCTCTTTAATAATGAATATAAACGGGACATTGCAACGCTTCACATCCGGTGAATTATCCCTGAGGTTAAAGACATGAAACTATTGTTTGATATCGGCAATACATCAATCAATTGGGCAGTTGAGGAAAATAACGGATTTATTAAGACAGGTAGTTTTAATCATTATGATTGTGATACTTCGGATCAACTTAAAAATATTATTACTCCGGAAATTACTTCAAAACCGGATGCCGTTTTAATATCAAATGTAGCTGGAATGGATCTTATAAAATTAGTTCAGGGTTGGGCGGATAAGTTATGGCAACTTAAACTCTGGGAAGCCAGGGTTAGTCATGAGTTTGGTGATCTGAAGAACAGTTACAAGGATGTTTCACAAATGGGTGTCGATCGCTGGTTGGCAATGGTTGCTGTGAGAGATAAGTATAAGGCTAATATTTGTCTGGTAGATTGCGGTACCGCCCTGACGATAGATTTTATTGACCATTCCGGTAATCACCTGGGCGGCTACATAGTTCCCGGTTATAAATTGATGCAAAAATCACTTATTGAAAATACAACGGGAATAAATGTTAATGTAGAAAATAATATCTCTATTAAACAGGCTGATAATACACAGGCTGCTATTAACAATGGTGCTTGTCTGGTATTAGTTGCTGTAATTAATCAGGCAATTAAAATGTATAGTGATCAACTTGATTGTGAACCGAAATGTATAATTACGGGAGGTATGGCAGAACTAATCCATCCTCTGACTGAATTTACCTTTATCTATGAACCGTTACTGGTTTTAAATGGGTTATCTATAGCCCATAGGGCATATAAATGAAATGGGTGTTCATAATATTATTATTGGGTAATGTCATTTATTTGGGTTGGGAGATTGATCAGGACTCCCAAACAGAAAGGGCAAATATTATTGCGGCAGTTCCTGTCCCTGTCGGTACACCGAAACTGGAATTATTAATTGAATTAAAAGACCTGCCTGAAAAGAGAGAATTAATGAAACTGGATGAAAGGATATCCGTGGATTCATTTAGTTCTGAACCTGTACTTCCAATTGAATTAAACCCGAATACTGAAAAAATGATGGATACATTATTACCATCAGCTTCTTCTGATATTACCCTGGATGAAAATCTTGTAGTAGAAGATATTGGCCGGCCTGACAAGCGTGTTGTTAATCCGGGTTCAGGGCCGGAAAAAAAAGTTTGCTATACGTATGGGCCAATACCGGATTTTAAAGAAGCAGCATTATTATCAGATTGGCTAAACACTCGTTCAATTAATCATGTACAAAGAAAAACCAATAAGCAAGGTAAACAATTATTTTGGGTTTATCTTGCGCCTCAGGAATCTCGTGCACTTGCCGAAGCAGCAATGAGAGATTTAAAAAAGAAGGGTGTTCGTGATCTACGCTTAATACGCGGGGGAGATTTGTTAAATGCAATTTCATTAGGACTATTTTCCAGCCAGGCTTCCGTAAATCGACGTTTAAATGAAATTGCGACAAAGGGTTATAAGGCAGTTGTAGTACCTCATGCAGGCGAAAAACAAATTCATTGGTTTGATGTACAGATTGTGCAAAATTCAAGCTACGTAAATGATCTTTTTACCGGCTTTCCTGCCAGATTTAATGCATTACCCGTGGAATGTAATGAAATTGCTATGCTAGAAGATAATCCTTAGAATATGCCGACCAAATTGATGCTGTATTCCAACTGAATATATCCGTGGCAATGAAGTTTATTGCCCCGATAGTTAAATGGTATAACCGATGATTTGTAATCATCTATTGGGGGTTCGATTCCCTCTCGGGGCTCCAATTTGGTTTATTAAACAGGATAATTGATAAATAAATTCATTTTGTATGGAACAGTGTATGACTTTTAGCAGCCGTATAATTTCAATATGTTTTGGCTTTTTCTTTTGTATTTCATTGGTTAATGCCGAGTCGTCTTATGGTGACATACAATTATTGATTAAACAGAACCAATTAAACGAAGCATTAAAGTTGACTGAAGATCAGCTATCCCGTGATCAATCGGATATTAAATTGCATTTTTTGAAAGGATTGGTTTTGACTCGTCTTGACCGTTTTCAGGAGGCAGAAAATGTCTTTACTAAATTAACTCAGGAAAACCCTGAACTACCTGAACCCTATAATAACCTTGCAGTTGTTTATGCTGCACAGGGCAAGTATGAGCAGGCAGAAGAGGCGTTACAAAATGCAATTAATACACATCCCAGCTATGCAACTGCTCATGAAAACCTGGGCGATATCTATGCAAAAATGGCAAGTCGCGCCTATAACCAGGCATTGGAACTGGATACCGGAAATCAAACAGCGAGGGAAAAATTGTCATTGGTTAATGAGTTGATTTCTGTTCCGGATGTCCCTGAAAAGAAAGACGTTGCAGTTGCAACAATACCCAAGCAAGCACCTGTACCAGAGCCCGCACCAAAACCTGAGGTCAAGCCCGAACCCGAACCCGAAATAATAACTGTAAAAGTTGAGCCCGAAGAGACACAGGAAGTCAGGGAAACTATTATTGAAGATAGTGTAAAAAACAGAAAAGATGTAGAAGAGGCTGTAACTAATTGGGCAAATGCCTGGTCGGCACAAGACGTCGATGCCTATTTGGCGAGTTATGGTAAAGAGTTCATTCCTCCAAAAAGGATGAGCCGGGCAAACTGGGAGAATGAACGTCGTAAAAGGTTAAGACGCCCCGGTTATATCAGGGTCAAAATAAGTGATGTAAAGATAAACTTACATGGTAAAGATTATGCAGAAGTAAGGTTTATCCAGAGTTACCAATCAGACACATATAGAGATAAAGTAAGAAAAGAAATATTGATGAGAAAAGTAGATAATAAATGGTTAATTACCCAGGAGAGGACCCGGTAATATAAAGAACATGAACGTTTCGATTAAACATCGTTTCAAATTTCTGTTACTGATTTTCTGTATTGGTTTACAGTATCAACCGGTTTCTGCTGCAGACCTGTTATCAAAGGCAACTTCTGATAGAGGTTTATCTGTACACTCCGAGGGATTATTAATCAAGGCAATAGAAAATATAAAAAATAATAATACCGAAAAAGCAATTAAGGATTTGGAAAGCCTGATAAAGGTCAACCCGGATTTTAAAGCAGCGCAGATAATGTATGCAGATATGATCCTGGCCCGTTCCCAACAGATTACCGATTTTGGAAATATATCAAATGCATCGTTTGAGCATATCTCTGCACTACGTGATGAAGTTCAGGCACGCTGGAACTATTACAAGTCGCCTGCCGATCGGGACAAGATACCATCATCATTAATCCAGATTAATACAAAACAGGAACATATTCTTGTTGTCGATTCTTCCCGTTCAAGACTATTCTTATTTAAAAATCAGGATAGTGTGCCGATATTGATCAAGGATTTTTATGTCACGATTGGAAAAAATGGTACAGGTAAATACATAGAGGGCGACCAAAAAACACCGGTTGGTGTTTATTTTGTAACGGGTTTTATTAATCCGGATGAATTACCTGATCTATATGGTGATGGTGCATTTCCAATTGATTATCCAAATGTATGGGATCAACGTCATGGACGAACGGGGTATGGTATCTGGTTGCATGGAACGCCAAGCAGCACTTATAGCCGACCTCCAAAAGACAGTAATGGCTGTGTAATAGTCAGCAATAATGATCTAAATGCCTTGTCTGCATTTATTGATGAAGGACATACGCCAATGATTATTACCGACACAATAAACTGGATTTCAAAAAAGGAATGGAAAAAACGTCAGGCAGATTATAAGGTACTTGTAGAAAAATGGCGCAAGGATTGGGAAAGTAAAGATGTAAATTTATATCTCAGTCATTATTCAAAGGAATATTCAGGATTAGGTAAAGATTATAAATCCTGGGTTAAATACAAACGCAGAGTTAATCCGTCAAAAAAATTTATTAAAGTAAATTTATCCAATACCAGTATGTTTCTTTATCCAGGAGAAAAGCAACAGTTATTGGTTGTTACATTTATTCAGGATTACGTTAGCGACAACTTTAAAAGACGTTTTACAAAACGGCAATACTGGCGCATGGAAAAAGACGGACAGTGGCGAATTATTTATGAGGGCGTTGTATCCTGAGATTCTTTCAGAGATTCCATATAAGCCTCTTCAGTTATATTTTTACTCAACCACCTGACCATATCCCGCCAGATACTATTAATCTCTTTGTGTGTTGGCATGATGCCGGCATAGGGTAATTCGATTGTCACTACCGGTATCTCTCTCTGAATCCCGGCATAATTGCCCAAAGATCCGGGATAAGTGCCCAACAGGTTTAGATAGAGACGCCCAAGTTTATAAGGCCCGTTACGCGGTCCATCGTAATCGACAATCCCATGCGGGGCATGTACGGCAACAATTACATCGGGTTGAAAGTTGTTTATATGTTCAACTAACCAGGCAGTTTCAGGTTCACTTAATGCACTTTCTCCCGGGTAACGACGCGGGTTCCTTCCGGTGGTTTCTATCCAATGTTTTTTGGCAGTGTTTTCCCAGTCTTCGATCGGGAAGTTACGATTTAAATCCACATTATTTTCATTCATGCGTTGTGATTTTTTTCGTAACAAACCATCAGGGTTGAGTAACGGGACAATATGCCAGTGGAATAAACCGGAGTGATGAATATCCAGTGTGCGCATCCATTTAAACACAATACTCACGGAAGAATATTCATCGCCATGTATCCCGCCAATTAACAGAACTTTCCCCAATGGTGAACGCCGTGCTAACGGCGGGTATTCTTTTATAAGTATCGGGGCATCTTTGACAGAGCGTCCATCACTTGCTGACAGGTTAATATCGAGACAATCCTGAATACTGACACTGCCCAACTTACTGCCGATGCGTTCACATTCCTGTTCTACCAGATACCAATCATCCTCAGCAAGAACCCGGGTATTCAGGAACAACAAGACCAGAATAAAGACTTTTATTATTTTTATCATAATTTGCATTATAAATAGTTTAAAAACAGGCCGGTAAAGACTGTCATTCCAAACCAGTTATTATTTAGAAACGCACGCATGCAATCAGCAGGTTTTCTGTCCCAAACTAAAAAAAGTTGATATAAAAAGAAAACGCTGGCAATCCCCAAGCATGAAAAATACAACCCCCCAAGTTTTAACTGTATGCCTATTATTATTAAGGTTATTAATACCAATGATTGAATAATAGCGATGATAACCCGGTCTGCGTCATCAAACAAAATTGCTGTCGATTTTACACCAATTTTCAGGTCATCTTCGCGATCTACCATTGCATACATCGTATCATAGACAACCGACCAAAGAACGTTTGCAATTAGTAAAACCCAGGCAATCTGTGGAACGGAATTTGTTTGGGCTGCAAATGCCATTGGTATAGACCAGCCAAATGCCAAGCCAAGAAAAAATTGAGGTAAATAGGTATAGCGCTTCATAAATGGGTAAATCCCGGCAATTAATACAGCAACAAAAGCAAGTTGAATAGTTAGTTTATTCATAGTCAGGACAAGTAGAAAGGCAAGCAGTATCAGGCTGCATGCTAATATAAGTGCCTCGATGGGTGACACTTGCCCGGTAACAAGGGGACGTGATTGTGTTCTTTTCACAAGCGGGTCAAATTGTCGATCAGCAATGTCGTTTAGTACACAGCCGGCAGAACGCATCAAAAATACGCCTGAACAAAATACAACCAAAACATCAGCTCTGGGAAATCCTTCTGCGGCAATCCATAACCCCCAAAGTGTTGGCCACAACAGGAGTAAAATACCTATAGGCCGATCAAGCCTGATAAGATTACCGTATTGTTGTAGCCTGTTTTTTATAATTGGCCAATACATACTGGCCTTTACAAATAAATTCAATAAAAGGCGTTTAAGTCTGTTGAGTAGTTGTAGTAGAACAGAAGCAAGTCTTTCTAATACCGGTTTAAAACGTTTCAGGTCAATAAGCCGGTTTTTTACAATTTGGTAAGTAGAATTTGATAAAGAAACAACCCTGCTTAAAAAAGATTTAATTATTTGATGCATGTCAAAATGGCGGGGAGAAAGACTTCACTGATAAGTAAGGGTTTGTATTGTATATAGAACAATGATTGTCTCCCCCAAATCTCCTCTTTTTCATTAACATTATCCTTGATCAGTTCATATAAGTCACAGTTCGGCATTACTTTCCCGTAACGAATACTGGAACGATGCGTTGTTTTGTCAGCAAACAGGATTTCACCTAACGGCTTATTGCCAATGTTTGCCAGTTTTCTGGTTTTACCCTTCAGGGTTTTTCCAGGAATAATAGTACGAGCGTAAACAATTCTTTTATTACTGGATTTCAACCAGGACTCACGAATAAACGCATACTCAGCTGTACGTATTCCCAACAGACTGGCTTCGTCTCGCATAGGGAAACCCCAGGTTTCAGTTTCGAGTTCAACCTGGATTGCAGCTTTACTACTTTGTTGTATGTAGCGGGTTAATGATCCTGTCTGAAATAAAAATGACCGGAGTCTTTTATCAATAGCGTGTATCTTTAAACACTGTTTACTTTGCCAGCGAATCTTCAATTGATAATTCCTGTGAGCTTATACATTACTGTAGTCAAGTCTATTGCCCAGCCAACGACGAATTAATAATTTTACCTGTTCCGGATGGTCTTTAATCAGTGTTTTTGCTGCCTGTTGAATATCCGGCAATAAGCGGGCATCACGCATAAGATCTGCAACACGCATATCAGGTATGCCTGCTTGCCTGGTGCCTAATACCTCACCTGGTCCTCTTAATTCGAGGTCTTTTTCCGCGATAACAAAACCATTTGTGTTCGTGCGCATAATTTCAAGTCGCTTTTTAGACAGATCACCCAAAGGTTGCTGGTACATTAAAACACAGTCACTTTTAATTTCACCTCTACCGATCCGGCCACGCAATTGATGTAATTGTGACAATCCAAGCCGTTCCGCATTCTCTATAATCATCAGGCTTGCATTCGGAACATCTACGCCAACTTCAATAACAGTGGTTGATACTAACAATTTAATCCTTCCCTGTTTAAATTCCTGCATGACAAATTCTTTTTCATTCGATTTCATGCGGCCATGGATCAGTCCAATATTCAGCCGGGGTAGTTTTTGTTTCAGGGTTTCCCAGGTATCAATTGCAGTTTCACATTGCAAGCTTTCTGATTCTTCAATTAGTGTACAAACCCAGTAAACCTGGCGTCCTTCGTTACAAACTATATTAATTCTTTCAATAATCGTATCGCGTCGCTCATTTGAAATAATACTGGTTGAAGTTTCCTGTCGATTAGGTGGTAACTCATCGATAATAGTATGGTCCAGATCCGCATAGGCTGTCATGGTTAACGTTCTTGGAATTGGCGTTGCCGTCATTATAAGTTGATGCGGATATACATGATGTTTTCGCCCTTTTTCAAGTAACGCAAGACGTTGATGAACACCAAACCTGTGTTGTTCATCTATAATGACAAGTCCAAGTCTGGAAAAAGATATTGATTCCTGAAATAAGGCATGCGTACCAATTGCAACAACCGGTTTTTTTTCGAGCAGCCTGTTTTCAACTTCAGTACGTGCAGATTTTTTTAACTTTCCTGTTAAATATACAACATCAACTGCGAGCGGATTCAACCATTCCTGAAAAGTATTAAAATGTTGCTCAGCAAGTAATTCAGTGGGTGCCATTATGGCAACCTGATAATCTGCCTCGATGGCCTGTAAACTGGCCAGTGCAGCAACAACGGTTTTCCCGGAACCTACATCGCCCTGTACGAGTCTCAGCATGGCTATAGATTTAGATAAATCTTTTTCAATTGTACGATAAGCTTTTTCCTGTGCTTGGGTTAATTTAAATGGCAAGTTATTCAAATAGGCAGGGACAAGTTTTGAACTTTTGGCAAACTCCGGAGATTGCTCTGTTCTCAATTCATCCCGTAATTCCAGCAGGCTCAATTGGTGTGCAAGCAATTCCTCAAAAGACAATCGTTGTTGTGCCGGATGCTGGCCTTCGAGCAAACTTTTTATATCGGCATCAGGTGGCGGTCGATGAACATATTCAAGCGCATTTGCTAATGTTGGTAAATTGTGTGAGGACAATATTAATTCAGGTAACAATTCAATAAGGCCATGTTCATCATGTCTCAATGTTTCCAGTGCCTGTTCACTCAGTTTACGTAAACGCGTTTGTTGTAAACCTTCTGTACTCGGGTAAACCGGGGTTAATTGTTCATCTAATTCCTCGTTTATATTGTCTTCAACCCGACGATATTCAGGATGTATTATCTCCAGTGAATTGGGACCACGCCGAACCTGCCCATAGCAACGTAAAGTCAAACCTCTTTGTAATCCTTTTTCCTGGGATTTTGAAAAATAAAAAAAACGTAAAATAACTGAGCCAGTTCCATCACTGATACGACAGAGTAACGAACGTCGTTTACCATATTTTATCTGGGTAAGCTCGATATCACCCTGGATATAGGCATCGTAACCAGGACGCAATGCGCCGATCGGTGTTAAATGTGTTCGATCAATATAACGGTAAGGGAGATGAAACAGCAGATCCTGTATATTAACAATACCAATACGTTCCAGTTTATCCCGTAATTTGGACCCTATGCCACTTAAAGATGTAACAGGATCAGCAAGAGTAAGCTGCTTTTTATTATTCAAAGTTAAAGGCGAGATACAATATCTATAGGGACATTATTGCATCCATCTCGACGTTGGCCCCTTTCGGTAAACTGGCAACACCAACAGCAGCACGAGCAGGATAGGGTTCAGTAAAATACTCAGCCATTATTTCATTTACTAATGGGAAATGAGTCAGGTCGGTCAGGAAGATATTTAATTTGCTGATGTCGTTTAAAGAACCTCCAGCTGCTGTCGCTACGGCAGTCAGATTATCAAATACACGAGTAATTTGATCACGCATATCACCTTCAACCAGTTCCATTGTTTCAGGGACAAGTGGAATTTGTCCGGATAGATAAACAGTATTATTAACTTTAACTGCCTGCGAATAGGTACCAATTGCTTGTGGTGCATCTTTTGTCGAGATTATTTCTCGTTGCATCACTATCCTCCTTATAGAGTTAATAAATATTTAATCCTGATCACGGTCGTACAATCTGGGAAACGTTTTTGAGTAATCTTATTCTTCTCATTACCTGGGCCAGATGTACACGGTTACGAACTTCAATGATAAATCGAAGTGAAGTATAACGATCATCACGTTCTCTCATTTCTACATTTTCAATATTTGCGTCGGCATCAGCAATTGCGGCTGCAACAGTAGCAAGCACACCACGCTGATTATTAACGTTCATCCTGATTTTGGCCTGAAATTCACGTTCTGTATCGCTTTCCCATTCTACATGGATCCATTTCTCCTGATGATTCTGATATTCAGCTATGTTTTTACAGCCTTGTCGATGTATTACGATTCCCCGGCCGGAAGTAACAAAACCATGAATAGGATCACCAGGAATGGGATAGCAGCATTTTGGAAAGTTAACAACCATTCCTTCAGTACCTTTAATAGTTAATGGTACGGTTTCCTTGTTATGACCTTTTTTATTTTTACTTGTTGCTTGTTTGTCAAGCGCAAGCAATTTACGCGCAATCAAGGGAGCCATTCGATTACCCAGTCCAATTTCTTCAAACAAGGCATCGGTCGTATCAATATTATTTTCCTTAAGTAAATGCTGCATATCAGTTTCGTTTATGTCCTGATAATTCATTGCAAACGGTTCCAGTTCACGATTAAGTAAACGTTTCCCCAAAGCCACCGCTTCATTGTGTTGCAGGTTTTTCAGGAAATGACGAATTTGTGTCCGAGCCTTTGCTGTTGCGACAAAATTTAACCAGGCAGGGTTGGGTCTGCCGCTGGACGCGGTAATGATTTCAATCGTTTCACCATTCGCCAGCTGCGTACCTAACGGCACCAATTTTCGATTAATACGTGCCCCAACGCATTGGTTGCCAATATCGGTATGAATTGCATAGGCAAAATCAACGGCTGTCGAACCACGTGGTAACTCCATGATCTTGCCTTTGGGTGTAAAAACATAGACTTCATCCGGAAACAGATCCACTTTAACGTTTTCAAAAAACTCTTCCGGATTGCCCGCAGCTTTGTTCATTTCAACGATATTTCGCAGCCATTCCCTGGCACGACGATGGGCACTACTCCTGTCGCCATCGCGAGTAGTACTTTTAGCTTTTCCCTCAGCTTTATAAAGCCAGTGTGCCGCAATACCTACTTCAGCAACATCATTCATTTCTTTGGTACGTATCTGGATCTCAATTGGCACACCATAGGGTCCGAATAAAACGGTGTGTAATGATTGATAGCCGTTGGTTTTTGGAATCGCAATATAATCCTTGAATTTACCCGGTACCGGTTTGTACAAGTTATGCACGGTGCCAACTGATCGATAACATGTATCCACTGTGTCAACCAGTATACGGAAGGCATACACATCATAGACCTCGGTAAAAGAAAGATGCTGGTCCCGCATCTTTTGATAGATACCATATAAATGTTTTTCTCTGCCGATAATTTGTCCGGGTATTTTTTCCTGACGCATGCGTCTTTTCAGTGCTGAACGAATTTTTGTAATGATCTCCTTACGATGTCCCCGGGCTTTGTTGATCTGTTCCGTCAAAATCCGGTAGCGCATTGGATACAGGGTTTTGAACCCGAGTTCTTCGAGTTCCAAACGGATTGAATTTACACCAAGACGTAATGCAATCGGCGCATAGACTTCCAGTGTCTCGCGTGCTATCCGGCGCCGTTTCTCCGGATTAAGAGCTTCGATGGTCCGCATGTTGTGCAACCGGTCAGCGAGTTTTACCAGGATGACACGAATGTCATTACTCATGGCCATTAACATTTTACGAAAGTTATGTGCCTGGGCCTCGGCGATTGTCTGAAATTCTATCTTGTCGAGTTTACTAACACCATCTACAAGTTCTGCGACACCTTTGCCGAATTTACGTTTAAGCTCGGCTTTAGCTGTAGGTGTATCTTCAATGACATCATGTAGTATCGCCGCCATTAAAGTCGGGTGGTCCATATGCATATCACCGAGTATGCGTGCAACTTCCAGTGGATGATGAATATAAGGTTCGCCACTAATTCTTTTTTGCCCCTCGTGGGCTTTGGCACCAAACTGATAGGCGCGTTGCACCTTTTCAACCTGATCAGGTTGAAGGTATGTACCGATGTTTTTACTTAACTCATTTATTGTTAACACGGCAGTTCAATGTAAACACAGTTACCATAATTAATAATTGTTTAATTGTATGATACATGAATAAAAAAAGGGCACCTAAAGTGCCCTTTTATGTCGTCTGAAGACGGTATATTTATTCTGCTGGAGGTAAATCGAATTCCGAATCTGAAAATTCATCTTCGGTATCAAATTGATTTATTTTGTCGATATTTTCATTGGTCACCAGGTTTTCGGCAATTTCACGTAAGGCAACTACAGTAGGTTTATCGTTATTTTCAGGTACTAATGGATCACTCCCCATTGCAATCTGACGCGCCCGTTTAGTTGCCAGTAAAACCAGGTCATAACGGTTAACAACATATTCCAGGCAATCTTCGACAGTAAGTCTGGCCATTTTTTTCCTCGTTCCTATAAATTCTCTTAACTGGTTATTCGGTTGGTTTATCCGTCAATTTATTGCTGATTTGTAAGCCACCAACCTGTATCGGGCGGCATTCTACTGAATTCATCACTGTTCCGCCATGATTTGCTCTACAAATTCATCATAAAAACCGGATTGCCGGCATTTGCCGAGATTACTGGCGGTGATAATCGCCTCAATTTCCGATACGGCTGTGTCAAAATCATCATTAATGACAATATAGTCAAAATCCTTATAGTGAGATATTTCTTCACGAGCTGCATCCATTCTGAATTCAATAGTCTCCATATCATCATTTTGCCGACTAACGAGCCGGTCTTTTAATGTCTGGTAATCAGGAGGTAACACAAAAATACTGACACTTCCACGTAATTGGGAATTAACCTGTTCTGAACCTTGCCAGTCAATTTCAAGAATTATATTGTTACCCGCCTTGAGCTCCTGCTCAACCCAATCACGCGGTGTTCCATAATAATGTTCAAATACCTTGGCATATTCCAGAAAACAGTTCTGATTAATTAATTCCTTAAACCTGTTTTCATCAATAAAGTAATAACATTCACCGTCTGTCTCATCCGGTCTGGGTTCGCGTGTTGTATATGAAATAGATACACTCAGATTTTCTATCTGTTCGACCAGTGCTTTAATCAGTGATGTTTTTCCAGCACCTGATGGTGCAGCGATAATAAATAATGTTCCGTTTTTCTTATTTTGCATTTAATAATAACTCTATTCTACGTTTTGTATCTGTTCCCTCATCTGTTCAACCAATACCTTTAAATCAACAGAAGCATTACTGGTATCAAGATGGATTGATTTTGAACCAAGAGTATTGGATTCACGGTTTAATTCCTGCATTAAAAAATCCAGTTTTCTGCCAACAGGCCCGGACTGTTCCAGCACTCGATTGACTTCATCTATGTGAGCATCCAGACGATCCAGTTCTTCGGCGACATCCATTTTTTGAGAAAGAAAAAGCAATTCCTGCTCCAGTCTTTCATTATCCAGCTCTGCAGAAAGTTCCTGCACTTTTTGTAATAGTTTCTCGCGCTGGTTTTCCAGTATGGAAGGTAATTGTTTACGAACCTTGATAACGTTGTCTTTTACCAGATCACAACGTTCGATGATCATTGTCCTGATCTTTTCACCTTCTCTTTGACGAGCTTCAATTACATTATCCAGTGTTTGATTGACGAGTTCTAAAATTGGCGGACTGATTTTTTCCGGGTCAGGGATATCTTTATCAAGAACACCAGGCCAGCGTAAAAGCTCTAATGGGTTTAGCGAGGTTGCATCTTTTAATCTGGAGTTGGTATTTTCAGCTGTTTCAATAAGCTTGTTTAATAATTCTTCATTAATTGGAAGTCCATTGTTATTTGAGGCACGTTGCTCAAAACGGATATTGCAGTCTATTTTGCCTCGTTTAATTTTATTGGATATACAGTCACGAATAGCTTGTTCCAGCATACGTAGTTCTTCCGGCAAACGTATCGACATCTCAAGATAACGATGATTTACACTACGTATTTCACAACTGGCTTCACCCCAGTCACCTGAATGTTCAGTACGACCATAAGCCGTCATGCTTTGGATCATTGATTTGTCCCTGTAATATTTTCGTTGGCTAATAGTAACGTGTCGTTAATCTATGGGAAACACGAGATTACATTTTATCGTTATAATGCATCACTTTTTAATCAGGAGAATTTTATGCGCCCGAGTGGACGTGCAGCTGATCAGCTAAGACCTGTTAGTATAACAAGACATTATACCTGTCATGCTGAGGGATCAGTATTGATTGAATTCGGTAATACCAAGGTAATCTGTAACGCAAGTTTTGAGACCGGGGTTCCAGGCTTTTTGCGTGGTCAGGAACGGGGTTGGGTGACAGGTGAATATGGCATGTTGCCGCGTTCGACCGGCTCAAGGATGCGACGGGAAGCGACACAAAATAAACAGGGTGGACGTACCATGGAGATCCAGCGATTAATAGGTCGATCATTAAGAGCCGTTATCGATATGGAAGCGTTAGGTGAAAACACAATAATCGTTGATTGTGATGTAATCCAGGCAGATGGTGGTACGCGCACAGCATCAATAACAGGGGGCTATATCGCGCTGGTTGATGCAGTCAATAAAGCTAAACAGGAAGGTTTAATAGATTCCGATCCCATTAAAGGCAAGATTGCGTCGATCTCGGTAGGTATTTGTGACAATACACCGGTGTTAGACCTGGATTATCAGGAGGATTCAACTGCAGAGACAGATATGAATGTGGTCATGAACGATGCAGAACAATTCATAGAAGTGCAGGGAACGGCAGAAGGCCATCCGTTTAGTGCAGATGAGCTGAACGCCATGTTAAGTCTGGCACAGAAAGGGATAAAAGAATTATTTGAATATCAATGTAAGGCATTGGAAACAACATGACGGAGAAACAAAAGATTGTCCTGGCCAGTAATAACCCGGGTAAGGTTAGAGAGATAAATGCATTACTAGAAGATATATCGCTCAATATCCGGTCACAATCCGAGTTTAATGTTCCCGAAGTAGAAGAAACAGGTTTAAGCTTTGTTGAAAATGCACTGATTAAAGCGCGTAATGCGGCCTCTCATACCGGTAATGCAACAATAGCCGATGATTCAGGAATAGAAATATTGGCATTAAACGGTAAACCGGGAATTTATTCAGCGCGCTTTGCAGGTGTGGGTGCTACCGATGAAGCAAACCTGTATAAACTAATTGAAGAAATAAAGCCCCTGGATGAAAAAAATCGCCAGGCGCGATTCGTTTGTTTAATGGTTTTCTTACGTCATGCTGATGATCCAACGCCAATCATTGCCCAGGGAATCTGGGATGGAGTTGTAATCACCGAACCACGGGGTGAGAATGGTTTTGGTTATGATCCGATATTTTATGTTCCCACACATGATTGCACGTCAGCAGAATTACCACCGGAGACCAAGAACCAACTTAGTCACCGTGGGCAGGCACTCAGATCACTAATCACACAGATTAATGAAATGTAATTCGTCACATCCATGAACATACATCGCTTGTGTGCATCCTGCACAAGCGATATACATTACATCCTTGTAAATCGTCGCTCCAAGCATCCTTGCCTTCTCGCGACATACAGTTCATCCATGAACATAAAAAAAGCGGCCGTTAACAGGCCGCTATAAAGGAGTGACTACTTGGGGGGAGGAAGATCACTGTTATGCGCCAAAACCACCATCGACTTTATATTGTGCACCGGTGATATAGGCTGCTTTTTCGGAAGCCAGAAAAGCCACAGTGGTAGCGACTTCATCGGCAGTACCAAATCGACCAAGTGGTACCATGGAATTAATTTGTTCGCCCATATGTTGCATTTCATCTTCAGTCAACCCGGTCTTATCAAATAACGGTGTCTCAATAGGTCCGGGACTGACTGCATTTACACGAATTTCCATAGCTGCCAGTTCTTTTGCCAGACCCATAGTCAGGTTGGTTACGGCACCCTTGGTTGAAGAATAGATTGTGAAACCGGGGATGGGTCTGTCACCAACGACAGAGGAAATATTAACAATATTGCCTTTACTCTCTTTCAATAAAGGTAAGGAGTTCAATGTCATGTCGACCAGGCCGCGAACATTAACGTTATATACCTGGTCATAGTGATCAAGGGATATTTCTTCAAATGGAACAGGTGGGGCGATACCCGCGTTATTCACGAGTACATCCAGTTGACCAAACGTGCTTTTTATATGTTCAACAGTTTTCTTAACATCTTCAGGTTTTGAAACATCTGACACAATGTAACCAATGTTTTCATGTTGTGTTGCCGATTCTTTTAATGTGTTTTCATTTCTGCCGGTTATTAAAACCTTAAAACCATCTTCAGCAAGATGTTTAGCAATAGCAGCACCGATTCCAGTACTACCGCCCGTGACTAATGCAACTTTGTTAGACATACGATTTCTCCTGAGTAATTTAATTGCGTAATGTTTGTATATGTTCTTTTAAACCTTGCAACGATGTTTTTAAGACATCGACACTTTTTGCATTCTTTGCCAGACTGGTTGCACCTTCGATCGCAGCCACAATAAAATAGGCAGATGCATCCGCAGAAATTGTTTCTTTTACAATGCCGTCGGTTTGTCCTTTGCTTAATCCATCTGCAATAGCGGAGCGCCATCGATCAAAGATCGCATTGATACGTTCACGGAAACCTTCATCAATAGGAGACATCTCCTGAGCAAGATTATTTAACGGACACCCAAGACAAATACTTTCATCGTCGCGACATTTAATACTGCGATCAATTAATGACAACAATGAATCGATAATATTGTTTGAATTTTCTAAAGGTACGACCCAACTCTCATTCATCGCTTCACTGATTAGCTCATCAACAACGGCATAACCCAAATCGAGTTTCGATGGAAAATGATGATAAAGGGCACCTTTGGTAACATCAGTTTCATTCAGGATATTGTTTAAACTTGCTGCCTGAAAACCATTCTGGTTTATCTCTTCAAAGGCAGCATTGATTAAAGCCGTTCTGGTTTTATCGGGATTCCTGATAACCATCTCAATTCGTCCCCTGAGTCAGCGTGCAAATCTGCTGCGGTTTGGGCCAATGGCCAAACAATTCACGATAGGCCGCCTGTAAAAATTCATAACGGATCTGGTTACGATCAATATCGGAATAGGATTGTGCCTTAGTGTTATACATACCGACCAGTATGTATGTATTTTGATAAATAGTCAAATAATAATATGTAAAAATTCTAACATTATGTTTTTAAAGTGAAATTTCTCTCCAACCTCATCTATGGAGCGAGACAGAGCCAGGACCGCATCCGTTCCAATATTCCATGACCTGTTGAATCGTTATACTGCGCGTCGAACATGACATCGCTATTAACATTCAATGAAAATCCACCCCTATCGCTTTACATCCATTTACCCTGGTGTGTAAAGAAATGTCCCTATTGCGATTTTAATTCTCATGAATTCAGAGATACTGAATTCCAGGAACAACACTATATTGATGCACTGATACGTGACCTTGAATTAGAGTTACCGGGGATTTGGGGTAGAAGAATTATCAGTATCTTCATTGGTGGCGGAACACCAAGTTTATTTTCTGTTGCGGCAATCGATAAGTTATTAAGCGAATTGCGAGCACGATTGACGTTTTATCCGGAGATTGAAATCACATTGGAAGCAAACCCCGGAACGGCAGAGGCCGAAAAGTTTCAAGGTTACCGGGCAATCGGCATCAACCGTTTATCAATCGGTGTACAGAGTTTCAATGATAAATATTTAAAATCATTGGGGCGAATACATAATGCGAAAGAAGCATTAACAGCTATCGAACTTTGTCATCAGGCAGGGTTTGAAGATTTTAATATCGATCTAATGTTTGGTTTGCCGGAACAAACAATTAAATCCGCTTTAAATGATTTACATACAGCCATTGAAAATAAACCCAGGCACATATCCTGGTATCAGTTAACGATAGAACCCAATACGATTTTTGCTGCAAGGCCGCCTGTTTTACCAGGAGATGATGCTATCTGGCAGATACAAAGTGAGGGACAAAGCTTATTACAGGAATACGGTTTTAAACACTATGAGATATCCGCATATGCGTTGGATGGTTATCAATGTGTACATAACCTGAACTATTGGGAATTTGGTGATTATCTTGGACTGGGTGCCGGCGCACACGGCAAGATTACCAATGTCCCTGAAGTACAAGTACAACGATTTAAGCGTCATAGCATTCCGACACGCTATATTGAATTGGCCGGGACACAGGAAGTCATAACTGAACAAAAGACATTAACGCGTAATGATCTGTCATTAGAATTCATGATGAACGCCATGCGTCTTAATAACGGGACAACGCCATCACTGTTTTTTGAAAGAACCGGACAACCGATAACTCAAATAAAAGATAAACTGGCAATCGCCGAGGAGAGTGAATTACTGGACTGGCAGCCGGATCGACTGAAGGCGACAAGTAAGGGATTACGCTACCTGAACGAGCTACTGGAAATATTCGTCGACTAATGCCGAATATCAGGAAATTCAGAACCTTATAGACTGGCATTATGTGCCCATTAAAGATAGTATTTTTTATTTTGTCGGCGTGAGACAACAAAACAGCTGAATTTATGCTAACCGAAGCAATTAAACAGAATATTACCTCGCTCAGTATTGCCGAGTTGGAATCACTTTGTGAAGAATTCCTCGCTGAAAACGGTGACCATACCGAGGAAGAATTTGTTGCTCACCTCTATAACCTGAAAAAGATCACGTCAACCGAATACAAGAATATTCAGACACATGAAAAGATCGAATTAACCTCAATCGCCAATATTAGCGATATCGGTGATATAAAAGACAAGGCAGGCGCAGGCGAGGCATCTTCATCCGCAGCACAAATTACCGGGACCTATATTGATGACGAGGATTACACCGTGCTTGAATCCATCGATGAAGGTGCAATGGGTGAGATCCTGATAGCACGTGATAACAAACTCAACAGGACTGTTGCCTATAAAAAGATTCACCCGCATGTCGCCGAGATTCCAAGTTACCTTGGACGTTTCTACATGGAGGCACAGGTAACAGCACAATTACAACACCCGAATATCGTGCCTGTTTATACCATAATGGTCAGTGGAGAATCGGTCGGTTATGCAATGAAATTAATCGATGGTATTACCTTAAAAGAACATATCCGCGAAACACAGGAGCAGTATGTTACACAGGGATACCCGGATGAACATCATAACTTGCATGCACGACTGGAACACTTTTTGAAAGTTTGTGATGCGATGCATTACGCACACCGTAAAGGTGTTATCCATCGTGACCTGAAACCATTAAACATCATGATTGGACCTTATAACGAAGTCTATGTCATGGATTGGGGGATTGCGAAAACTGTCGAAGTGGACAAGGAAACCTTTGGTGATAAAACGGTACTCGTAGGTCACGATGAAGTCGATGAAGAAGACAAGACCAAGATGGGGCAGGTTATGGGGACACCGGCCTATATGTCACCGGAGCAGGCCGAAGGTGAACTGGATATCCTGGATCATCGCAGTGATCTTTATTCACTTGGTTTAATCCTATTTGAATTGGTTACCTTCCATCGTGCTATTAATGGTAAGAACAGTGACGAAGTCATGATGAAAGCCCGTCGCGGTCACATCGATCCACCACCATCTTATGGCAAACAGGCAGATGAACAGGAACAGTTGTTGGCGATTGTCAAGAAGGCGACCCAGTATATGCCGGAAGATCGCTATCCGACAGTAGCCGACTTTGCTGATGATATCCGTCGCTTCATGCAAGGTGAAGCAATCAAGGCGCGCCCGGAATCGACCAAACAAAAGGTGATGCGTTGGGTGGCACATCATCGAAAGGCTGCAGTAAATATCATGGTGTACTCGGTCCTTGCATCATTTACCCTGGTCGTTGTATTGCTGTTCATGCAGATGCAGACGATGCGTGAGACTCAAACCGAAGATCTGAAAACGAATTACTTTATTACACAGGTTGCCAAGAAGTCGCAAAGAATAGACTCCGAGTTTTTGCAATACGAAGCAATTCTTGAAGGGTTGTCGATCGGTGCAACAAATTTGTTTAATCAGGGTAGTTTAGACAAGACACCTTATTATACTAACAAGACAATTGCTAAGCCGGGTAGAGGGCCGGACGATTACGAATTTTCGGAAGTCTATGGTTTCCCGATCAGTGTTGATTACCATGTTTATAAATTGGCACCAGGTGTAAGTGAAAGAAAAGTCAGGCCGATCTTGCAGCGTCTGAACCCATTACGTCATTCGTTCAAGTCGCTGATGTTAAAGAGTCATAAGACCAAGATTGCACCGGATGATGATGAAGCAGCGCGTGCAGCAATAATGGAAGAAGGCTTACCATTAGTCTGGTCTTATGTTGGATTGGAAGAGGGTATTATTGCAGATTATCCCGGAAAGACCGGTTATCCCGATGCCTATGATCCAAGATTGCGTCCCTGGTATCGTAATACCGTTAATAAAAAAGGCATCAGTTGGTTACAACCTTATATTGATGTTGGTGGACGTGGTGTTCTGTTACCGGCAACCAATCCGTTATTTGATAATAAAGGTAACTTTATCGGTGTCGCTGGTGTTGAATTGACACTGGAGTATATCCGAAAGAAATTAATGCCTATGTATAATGTTTCCGGTTTAGACGATGTTTATTTATTAAACGAAAAGGCAGAGATAATCGTTACCCGGTCAGATAAAACCCAGTCTTACGGTTTGGGCACCTTAATCAATTCGATTGAAGAGCTTGAAGTCTTTCCAAATGATTATATCGTTAATAAAATTGGCAAGGGACAATCGGGTCATTATTTTTATTTCGATAAAGGACGCGAAAAAGTTATTGCTTATTACAAGTTAAATTCTATCGGCTGGTATTATGTTGCTGTGTCAGATGCCGAAGAGATGATGGAAGCACCATAAATATTACCAGTTCCTAAAATATGTGGGTTGTCTATATCCTGCGTTGTTCCGACCAGACATTATATACAGGTATCACAAGTGACCTTGAACGCAGGTTACAGGAACATAATCATGATAATAAATTGGCAGCAGCCTACACGCGTTCACGAAGACCCGTTACATTGATCTATCACGAAACTTACACAGATCGTGCAACTGCGACAAAACGCGAAGCCGAGATAAAAAAACTGAGTCGCCAGGAAAAGGAACAGTTGATAGAAAACAATTAATGAAAAACGTGCTGAAATAACTTCTGGTTTGATTTAACGGAAAACTGTTTAAAGCATTTAATAAATTTCCTGTTAGCAACACGTTCACCTTCGTTACACAACAACACAAGTTGATTGATAGCCAGTTGTGTTTCAGCGGTAGAGCTATTTTCCTCCAGTAAATCCTGTTTCCATTGTTCCAGCATAAACTTTTGTGTATGCATATCGACAATTTCTCCCAGGTTATTTTGCAAACGTTTTAATACCTTAATAGTCCGGTTGATCTCATCAATGGCATAGATCGATTTAAAACTTTCCAGCAGATAGCGTAATTTTTTTGCATCCTTACGTAGCGTGTGGATTGCATCATATTCATAACCGGAAACCATTTGTTTGCCTTGTTTGATTATCTTTCGATAGTTACGCCAGATTGCCTTGTTCACAACCTGGTTAATGGGCACTTGCGAGTTGAGTGTACGCGGTGCCTGGATCTCTGTTTGCAATAAATATTCACGCCAGCTTTGTTTAAACGATGCATAACGTTTCGATGATAATGCGTTTAGTAAAAAATGGTGTTCCTGTAAGCGTTGTGATTCCAGGTAAAATCGTAAGGGTTCCAGATCATTGATCCCGTTATGCGCAATCCTGTTTTCATACCCGGAAAAATCAGCCAGGAAGACATCCAGGTCACGATGCAAACTGGTAAAATCGCTGAGCCAGGCAAAGGCCTTTTTGAAACGCGTGATTCGACTGACAGAATAGATCTTTTTTAACTGGTTAATTAAGCAACGGCTGCGACGACCAACAACCCGAAATGTATGCAGGAATTCGATATCATTGTCTTCAATAATGCCGGGCTCACAGCGTTCCAGCATGTTGAGGTTCTGTAGCAGTATGGCAGACAAGGCGTAATGACTGGGCATGTCACCATCCAGTTCAACATTGATATTTGGAGATTTGTTTACCGCTTGAACACTGTTCATTGTAATTATTATCAACTGCGTACTTCTGCAATGGCCTGTAACTTACCGCATCCGGACAGTTTTATCGATACATCGACGGCAAAATGCGCAAAAAAGATTGATCAAAAACGGTGCAATGGGAAAATTGCCCAAAACGAACAAGCACCAGGCCTAATGAAACGACTTTTTACCTATTTCCTGTTAATCGTACTCAGCCCTGTATCAGTTGCCGAGATTAAAACAGACCTTGAGGCACTAACCATTACCGACTGGCATGTGCATGTTGCCGGGCTCGGTTATGGTGATTCCGGCAATTTTATTAATGATCAAATGCGCAATAATTATCGTTTCAAGTATTTTGTTAAATGGATGAACGTCACGTTGGAAGAATTGGAGCTACATGGCGATCAAATCGTAGTCGAGCGGCTTAACCAGAAGCTCGAACAATCCAGATATATAGATAAGGCTATTATCCTGGCACTGGATGGCGTGATTGATCAAAAAACAAAAAGACTCGATAAACAAAAGACCCAGTTTTATGTTGATAATGATTTTGTCGCAAAAGAAGTAAAAAAATATCCAAAGATGTTGTTTGGTGCCAGTATCAATCCAACCCGTGAAAACAGTGTTGAATTACTGGAACAGGTTTATGAGCAGGGTGCGATGTTGATCAAATGGATTCCGTCGATCATGCATTTCGACCCGGCGGATAAAAAACTGATCCCGTTTTATAAAAAGATGAAGGAATTAAACTTGCCGTTGCTGACACACACCGGTATGGAAAAATCATTCCCGGATGCCAATGATGAACTCGCTGATCCTCGACGCCTGGAATTACCGTTAAGTCTGGGGGTAAAGGTGATTGCCGCACATATTGCTACAACAGGTGAGTCACAGGGACAGGACAATTTTGAACGTATCCTGCCGATGTTCGATGAATACCCGAATCTGTATGCGGATATCTCAAGCCTGACTCAGGTTAATAAGCTGGGATATTTAGCCAGGGCATTAAAACAACCTGGATTAACAGACAGATTGATCTACGGTACCGATTGGCCGTTACAATACTTTCCACTGGTATCTGCCTGGTATCACATTAACCGTATTGGAATTGGTAATGCATGGGATATTAATAAAATTGGCAATAAGTTTGATTTCGATATCGAACTAAAAGAAGCATTCGGTGTGCCACATCCAGTCTTTACACGCACTGTTGGACGCATCAATGAATTATAAAAACGTGTATGCTTGATCTAAACTCAACGAAATAAGTAATAACAATAATAAAATAAAACTGTCATCAACAGGAGAACAATAATGACCGATACCGAAGAATTAAAACAAAAAAAACAGGAACTCGAAGAACGGCTGGAAAAGATTAAACTGGACCTCGGCCACGAACTCAGTGCCGACTCGGCAGAACGTGCAACGGAACTGGAAAACCGGGATGTGTTACTGGAGATTGCCCGCGTAACCGAGGAAGAACTGGCCCGCGTTAAACAGCAACTCAATGACGCAGACTGAAAAACACGAAGGTATCGATTGCGATACGCCGGTAACGATTATTGTTAAACGCCGGCCAAAACCGGATCGCATCGAAGAGTTTGAAGAAGTTATGTCTGGCACAACCAAGGATGCCATGACGTTTACCGGGCATCTTGGTGCGAATATTTTGCGGCCAACCAAACCCGGCGACTGTTATCGAATCGTATTCAAGTTCGATTCGATGCGTAACTACCTTGCCTGGGAAAGTTCTGATGTTCGACAGGACTGGTTAAGACGTTACGATGAAGTCACCCTTGGTGAACAGGAACTGGAGATCCTCAGCGGTCTGGAAACCTGGTTTACCTTACCGGGTGGCGAAGCTCTGGTACCGCCGCCGAAACACAAGATGCTGGTGGTCATCTGGTTATCGATCTTCCCGTTATCGTTATTGATCTATTATTGTCTGACACCGTTTATTAACAACCTGCATATCGTGCTACAGATCGCGATTACCTCGATCGTGATGGTCAGCCTGATGACCTATGTGGTGATGCCACTGATGTCAAAATTGTTTCATCGTTGGTTGCACTGTGACCGATGATGATGCATTAGCGACAGTTTACAGATCTAAAAATTACGCGGATTAGGACAATCTACTTTAAGTAAACACGCTATCCTATTGATAAAAATTTTCTATCTAAAATAGCAACATAATAGTCATTAACCTGTAATGAACTGGTGCAATGATTGCATCTCTAAACAGGCAAAGTAATACACCTTAGGAGGTGTGTGATGGTCCATACCAATGTTATTCCACTCCCGGAAATTCAGTATGGTATGCGTAGCGGTTGCTGCCCTGCATGCGGCAAAAGTGACGGCTTTGTAAATCTCGGCAAGGAACACTGGTTCATCTGCCGTGAACATAAGATGAAATGGTTCGGTGGCTCCGACCTGATAGAAGACTGGAAGGATCAGACCATCGCCCAGGCGCTCAGCGTCAAGGCCCTGTTGGAAGGCTATACCGAAGTTGTTCCATTCAGGGACATGGAACTGTCATACAAACGACAAAAATCGAATCTATAATTAACATAAAAACTCAACCCCCCGGAAGAGACTGGAGTAGTCAGGCGGTTACGCAGGTCAGGGACGACCTGCATAGGATGGGCCCTACTTTGCCAGGGCCTGTTCTATCTTATCTGTTATATCCTGTTTTACCTGTAATTCGTTGGTTCCGCTTGCGCGTTTGTAGATCACTTTTTTGTTCTTATCGACAACAAATAAACTCGGTGTTCCTTTAGCACCATAATCTTCCGCTACCAGATCACCAAGTAACAGAATCGTGTAGGTATAACCTTTGTTATCAAAGTACGTTACCGGATCAACCTTGCCATCTTCGAAGATATCGATCGCATAAAACTTCACATCGCGATCTTTAAATTGTTTATAGACTTCTTCAATGTGTGGCATTAACTTCGCACAATACGGACACCAGGTTGCCCAGAACACCACCACCGAAACCTGTCCCGCACTATCCTGGTAATAGTCGATCGAAGAACCGTCACGTGCCTCAAGATTCCAGTTGAGTGCAGTATCACCTGGCTCCAGTGCCGTTGCATGAGTAAATGTAGTTAAACTTAAAAATAGAAAAAGTAATATCCGTAACATGATTTCCCCATAGGTTAAATATACAGATTTAATATATTTACTATTGTAAAAAGAGATACGCTACACGTAAGAAAGTTCATAAACAATTATTGTTGATATAGATTAAACAATACAAATCAGTCATCACAGCGTTAAAATAAACCTATGCAAAAACTGTTAACGACCAGATTATACTTTTTCACGATTATCCCGTTTATATTTTTGGTTTCAATGAGCCATGCCGAATCTGGCGATGAACTGGTCATCACAGAAAATATCGTCAATCTTCGTTCCGGTCCATCAATAGAAACTGAAGCGCTGGCAAAGTTAGCTTTGGGACATAAGTTAATCGAACTTCAACGTAATGGTGAATGGATCGAAGTCGAAACGAACAGGCAGGACATAAACACAGGCTGGGTACATCAATCACTCGTTGCCAAAGCGGATGAAGTCAGCGAAGAATTGATTAAGAAGAAACAAGCAAACAAAACAACTCGCTTTCAGGTCTTTAAACAACGTTTTGAAGAATTGAATAAAAGCATCGAACAGCAAAACGGCATAATCTATTTTTCAGCAGTAAGAGAGCAGGGCAAAGGCAATGTCGATGTCATTGCGACGAACGAATGGTTACAAGCCGGGCGGGAACTGAAACAAAATACCCTGAGTGAAATATTTAAATTATGGACGGATGTTAATCCCATTGGCCGGTCAATCTCAATGAAAGTCTATGATGAGAAAGACGAACAACATATGGTGATGTTAAGATAGGGGTGATAACAATTAATCACGGGTAAAGCAGGATGATCCGCAATACAATCGCCATAATATTACTGACCTATTTATTTGTATTAAACAGTTTTGCTGAACAGGCACTGGATATCGATCTGTCGGCGATAGCAGCGCTGGAACGTGAGCAGATCATCAAGGAATTAAGCTATCGTCTGGACACCAAACAAAATTGTAACGCCACACCCAGTTGGGATGATGCCGGTTCCGGTGCTGACCTGGATGGCTTCTTTTTTATCCCGAAAGTTAGTAGTGGCGAATACATAATCGGCGGACATGCCTCGCAAAAGAGACGCTCAAAACATCATTGTGTCTTGACCGTTAGTGAACCCGCCAATAACCCGAAAGGCGCACCGCCATTACTGGTTGCACCAAAAGACTGGCAACGGCTCTGGACCGACAAAGGCAGTGGTGCAGCGAAAGACGGTTCATTCTGGCAGGCGATACCACCGGATAATAACTACACCTGTATTGGCACTATTCCACAAATCGGTCATGGTCAAAAACCAAATCTATCCAATTATCGTTGTGTGCATAACAGCCTGGTAGAAAAGAGTACGGTAAAAAACCTTGTCTGGTCGGATAAAGGTTCCGGTGCAAATAGTCAGGTCAGTGTTTTTCAATTACTGGTATCCGGTGCCTTTACTGTTGTACCGAATCGAGCAAATCAGCTTGAAGCCGCAGACCTGAGAAAAAATTTAAGTGGTGTGCCTGATACAAAGACTGTTGATGCCATATTGGCACAACGCATGGAAAAGATAAGAGCGGATATTGAAGCGGAGGAAAAAGCCAGGCTTGCAGAAAAACAAAAACAAGCCGAAGCACAACGATTAAAAGAAGAAACCGAAAAGAAACGATTGGCCGAAGCAGCAGAAAAGAAGCGCAAGGCAGAAGAAGCGGAACGTAAACAAAAAGCGGAAGAAGCAGAGAAACAACGTTTAGCGGAATTGGAACAACAACAAGAAACACAGCTTGCACAGGTTGAGGAAAAAGCAGAACCAACAAAACCAGAACCGGTAAAAGAAGAAAAACAACAAACAACCACAGAAGTTGAAACTGAATTACCCGATCTAATTGATGACAGCGATCCGTTCTTTAGTGACGATCCCTTTGCAGAAGAGACGACAGCCGCAGAAGCAACTGAAACAGAAACTACAGATACAGAAGCAGCACCAGTTGTATCACCGATAAAAGAAACAAAAGCAGCCTCAGGACTTGATAAACTGGTGACTACATTCCTTAAAATATTAGGCATAATGATTGGGGGGTTAATCTTCATCATCATCGTTTTCAAACTGGCATTTGGTAGTAAAAGCAAAGAAGAATGAAGTGTAATTAATTCTAAAAATAATATTTATTTTTAGAATTAAATAAAAACAGGGAGATAATTATGAAAAGGAAATCCAGTAGAGACGTTGACCCGTGTAGTACGTCAAAATATTGAAAGATTTTTTCAAGACTTTATGTTTCAGCTTACAAAACAGGAGTTTAATTTCTTGAAAAGCCAAATTGGCATCTCAAGTCGTAAGCTTATTAAAGTTGTATTTGATGCTATTCGTCAACTCATAACACCTCCGGAACAAAAAAGAAAAAACAGATTGGGTTTATCTGGGATATTGAGAAATAAAAAAGTAAAAGTGTCAAAGCGAATAAATTAAATGCTAGTCGAACTGATTCATCAACAGCACCAGGAGTTGCAAGAACTCTTCGCCCGCCACCAGGAATATTTATTACAAAGTAAATTTGATGAAGCTAAACAATGGCTGGAACATTTCAAGGCCTGTCAAAAAGCACATATGCAGATCGAAGAAAGGTATTTATTCCCGGAATTTGCAAAGATAGAACGAAAGAGCAAATGGGATGTTAGCCTTTATGAAAAAGAACATACAAAGATAAATCAACTTTGCGAAAATATTACCGAAGACCTGAACTGGCTTAGCGAACAAGAATTCGATGAATCGCAACTGCACCGCAATATCATTGCGCTTATCGATAAGGAAAAAACACTAAAGGGCTTGAACGAACATCACGAAGACCGAGAAGAAGATGCTATGCTGAAAGAGCTCGACGAACAACTCGAAGAACGGGAACTTAAGGAACTGAAATTAGATATCAAATTGACCTGGACCGAAGTGATGGGCTCAGTTAAAGAGGCGATGAAAAACTAATATGAACAGAAAACAGTTAAATAAAAGTTTGCTAATAACATTATTACTTACCGTAATACCCTTTATTGCAATAGCAGAAGAAGATATAGACCCTCGAATAATCGAATCCCGAAAAGTCATTAAAGAATTCGCTGAAAAGTTACAGAAAGAACTTGTCCAGGCCATGGAAGAGGGCGGACCTGAAAATGCAATTAAAGTCTGTAACATTGAAGCACCGGGAATATCAACCACCCTGTCAGAAAAATACCAATGGAAAGTTGGACGCACCTCATTGAAAACAAGGAACCGCAATAACGACCCGGATGATTGGGAGCTGGCCGTTTTGATAAATTTTGAAGAACGTAAAAATAATGGCGAAGACATTAAGCAATTAGAATATTCGGAGGACACAAAGGACGGTTTCCGTTACATGAAAGCCATTCCCACCAAAGGCTTATGCCTGACCTGTCATGGTGAAAATATCGATAAATCCCTCAAGAGAGCAATATCAAAACTGTACCCAAACGATCTGGCCACCGGTTTTAAAGCTGGAGATATAAGGGGAGCGTTTACGATAATTCAAAAACAGAATTAAAAGAGAGATATATATAAAGTGCGTGAATATCTTATTAGCGCTAAAATTTAGACTGCATGAAGTGAAAGGGGACAACTAAACGAATAAAACAAATGTCCCGAAAAAAGCAAAGCCTATTTGAAGATCTAATAGAAGCCGCATCCTATCTACCATGGTGGGTAGGATTAATGCTTGCTGTGGTTAGCTATCTCATTTTTCATTACATCGCGGCTATAGATATTACCCCGATGAAGGATATGAAAGAAATGGGGGGACATATTTGGAAGCAGTTTGCTATTTCATTTTCTATGATTCTTCAATATGTAGTTCCTATGGCATTTATTTTTGGTTCTTTAATTTCTGCTGTTAAGCAATGGAAACGTAGTCGAATATACAATAAGCAAACCAGCATTAATTCAATTCGTAAACTCAGTTGGCAAGCCTTTGAATTATTAATCAGTGAAACCTACAGAAGAAAAGGCTATAAAGTTATCGAAACACCAGAAGGTCCAGACGGTGGTGTAGATATAATTATTGTTAAAGATGGTCGAAGGATATTTATACAATGCAAACATTGGAAAAAGTATAAAGTTGGTGTCAAAGAAGT
>JANQJZ010000003.1 GCA_028281365.1 Gammaproteobacteria bacterium | reverse complement strand
AGAAACACCGGATGGCCGGCCCGGAATATCCATCATGATCTTTGCCATGTCAACGAAAGAGCTGGAAAAACATGTGCCGACACGTGTTGGTCAATCTGTAATGACAACAGCAACGACAGCATGCTACTCGGGATTAGCCAGTGAACAAAAAATTTCCCTGGGTAAGAGTCTGCGTTTTTTTGGTGATGGCTATCAAATATCCAAAGTGTTAAACGGAAAACGTTTTTGGCGTATACCTGTGATGCATGGTGAATTTATTTGTGAAGAAACAACCGGTGTAACCAAGGCAATTGGAGGTGGTAATTTTTTAGTGCTCGGGAAGACTACCCGGCATACTTTAACCGCATGCGAAAAAGCTGTTGATGAAATTCAAAAACTGCCCGGTGTGATAACAGCATTTCCTGGAGGAGTTGTTGGTTCCGGCTCCAAAGTCGGTTCTAAATATAATTTTCTAACCGCATCAACAAATGAAGCGTACTGCCCTACTTTAAAAGGACAGGTTAAATCTGAGCTGGGCGATGAGATTGGCTCTGTACTTGAAATTGTTATTGATGGCCTTGATGAAGAGTCGATTAACGAAGCTATGCGTGTTGGCATTGAAGCCGCATGTTCATTTGGGCCGGCAAAGGGTATTTATCGTATTAGTGCTGGTAATTATGGTGGAAATTTAGGTCCGCACTTGTTTTATCTAAGGAAGATACTGAAATGAGTGCATTAATATTTACATTAAAGACCCAACCAAAGTTTACATTAGATGTGTCTCCTTTAGTCGCTGACAAGCTTGAGGGAAACACATTGACCAAAATTAAGGATATAAATCTGGTTTACGGAAAAGAAAGTATAAAAGTCAAAGAACTTTTTAATGTAAAAGGAAGGGATACAGATCAAATTATTATTGAAAAAAGTTGTGATAAATTAATTCATGTCGGTCAAGGAATGACTAAAGGTACTATAGAAGTAAAAGGTAATGTTGGCGACTTTCTGGGACAAGGGATGAAAAACGGCATTTTAACTGTTAATGGCAATGCCGGTTCCTGGGCAGGTAATAATATGGCGGGTGGTCGCATTAATATTAATGGTGATGCAGCAGATTATGTCGGTTCTGGTTTGCCTGGCGATTCTTTTGGCATGACCAATGGTCTAATTAATATTACAGGTAACGCCGGCGACAGAGTTGGTGACCGTATGCGACGCGGCATAATTATTATTCAAGGCAAATCGGGAAATTATTGTGGCAGTCGCATCCATGCAGGCACAATCATTGCCCTGGATAAAGTTGGCAAACATCCGGGTGAAGGTATGCGTCGAGGGACAATTGTCTTGGCTAAAAGACCGGCACATATATCAGCTACATTTAAAAGCTGCGGTAATTTGAAGATGCAATTCTTACGATTACTATTTACACAATTAGCAGGAATGGATGCTGAATTTAGCTTATTCAATAGATATGGTCCGGAAGCACATCGTTTTTCAGGTGATCTTGCCCGAAACGGTAAAGGTGAAATTTTAATTCTACAAACCATAAACAGAAGATGATATGAAACGAACCCGTGGAAAAAAAGGTCGTGTCGAAGGTCGTACAACACCGCACAAATCGCTTGCAGAAATCAGACATCTTCTTGGTGATGCTCCACGTACGCGTGAGATGCTGATTGAACACTTGCATAAAATACAGGATCACTATCATCATATATCTAATCGTCACATCCTGGCACTTGCTATTGACATGCAATTACCGATGGCTGAAGTCTATGAAACAGCGACTTTTTATCATCATTTCGATGTATTACAACAAAATGAGACTCCCCCACCAACAAGAACAGTTAGAGTTTGTGAATCACTAAGCTGTGAGATGTTTGGTGCAAAAGAATTAATTAAACAACTTAAATCTGAAAATATAGAAAACGTTCGTGTCCAACCAGTACCCTGTGTTGGTCGATGCCATGCTGCTCCCATTGCTGTTGCTGGAACCAACCCGATTGAAACAGCTGATGTAGCAAAGGTTAAATCAGCAATCGATAACGATGAATTTGAAGCATCTGAACCAAATGCAATTGGTTACACAGATTATCGTAAAGATGGTGGCTATCAAACTTTAATTAATTGTATAGAGGGGAAATATAACAGGGAAGATATTATTTCAGTACTTGAAGATTCAAATTTGCGCGGTCTCGGAGGAGCAGGTTTCCCTACTGGCCGGAAATGGCGCATATTAAGCGAACAACCCAAACCTAAAATGGTGGCCATTAACATTGACGAAGGTGAGCCTGGTACATTTAAAGACCGCTATTATCTTGAAACAGATCCGCATCGATTTATTGAAGGAACATTAATTGCAAACTGGGCAATTGAAGCTGAAAAAATCTATATCTATTTAAGAGATGAATATGCAGGTTGTCGCAAAATGCTGGAACGTGAACTTGAGTTATTAAAACAGGATCCGCCATGTGAGTTACCTGAAATTTATTTACGTCGTGGTGCTGGTGCTTATATCTGCGGTGAAGAATCTGCCATGATTGAATCTATAGAAGGTAAACGCGGTATGCCAAGATTGCGACCACCTTATGTTGCTCAAGTTGGGTTATTTGGTCACCCTACCCTTGAACAAAATATGGAAAGTATGCACTGGGTCAGAGATATAATTGAGAATGGCGCAGAGTGGTTTACTACAAACGGACGACATGATCGTAAAGGTTTACGCTCATTTTCAGTCAGTGGCAAGGTGAAGAACCCCGGCGTGCATCTGGCACCGGCAGGTATTACTATGCAGGAACTCATTGATGAATATTGTGAAGGAATGTTAGATGGTCACAAATTTTATGGTTATTTTCCTGGCGGTGCCTCGGGTGGAATACTTCCTGCTTCGTTAGGAAACATTCCGTTAGATTTTGATACCCTACAACCTTATGGTTGCTTTATCGGATCCGCAGCTATTGTCGTGTTATCTGACAAGGACAGTGCAAAAGCAATGGCATTAAATGCTATGCGTTTTTTTGAAGATGAATCCTGTGGTCAATGTACACCTTGCCGAGTAGGTACGGAAAAAGCAGCAAAACTGATGGAACAGGACGACTGGGATCAAGATTTATTAGAAGAATTAGCTAAAGCTATGGAGGATGCATCAATTTGCGGCTTGGGCCAGGCTGCACCAAACCCATTACGTTGTGCTATTAAATATTTTCCTGAGGAATTTGAATAAGATGGCGGCTAATCCAAAATTTATGAATGAAAAAGTAACGACCTTCAGTCTTAATGGACAAGACATCGAAGCTTATGGCGATGAAACCATACTTCAAACAGCTAAACGCAACGATATTGAAATCCCGCATCTCTGCTATAAAGAGGGCTATCGTCCTGATGGAAATTGTCGTGCTTGCATGGTTGAGATCGAAGGCGAACGTGTTTTGGCACCTTCATGTTGTCGGCAGCCAACAGAAGGAATGAAAGTGGAAAGTGACAATGAACGTGCTATCCACTCACAAAAGATGGTCCTGGAGTTATTACTTTCCGATATGCCGCAACAGGGAAAGTCACCATACACGTTAAATTCAGAACTGGATTACTGGGCCAATAAATTTGGAATTTATGATCCAAGATTTCATCAACGTAAACAGGTCAAACCGGACCTCTCTCATCCTGCAATTGCAGTAAACCTGGATGCCTGTATTCAATGTACACGTTGTATTCGTGCTTGTCGTGAAGAACAGGTTAACGACGTTATTGGATATGCATTTCGTGGTAATAAATCACAGATTGTCTTTGATATGGCAGAACCTATGGGAGAGAGTACCTGTGTAGCCTGCGGTGAATGTGTACAGGCCTGCCCTACTGGTGCATTAATGCCGGCAAAAAATGTTGGCTTGATCGAACCGGATAAAAAAGTTGATTCGGTTTGCCCGTACTGTGGTGTTGGTTGTCTGTTAACATTTAATGTAAAAAATAATCATATCCAATATGTTGAAGGTCGGGATGGTCCTGCTAATAAAAGTCGACTATGTGTCAAAGGTCGTTATGGTTTTGATTATGTCCATCACCCGGATCGATTAACCAAACCCTTAATACGCCGTGATGATGCTGAAAAGACACCGGCATTAATCGATCCTTTGGAGGTACATAAATATTTTAGAGAAGCCACCTGGGAAGAGGCCCTGGATTTTGCTGCAGATGGTTTGAAAAAGATCCGCGATGCGAATGGACCTGAAGCACTTGCCGGATTCGGCTGTGCCAAAGGCAGTAATGAAGAAGCGTATCTGGTACAAAAACTGGTACGTGCAGGTTTCGGTACCAACAATGTCGATCATTGTACCCGCTTGTGCCACGCCTCTTCTGTCGCGGCCTTATTAGAAACAATAGGCTCGGGTGCAGTTTCCAACCAAGTGGCAGATGGTTCTGAGGCCGAGGTCATTATCGTTATCGGAGCAAGACCTAATGATAACCACCCTGTTGCTGCAACATTTATCAAAAATGCGACCGAGCGTGGAAGTAAATTAATCTTGATTGAACCTTATGGGTCTGAGATGTATCTCCATGCTGAGCATCTTTTACAATTAAGACCAGGTACTGATGTATTACTTTTAAATGCAATAATGCATACCATCATTACTGAAAAACTGCAGAACCAAAAATTTATTGATGAACACACTGATGGCTTTGAGGCATTAAAAGAAACCGTACTTAAATACAGCCCTGAAGATGTTGCGCCAATCTGTGCCATACCTCCAGAAACCATTAAAACTGTAGCACGCCTTTATGCAACTGCAGAAACAGCAATTATTTTTTGGGGTATGGGTATATCCCAACATATTCATGGTACGGATAATGCCCGATGTCTGATTTCACTGGCATTAATGACCGGACAAATTGGAAGGCCCAGTACAGGCCTACATCCTCTACGAGGTCAAAATAATGTACAAGGTGCTTCCGATGTGGGTTTAATCCCAATGGTCTATCCGGATTATCAACCGGTTACTGATCCTGAAGTAAGGGAAAAATTTGAAAAACTTTGGGGAAAAGAGCTTGACCCGAATACGGGTAAGACTGTCGTTGAGATCATGCATGCCATACATGATGATGATATCAATGGACTGTATATCATGGGTGAAAACCCGGCCATGTCCGATCCAAACCTGAATCATGCTCGCGAGGCATTATCCAGATTAGAACATTGCGTCGTACAAGACATCTTCTTTACAGAGACGTGTAGCTATGCTGACGTGATATTACCGGCATCTGCTTTTGCTGAAAAAACAGGAACATTTACTAACACTGATCGCCGGGTGCAAATCGGACGTCAGGCAATCGATCCACCTGGAGAAGCAAAACAAGACCTCTGGATTATTCAGGAAATTGCGAATCGAATTGGTCTTGACTGGAATTACCAGGGACCAGAAGAAATTTTTGAAGAAATCCGTAAAGCCGTTCCGAGTATGGCAGGTATTACCTGGGAGCGTCTTGATCAAGAAGATTCATTAACTTATCCACTTAGAGACGAAGGTGATCCTGGGGAACCTATTATTTTTAAAGACGGTATTTTCCCAACTGAGGATGGCAGAGGTCGTTTTGTACCAGCCGATTATATTGAAGCGGCAGAACTACCCGATAGTAAATTTCCTTATATATTTGTAACCGGTCGCCAACTCGAACATTGGCATACAGGTACCATGACGCGTCATTCTCGTGTGCTGGATGCTATTGAACCTGGACCTTGTATCATGATTAACCCAAAAGACCTGGAGAAATTTAGTCTTAAAACCGGTGATATATTAGTTGTGGAATCCCGCCGGGGTAGAATTGCGGCTACAACCCGTGCTGATGAACACATGCTGGAAGGTGTCGTCATGATGCCATTTACATTTAGTGAAGCTGCCGCCAACCTGATCACCAATGAGGAATTAGATCCTCACGGTAAGATACCGGAATTCAAGTTCTGTGCCGTTAATTTAAAGAAAGGAACGCGTGCAAATGATCAAATTAGTAGAAATGTAGCTTAAATAAAAATCAAGATTCGTTGGCTTTCACATTTATTAATGTTAAAACTTCTTCGATAAGTGGTTCAGCCTGTTCCTTACTATTATCAGGAATGACTGTTTTGATCTGATAAAGTGTTCCGGGGATTTCATCAGAAAAAGTAAATTCATAATACTTATCAGCATACTTTTCGAAATCTCGTCGATGTGGATCTTTTAAATAAGGAGAAAAATAAATCTTTTCAGCTGGGTATTGCTTACCATTAAACTCTATTGTGGTTGATTCAACTACTGCATCTTTTCTAAGAGATACCTTGATTGATTTCTGAAAATGACGCCAGTGTCCATCCGTTAACCTCATCATTTCATAAACATCGCCTTGCATATAGATACCGATTATCGGGTTACCTGTAATGTTCGTTACTTGATTACCAGTAATTAATTGTTTTCTGTCCCCAGTAAAAAAATCTAAAAGGGTATTTTTAGTACCATCTTCATTTAATTCAACAACTTTTAGATAAATAGAATCGATGAAGTTTTCTTCCAAACTGCCACTCTTAACAAATTCATAATATAGACTTAATGGCTTTTCAATATTTCCTAAATGATCAGTTAACCAAAGCTTCATTTCAGCGTTATTGAACTGAAAGCCTTCTGGTATTTCTTCGGCTTCCCCATAGCGACCTAAACTTGCATCCAGTTCTTCCTCAGTAAGTGGTGTACCACCACCCTTCATAGATTTAGCTTGTATGGCGTTCTTATTATTTTCTTCAGCTTGAGCAATACTCAAAGTAAAAGAGATCAAAATTGGTATAAAAATGTAATTTATTTTTCTCATTAGAATAACTCTTAATCTATTTAATCAATGGCACACCATAATCATTTAGTATCTGTTCAATTTCCGACTGATTATCCTTGATTAGCTTGTTGATTTTTTCCTTCCAGGCTTTTTCTCCATAGCGTACAGCCATGGAAAAGCTGTAGTTAAAACGCATCTCCGGTATTTCAGGATTGTCTATCAGAGGCAACAGGACCAGTTCAGACTGATCCTTATATTTTTTTGCATGATAACCTGCCATCGGGCCCCAGATAATTGCAGCATCAATCTTGTCTGAAACGATATCTTCGAGCATTTTTAATCCAGGATTTGATTTAGGATCACCAGGTTGTGCCTGGTATGGTGCAATACTACCAAGAAGACTATTCCTGGCTACCCAAAGCTGTGCAGGTCCGCGATCTGTCAGACCAAACCGTACTTTATTACCTTGTTCATTGACAAACGCTGATAGCATAGAGGGATCGGTAATTGAATCAAGTTTTCTCCCTTTTGCATAAACTAATACATATGTAGATGTGAAATAGGGATCAGTTGTAGCAGCAAGTTCGAAATTAGTAGGGACACTCATCACAAGATCACATTTAAAACCAGGCCGATCTTCTGATTCTGCCTTTAGGGTGTTTCTGATGAAACCCATGCGTTGAGGGAAAAATTCGTATTTGAGTCCAAGGCCTAATTTTTTTGCAAATAACTCCGCAATCTTGTTTTCATAGCCTTCGCCCTTTTGATTGGAAAAAGGCAACATGTAAGGATCAGCACAGACCTTGAGGTTTTCCTTATCAGGTAAATCTTCAGCCAAGCCGAACTGTGCAGTTGAAATCAGACATAAAAAGAGAAGTATTTTTTTCATAAGATTTTATAGCCCGCTACTGGAGCGGGCTGTTCCTCAACTAGGTTATTATTTGGTAGGCTTAATCTTGTTTACTTTACCAATGACACGCTTGAATGGACCTTCAAGGGTTTCCATCGCCTTTTTCTTGGCAGCCGCTTTGTCCTCTTCAGAAATATCACCGACAACGATAACACCGACCATGCCAAAGCCAATGTGAGGTTCACATACATAGCCCCAGATGCCTGGTTTATCAGGTTTTACGTTAAAGCTACCACCAGGAAACTGTCCTCGAGTACCGAATTCAGTACCGCCTTCAGGTGTCAGGTAGCTGACTGCATTATGAGAGGTCATATTGGTAAAATTAACGGTATCACCCGGTTGGATATAGATAATTGCAGGCTTAAATACACGTGCTTCTGCGTTAACGGTATGTTCAGCTGCACTGGCAAGATTTGGCAAAACAAATGCAAGAGCTGCAACCATTATTGCCACTAATTTTCTTGTCATCATGATAGTCATCTCCAATTTAGTACTTATATATATTTTTAGCTTTTCTCTTAAAATCAAAAAAGGCGAGATTAAATGTGTCTTTGCTTTCAATGTCAAATCAATTTACAAAAAATCCTAAAATTATTCTCTTTAATATCCTGAACCTTTATCAAAATTGACATGTGATTTCAGTTCAAGTTCTTGATTATAACCATTAATTTAATGGAACTTTTCCTCGAATGGTAAAAACATAGCTCGTCTTATTCATAAAAAAATCCCCGACACAAGTGTCGGGGATTATTAACAAACTTACGTCTGTTATTGCCTATAAGGTATGGGCTTATGGCAGGCTGAATACCAATAAGATACCAGCGTTACGCGCAGAATTTAACAGTGCACGATAACCACCAACCGCACCCAGAGCCGCTTCGTCTGGAGCAGCCGCTAAGCCCGGGATAGCGACAACAGCGCCAGCCCATCCACCGATACCTGAAAGGATACCAACGTATTGCTTACCTTTGTGCGCCCAGCTGTTGAAGTTGCCGATGATGCCTGAAGGTGCCTTGAACTTCCAAAGCAGCTTACCAGACTTCGCATCAACCACTTTAGCATACGCATCCAATGTGCCATAGAAGACAACATCACCAGCAGTAGCTAGAACACCTGACCAGACTGACCACTGTTCAGGAATAGACCAAACGATCTTACCTTTATCAGCGTCCCAAGCGATCATGTTACCCATGTTGTCCTTAGCAGCATTGTTGTTAGGACAATCCGGGCAAACCGCGCCAGCAGGATACATGGTCAGGTTAGCGTTAACGTAGGCTTGACCAGCCGTGTATTGGTTACCACCAGCTGCATAACTTACTGGTTCGTAGGTCATACAAACGTGGTTGGTTGGGACGTAGAACAGATTGGTACGTGGAGAATAAGCAGCAGGCTGCTGATCCTTGGTACCAAGTGCTGCAGGACAGATGTCCTTGGAAACGACGTCTTCACCGTTGTGGTGGGTTGAAAACTGGTCAAGCGTTTGAGGATAACCCGTCTTCATGTCAACGTGGGTCGCCCAGTTAACAGCCGGGTCATACTTTTCAGCAACAAGTAATGCACCGGTTTTACGGTTCATCGTGTAGGCGAAACCATTACGATCGAAGTGAACCAGGGCCGGGGTCATCTTACCCTTGACTTTGAAGTCAGCCAGGATCATTTCGTTAACACCGTCGTAGTCCCACTCATCATGTGGGGTCATCTGATAGGCCCAACGAGCGATACCGGTATCGATGTCACGGGCAAAGATGGTCATAGACCATTTGTTATCGCCAGGACGTACGACTGGGTTCCAGGTAGATGGGTTACCGTTGCCGTAGTAGACAAGATTTTCGTCGAAGTCAGCAGGCCACCAACCCCAGACTGAACCACCACCCGTTTTCCACTGATCGCTCAAACCTTTACATTTGTTTGGACCACGAGAAGGTGCTTTCCAGTCAGCGTTAGAACACCAAGTCTTCAGTGATGAGTCTTTACCAACTTTCTTACCTAATGAAGTTGTGTTCTTATCAAAAAGAATGTCTTCATCAGGACCCATGCTGAATGCACGCCAGGCCAAAGAACCGTCTTTAGCGTTGTATGCAGCGATCCAGCAACGAACACCAAACTCAGCACCAGAACAACCGGTAAAGATTTTGTCTTTAATTGGATGTGGCGCGTTAGTGTTGGTCATACCACTTGCTGGACCAACTCCGCGTCCTGGTTTGGAATTGAGATCGTTAGTAATCTCGCTACCATTTTTTACACTCCAAACTACTTTACCTTTATCAGCTGTTAAAGCAACCAATGTGGTGTCAGCTTGTTGTAGATAGATTTGACCCATGCTGTAACCCAAGCCACGGTTTACAATATCGCAGCACATTACAGGAACGGTTTCTGCTTCGTCTTGTTGTGGCTCGTAATACCAGGTGATATTAAGCGTATCCAAGTCGATAGCGAAAACGTCATTCGGGAATGAAGAGTGGATGTACAAGTGATCAGTTTTTAAACCTGTAGCACTTGGTGGTAAAACCAAAGGTCCACCTTCATGACCTTGCAGACGGCCGGTTGAAAATGTCCAGGCAGTAACCAGTTTGCTAACATTTTTCGTGTTGATTTGATTCAACTCGGTATAACGCCAGTTATTGTAGTCACCACCAGGGAAGGCCCAATAATTAGGATTATCGATCAGTTTACGAACTTCATCGTTCGCCATAACTGGAGCCGCTAATCCTAATGCTAGTATAGCAACGAGCCATTTCTTTATTGATAGTTTACTCATGACCTCCTCCTCTATATTAGTTGATCATGTGTTTGATCTCGTTAAGTCACAGATAACTATATAGCACCTCGAGATCATAAAGCGCTATAGAGTTTTAAAATTGTTATATGCAAACAAGTAATAACTTTTTGCATGCAGAGAATGATATTGAAACAGAAAAGAATTGGTTAGTTTATTGATAACCATTTTTATATGATTAAAGAGCAACAATGTACACGGAAGCATGTTTTGTTTTAAGTCCTGTTACCAATACCTACGATTGTTATACAGTTAAAACCCTTTTTTACACTGTATAGTGTGTTTTATTCTTAAATAGTAATTAGAATTCTATTATGCTTGAAATGTATGGTTTAAAAATGAATGGCTAAAATCAAACTTTAAAGAACCTTCACTGACAAATTGATTTAAACCACTCGCTTTTTAATCAGAATTCTAATCTGAAACAGAGTTTAGGAAATTTTCCCTAGGTGCGCAAGACATTTTTACTATTAAAAAACATATATCTAGACAACAAATATACAGTCTGTTAAACGCCTAATTATTGCGTTGCAACAAACACCTTTTATTCACACATTTATTCTGTGAATAACGTAAAAAATAAACTAAAGAATACATTTATGGTCTTATTTTTAAAGAGCTATAATAATTTTATATAATGTCATCATGGTACTTCAATATATCTACAAGATGTCAGCGGAGTTATAGAATATGAAATTTTTTATGTATTTGTTCAAAACATGTCTCGTAATTTCAACATCATTCGTATTTTTGACTGTCTACGCCGGTGTCGCCCCGGCCGACTACCGGCAAAAACTCTCGGATAAGGCCTGGGAAGAGAACCTCCGCACGCAGAACTTCCAGGACCGGGAGATTATTGAGGGTGCCGCCCAGGACCTGTTCGAGCTCAAGGCTCCCTATACCGCCGAAGATGCCACCGTCGTGCCGATCTCCATCCACACCAAGATGCCACAGACCGCCGACCGCTATATCAAGCGCATGACCATCTTTGTCGATAAAAACCCGCTGCCGCTGGTCGGCCAGTTTGACTTCACCCCGCACAGTGGCAAGGCCGACCTGGCCATGCGTATCCGGGTCGATACCTTCAGTTATGTCCGGGCCGTGGCCGAATTGAACACCGGGGAGTTGTACATGACCAAGAGCTTCGTGCGCGCCAAGGGCGCATGTTCGGCCCCCCCGCCGGCCAGTATGGAGGACTCGAAACGGCTGTTGGGCAAGATGAAAATGAAGGTCGTCGGTGACCTGAAACTGGGAGAACCGAACCTGATGCAGGTGATGGTCCGCCACCCGAACATCACCGGCATGGCCCCGTTGCGGATTGGCTCGCATGTGATCCCGCCGGCGTTTTTCATGGACACGTTTGAGGTGAGCTACAATGACAAGCCGATTGTGAAGGCGGTGTTGACGTTTTCCATCAGTATGGACCCGGCGTTACGGTTTTTCTTTGTACCGGAGGAGGAAGGCGTGATGACCGTCAAAGGCACCGACACCAAGAAGAATGCGTTTAGTTCAACGCATCAGGTGACTCTAAAAAGCTAATAATCCGAAGTGGGGAGAGATACCCCACCATGGGTTTTTTGTAATTATTCTTCGCTAATTGGTGGCCGTTGTACATGTTTTACAACGATACAACCTTTATTCGCTTCTTCCCTGACTTTCAAAAGTACTTCGTAAAATCCTTCACCACGCTGATTATCCCTGAAGAAGGCACCCTTCTTGCCCGGCATAGGTTTATTTCTCTCGTAGGTAATTCCTTCTTCATAATCACTGTATGTCATAGCTTCACGAATTCCATCATAACGGCAGGCACAGGTATAAAGATTTTGGTCATTTTGACCACCTAAATCAGCCATACAGTTCAGCATATAACGAACCGTAGTCTCAGTCGGATACTCATTGGCCTGAACCGTAACAGTACCTAAAATAGATACTAGAAATACTAATAAAATATTTTTCATTGTTTATCTCCTAAAGTCCTCAAATTATTAAAATCTATATAACCTAAATTCTATTGCTTAGATAGTAAAATCCGCTAATTAGTTGCATCACTTAGACTAATTAAGTTTTCATTGAGACAAATATGGTTCGACGATTTGCAACAATCTCGCAACGTTTCCTCTATTCGATTCAATGACATCACGCGCTTTTTCACCCAATGTGTGTCGAACGTTAGCATCTTCAAACAGCTTACACACTTGACTGGCCAAATCATCGTGATTCGAAACAGTTATCAATGCATCCCGCTTTTTTAATAAATCAGTAATTTCCACGAAATTATAGGTCGATGGTCCACAAATAACCGGTATACCCAAACTTGCCGGTTCCATCATATTCTGGCCACCCGTATTAACCAGACTTCCACCGACAAAAGCTAGCTGCGAGGCAGCATAGTGTAATTGAAGTTCACCCAAGGTATCCAGTATATAAACCTGACAATCTCCAGCGAACGGTATTTGATCAGTACGCTTAACCACTTTAAATCCATGACTATTACAGAGAGAAACAACTTGATGGGTACGCTCAGGATGTCTGGGTGCAATAATCAGTATCGCACTGTTGTGTTTCTGTTCAATAGCCTTATGAGCTTTTAAAACGATCTCTTCTTCACCTTCATGAGTACTGGCAGCGATCCAAATTGGTCGATTTACTGAAAAATATCGTTTTAGAGATTCCGCTTGCTCATTGATACTAACAGGCACAGTGATATCAAATTTTAGATTACCGGTTACTGTAACTTTTTCATTCGACATACCTAATAAAATGAATCGTTCCTGATCCCGTTTGGTCTGAACAGCAATATCACTAACAAAAGACAGAGTCCGTTTTGTTAATCCTGAAATTAATCGATAACCGTTGACAGATTTTTCGCTAAGCCTGGCATTGATAATCAGGACAGGTATATTTGAACGATGGAGCTGGCAAAATAAATTAGGCCAAATCTCGGTTTCCATCGTTATAAACAATGAAGGTTTAATGGCTTTTATGAAACGTTTGACAGACACTGGAAGGTCATAAGGGAAATAATAATGAATCACGTCATTATTAAAATGCTGTTTTACAGTTGCTGCACCTGTTGGGGTTACCGTTGTAACGAGTAATTGATATTGCGGATAACTCTCCAGAAGATGACCAATGATCGGCCTGGCAGCATTTACTTCACCAACGGAAACAGCATGTATCCAAATAATCGGTTTATTAAATTTTATTGAATCAACAAAACCAAACCTTTCTTGCCACCTGGACCTATAACCTGGATTATTGATACCAAGATAAAGAAGCCTTAATAATACAAAGGGCAATAAAAGATAAATAACTAAGGTGTATAAAAATTGCAATTGTCTAGATACTTTATTCTTATATGTATTTATTCAGAATTAAGCGCTTCCATATAAGCATGAACACCCTTTTTAATTGAAGTGAACTTTTTGTCATAACCAGCAGAACGTAATTTAGTAATATCAGCCTCAGTAAAACTCTGGTAACTGTCTTTTAAATTATCCGGAAAAGGAATGTATTTTATTTCTCCTTTACCATGCCAATCTATGACAGCATTCGCGATATCATTAAAGCTATTCGCCTTGCCTGTGCCTGTGTTATAAATTCCGGAAACATCCGGATTATCCATCATCCACATATTCACATTAATAACATCGTCAATAAAAATAAAATCTCTTTTTTGTTCTCCATCGGTATATCCATGACTCCCTTCAAATAGTTTTAGTATGCCAGTATCTTTAACCTGGTTATTAAAATGAAATGCAACGCTTGCCATATTGTTTTTATGTACTTCCCTGGGCCCATAAACATTGAAATAACGTAAACCTACAACTTGTGATTTAACTTTTGATTTTATTGATCTGTAATAATTATCAAACAATAATTTCGAGTATCCGTAAACATTTACTGGAGACTCATTTTCAGGCCCCTCAACAAATATTGAATTAGTGCCATATACAGCAGCGCTGGATGCATAAATAAATGGTATTGATCTTTCTATTGAAAAATGTAGTAACTCTTTTGAGTAGGTATAGTTATTATCCATCATATATTTTCCATCCCACTCAGTAGTAGTGGTACATGCTCCTTGATGGAAAATTAGTTCAATCTTGTCACATAATTCATTTCGATTTTGTATTAGCTGCCTAAAATCAGTCTTATCAATATAATCTGCAATAGTGTTAATAGAGAGGTTCGAAAATTTTTTACCATCAGCAAGATTATCAACAACTAAAATATCCTGTTTACCGAGCTTATTTAGTCCGGTCACAAGATGGCTGCCTATAAAACCTGCTCCACCCGTTACGACAATCATATGTATAAATACCTGTGCTAATCTTTAATTTTTTCCAGAATTGATGACGTTGAATGCCCTTCTTCATACGGTAAAACAACCACTTTACCACCTGCATTTTTCACTTGAGATGCACCGGCAATCTGATTCTCCTCATAATCACCTCCTTTTACCAATACGTCAGGTTGTATAAGTGAAACCAGTTTTTCCGGCGTATCCTCACTAAACGGAATGACTAAATCCACACACGAAAGTGCATTTAATACAGTCATCCTGTTTTGTAATTCATTTATTGGTCGAGATCCGCCTTTTAATCGATTTACCGATGCATCATCATTTACTGCTACAACTAATACGTCACCTAATTCCCGGGCTTTTGACAAATAACTGATATGTCCTGCATGTAAAATATCAAAACAGCCATTTGTCATAATAATTTTTCCTTTATTTTGTCTTGCTTGATTTATTACTTCCATGATTGAACTTTCATCTACAATTCCCGATACCCCGGATTTATTATTGACCTTGTTATTAAGTTCATTCACTGAAACATTTGCGGCACCTAATTTTCCGACCACAATACCTGCTGCGGTATTTGCCAATGCAGTTGCTTGTTCAATTTTATAACCACATGCGATTGCTGTTGCTAAAACAGCAATAACCGTATCACCAGCACCTGTCACATCATAAACTTCCTGCGTTTCAGCATGTAAATGTAAAGGAGTTTGATCATGACGCAATAAGATCATTCCATCTTCACCACGTGTTACTAACAAGGATTCAAATTGTAAAGATCTACAGAGCGACATGCCTTTTTCTATTAATAATTCTGTTGTACTACAATCACCAACAACCATCTCCAGTTCTTTTTGATTTGGGGTAAGAATAGTGGCATGTTTATAACAACTAAAATCTTTTGACTTGGGATCGACCAGTACCGGTATAGATTTATCCCTGGCAATTTTAATGAGCTCCTGAACCTGAACAAGACTCCCTTTTGCATAATCCGACAAAATAATAATACTAATTGAATCGATTAAACCAGAATATGACTCGATTAAGTTATCTACTTTTGCAGCCAATATTTCGTTTTCATAATCCAGACGAATCAATTGTTGGTGCTGACTCAGGACACGTCTTTTTGTTATTGTTGGAAAACCATCCTGACGAATAAAATGACACTCTACATCTCTATCTTTAAGTATTTTCTCCAATCGTTCTGATGCGTCATCATTTCCTGTCACCCCTAGAAGTCTAACCTTGACACCCAGAGATGAGACATTAACCGCAACATTCGCAGCTCCACCCGGTCTTTCTTCCATTTCCTTGACGCGTACAACCGGTACCGGTGCCTCAGGGGAGATACGATTGGTTTCACCATAGATATATTGATCAAGTATAATATCGCCCACTATCAAAATACTGGCATTTTCAAGAGGTTTAAAAACAATTTCCTGCATTACGTTATCTGGCTCATTTTCCGGGTCAATTCAACGAATTTTAACACACGATAATTGTCATAGTATTCAATATGTTGGTTAAAAAGTATCTATTTTTACTTTACCTGCTGGGAAACCTGAATATTTGCCTGGCGCTGGACACCGTACCTGACTTTTTTGAGGTGGATTACACCTTATATAGGGATGGTGCCAAGGTTGGCTTAATGGAAAGACGTTTTTTAAAACAGGACGATGGAACCTACAATTTTCGATCCGAGAGTAAAACGACAGGATTAATCGCTTTATTGAAAAAAATTCACATTGTTGAATCAAGCACCTGGAATCTGGATGATTCGACCTTCAAACCATTGTACTACACCTATCAACATACAAAAGGCAAAAGGAATAGAGATGTCGAGATCAGTTTTAACTGGGAAAAGAAACAGATTATTAATCGCGTCAATGATTCAACCTGGTATATGCAGACTCAGCCCGGCATCCTGGATAAATTACTTTACCAGTTAACAATAATGTCTGATTTAAAATCCGGCAAGGTACCAGAAAGTTATACTATTGCAGACGGTGGAAAAATAAAACAATACCAATTTGAACATCTTAGTGATGAACTGTTAAATACTCCACTTGGAGAATTTAAAACAATGAAACTCGCACGCTATAAACCCAATAGTAAACAACAAACTTTTTTATGGTGTGCCTATAACCTGGATTTTCTACCTGTAAAAGTTACCAATATTGAAAAAGACGAGAAATTAACAACAGCAATCATTCACTCCTTGAAAGGTTTTGGTATTAACAGTGAAGAATGATAAAAATATTAACGTCTGAGTTGTTGCACAATTTCGTTTGGTGGCATATATCCTGGTAATGTTCTTCCATTCCCCAGAAAAATAGCAGGTGTACCACGTACACCTAACTGTTTACCTAATTCGTATTGTTTTGCAACTGGATCATTGCATGTTTTTTGTTCTATCGGTTCGCGATTCTTGGATGCAGTTAATGCCTCTTGTCGATCTGCTGCACACCAAACGCTGCTCATTTCGCGGCCCGTCATTGAATCAACGCCGGCACGAGGATAAGCGAGATACCGGACACCAATACCTCTTGCATTTAATTCAGGAACATCCTGATGTAATTTTCGACAGTAACCACAATCAACATCTGTAAAAACGTAGATAGTATCAGTAACCTTGTCTGGAGCAAATTCTATATATTCTTTTTCAGGTATTTTACTGATTAATTCTGCCCTGGCATTTGAACGAACGTCTTCTGTCATGTTTCGACGAGCATCAATGTCCAGCAGGTCCCCCTTAATCACATACTTTCCATCCCGGCTCATATAGATTACATCCGGACCAATTATTACCTGATATAAACCGTCAATAGGCGTTTCGGAGATACCATTAATTTGTACATCCGGTAACATCTTTAATAAAGCATTATTCATTTCCTCTTCCAGTGATTTATCAGCAATTACAGCTGTAGAAAAAACAAGGCTTAATATGAATACTGCACTAAAAAACTTCATTAATGGCTCCAAATTTTATTAATCTTGAAATTGGCGTGGTTATAATAATATCAGACCAGTATACTGGCTATCCGTTCCCAAATACATACTCTGAATACAGAAATGCCTGACGGTAGATTTTTAGTATACGATAGAGTCAAAACCGGATTTTAAATAGAATGGGCTTGTATGAATAACACTGCAAAAAATCAATTATCTGAAAATAAACTTGATCTTGATTATATCCTGGATCAGCTTGAAAAGGACAGTTTGATTAAACAGCAACAACGTGTTCAATTAACAAACATAACTGCTGATAACAATAAAATTCAAGTGCACCCATTAATTACAATCGCCGAACAAGGCTGGCAATCCACTACAAAACCCGGCTATCCGTTAACACTTGAAACACTCACGAAATGGTTGGCTGAAAAAGTTAATCACCCCTATCTAAGAATTGATCCATTAAAGATTGATGTACAAAAAATTACGTCTGTAGTATCCCAGGCTTATGCCTCAAAATTAAAAATATTACCTGTCGAAGTTAATGAAACAGAATTAACCATTGCAACCTGCGAACCATTTATCTCTGCCTGGGAAAATGAATTATCCCGAATTGCAAAACTGAAAATTAAGCGCGTTATTATTAACCCAAGGGATTTGGAACGTTATTTAATTGAATTTTATGGCGTCAGTAAATCCATTGTAGGTGCAGTAGGAACAAAGAAAGACGAGCCAATTGCTCTAATACAAAATTTCGAACAACTGGTAAAGGTTGGTAAAACTGGCGAACCTGATGCAAACGATCAACATATTGTCAGTATTGTAGACTGGTTATTACAGTTTGCCTTTGAACAACGTGCAAGTGATATACATCTGGAACCACGGCGTGAAAAAGGACGAATCCGTTTTAGAATAGATAGTGTTTTACATACAGTACACGAACTTCCTGTTGTTCTTATGGGGGCAATTACCAGTCGGCTAAAATCGCTCGGTCGAATGGATGTTACTGACAGACGTCGCCCTCAGGATGGTCGTGTTAAAACCATCACCCCCGCTGGTAAAGAAGTTGAAATGCGGCTTTCCACTATGCCTACCACATTCGGCGAGAAGCTGGTGATAAGAATTTTTGATCCGGAAATGTTGGTCAAAACTTTTAAAGAGCTTGGTTTTACCCGACATGATCAGAAGCAACTGGATGAAATGCTGGATAATCCTCATGGAATCATATTAATAACTGGCCCAACAGGCTCAGGGAAAACAACGACTCTTTATTCAACACTTAATCAAATTGCCAAACCGGAAATTAATATATGTACCATTGAAGACCCTATAGAAATGGTCGAACCACAATTTAATCAAATGCAGGTACAACAATCTATCGGTGTTGATTTTGCAAGCGGGGTCAGGACCCTGCTCAGACAAGATCCGGATATCATTATGGTTGGTGAGATTCGTGATCCGGAAACCGCCGACATCGCAATACAGGCAGCGTTAACCGGTCATCTTGTGCTATCCAGTTTGCATACCAATGATGCACCTTCTGCAATAACGCGGTTAATCGATATAGGCACTCAACCATTTCTGCTTAATGCAACAATGCAGGGCGTCATTGCACAACGTTTATTGAGAACATTGTGTGTTCATTGCAAACAGGCTGAGTCCACAAACAAGCAGGCATGGCAGGAATTTTCCAAACCAAATAAGCTTAAGATGCCGGCAAAAATTTATAACCCCGTTGGTTGTGACGAGTGCCGACATACAGGATATATGGGTAGAACCGGTATCTATGAAATTTTGAAAATGAACACAGATATACGAAATAATGTAACTATTAACACAAACCTTAACAGTTTGCGTGAAGTTGCTATTAATAGTGGAATGCGTCCATTAAAAATCAGCGGCGCTCAAAAAATTGCTGACGGGCTAACCACGCTCGAAGAGGTTTATTCCGTCTTACCCCACCAACAAATTTAAATAACTATTATCCTCTTGGATGATGTTCCGCATGCAATTTTTTTAATCGTTCCCTTGCAACGTGCGTATAGATTTGTGTTGTCGATATATCACTATGTCCTAGTAACATTTGCACCACTCTGAGATCCGCTCCATGGTTGATAAGATGAGTAGCAAAAGCATGCCGAAGCACATGTGGCGATAATGTTTTTTTTATCCCGGCGAGAACCGCATACCGTTTAATCATGTGCCAGAATGTTTGCCTGGTCATTGCCTTTCCGCGCTTGCTGGGAAACAACGCGTCAGACACTTTATTATTTAATATTTCTGCTCTTGCAGATTTGAGATATTCACTCAAGCAGCGATTTGCCTCATCGCCCATGGGTACGAGCCTCTCTTTATTGCCCTTACCAGTCACTCGAACAACGCCTTGCCGCAGATTAACTTGTTGCACCGTCAGACCAACCAATTCAGACACTCGCAGACCGGTCGCATACAATAATTCCAACATGGTTTTATCTCTCATTCCGAGAGATTGATCTGTATCAGGCGAATCAAGTAATGCCTCGACTTCTGATTCTGTCAATGATGTTGGTAACGAGCGTCCCAAGCGTGGGGCATCAATACGACCTACAGGATTTTGTTTGATTTGATCTTCTCTTAACAGATATTCAAATAGACGGCGTAAACTTGACAGTCTTCTTGCTGTTGTTCTTACAGAATGTTGTCCGGATTCTGCAAGATAAGACATAACATCATTTGATTTTGATTCTAATAATTTGATGTTTTGTTGTTGCAGCCATAATGCAAAATTAATCAAATCACTACGATAAGCCGATAAGGTGTTATCGCTAAGACCGCGTTCCATCCATAAAGCATCCAGGAACGAATCTATAATTTGTCTGGATAAGCTGGATAATACTGGCGGGTTTTCTGAAGATTGATTCATAGGCAAGTAATAACACTTGTATGAATCTGATTTTACAATTAGCGGGCTGACTAGTCGACCAGCCCTGTATGATTATGATGATGACTTAATTTTTTCTTTTATTCGTGCAGCCTTACCACGACGATCCCGCATGTAATATAGTTTTGCCCGACGTACATCGCCACGACGTTTAACTTGTATTTCAGCAATGCTCGGACTGTAGGTCTGGAATACACGTTCTACACCTTCACCATAAGAAATTTTTCGAACAGTAAATGAGGAGTTTAGGCCACGGTTTTTAACAGCGATGACAATGCCTTCAAAGGCCTGTAACCGTTCGCGTTGACCTTCCTTAACTTTAACCTGCACAACAACTGTATCTCCAGGACCAAATTCCGGGACTTTGCGCGTCATTTGTTCGGCTTCAAGTTGTTCAATTATATTTGCCATCGTCATACTCCAATTCACCTATACATATATTATGTTTCTAACATCAGGATTGCCCGGATTCTTTAATAACCTCTTGCAGCAATTTTCCTTGCTCTTCATCAAGTTCGATTGTTTCAATCAAATCCGGCCGTACACGCCAGGTCTTTAGTAACGCTTGCTTCAAGCGCCAACGCCTTATCTGTTCATGGTCGCCACTCAGCAATACATCCGGGACAGCAAGCTTATTTACCAATTCAGGGCGCGTATAATGCGGATAGTCGAGTAATCCGTCAACAAATGAATCTTCCATGGCTGACTCTGAGTGCCCTAAAACACCTGGCAATGTCCGACAAACACTATCAATTAGTACCATTGCGGCAATTTCCCCACCGCTAAGGACATAATCGCCAATCGACCATTCCTCATCAATTTCTGTCTCTATCAATCGCTGATCAATACCTTCATATCGACCCGCCACCAGAATCATCCCTTTTCTTCCGGATAACTCATGAATACCTTCCTGGTCCAGGCGTCTTCCCTGCGGCGAGAGATAAATAACCTTTGCATCAGGCTGAACCATTTTGGCTTCTTCAATTGCTGCAGCCACAGGCTCATACATCATCACCATACCGGGACCACCACCATAGGGTCTGTCATCTACTGTACGATGTTTATCCTTACTAAAATCACGTGGATTCCAGCTTCTGAATCCAATTAACTGTTCTTCCAGGGCCCGTCCAATAACCCCATACCGAAATACAGCGGAAAACATCTCCGGAAACAGCGTAATGACATCAAGTTGATACATCGTCTTCCAATTGCCAATCGACTCGCATCGTATTGGCGCTTAAATCAACCTGTTTAACATATATATCCATAATCAAAGGGATAAGTATTCTGGTCTTGCCTTTCCCTTCAATAACCAGCACATCATTCGCACCGGTTTCTACAATTTCTTTAATCCAGCCCAGCGATAAACCATCCTGATTGATGATTTCGAGGCCGATTAAATCAAACCAATAGTACTTGTCATTCTCTAGTGGCGGCAATTGCGCACGTACGACCGCCAAATCACTATGCAGGTAATCTCTCGCCTGTTCCGGACTGTCTATGCCGGAAAACTTCACCAACATACGTTCGCCTCTTTGCTGAGACTCTTCAATATTTAATTCCTGCCATGCACCGTTCAGGTAAACCAGACAGGGGGAATATGACAATATATTTTCTTTAGGTCGAGTATATGACATAACTTTTACCCAGCCACGAACACCATATATACCATTAATTCGACCTACAACTATAGGGTGTTCGTTATCCCGCATTAACTTTTTGTATCAGGCAAGTTACATACCTTTTAAAAGTCTGGACGTAAAAGTAAAAACTTGTCTTTATGCTGTAGCGACCGCGTTATCTTTAAGTATTTTTGCAACACGGTCAGATGTTTGGGCACCTTGTGATACCCAGTATGCCACACGTTCCATATCTATCTTCAATGGAACCTCCTGACCTTTTGCAAGCGGGTTAAAAAAACCAAGCCGTTCAAGCGATCGACCATCACGCTTTTTACGACTATCCGTTACAACAATGTGATAAAAAGGTTTCTTTTTTGCACCCGTTCTAGATAATCTAATTGTTACCATCAGTCCGATGACCTCTATATATACTGAATTACCACGGTCAGGGCATCTCGCCTGCCCGAAAAAAGGCGCTATTGTACGGAAATAGCCGGAAAAAGAAAGTAATGCGGCATATTTAGAGAAGCTCGAATTACCAGTTAAAAATTTATAAATTCCGGATATTTTATAATCTTAAATAACTTTATAATAAGTTTATAAGTAATTGATAAATATAAATAATTAATTAAATTAATGAATTTACCTGAAGAAAAGAAAACACTAAGAACAGAATTAAAAAAGCGCCGTTCTGCAATTCCCGAAACTCGACGTGCTGCAATGAACAAACAGATTATTAAAAATCTCCACAATATTAATGACTTTAATAATGCCCAATCAGCCTTTTGTTATGTCTCATACCAAGCTGAAGTAGAGACACGGCATCTACTCGATGAAATACTGGGACGTGGTATCTATCTGGCCGTGCCCAAAATAATCAGTCCCACGAAAATGATTGCCGTGCCAATCAACGATCAAACTGAACTTGAACCTGATAACCTGGGGATTCCCACACCAAAATCCGATCAAGTGGCAACGAACCCCATCGATATTGCCATCACACCGGGGCTTGGATTTACAAGCAGCGGAGAGAGATTAGGTTACGGTCGCGGCTATTATGATCGCTGGTTTGAACATCATGTTATCAAAACAAAAGTTGGATTGGCGTTTGAAGCACAAATTGTTGATACATTACCGACCGAAACAACAGATGTTTTACTGGATATAATAGTGACTGAGCAAAGAATTATCGATGTAAGAAATTCTCTCTAATTTTATAAAAAGTTATCCTTTGTCAAATTCAACCAGTTCAACCAATAGTGATCCTCTATCGAGTGCTTCACTCTGGGTTGTTTCCAACCTTTCCATTTTCACAAGTCCTATCCCTTTTGCATACCAACTTGTCTGTTTAACATTCACGAGCGTTAAGCCGACATAGTTACCTGCATCCTTAAAGGTTGAACCATTCATTGAAATTTTCATACATTGTTTAAAGTTGCCTGCCGGAACAGTAACTTCAGCATCCATAGACTCAATTTTAACTTCCATGGGTACTTCAGCAATAATTCGGAGTACTGTTTTTTGTGGAGGTCCGGTCTTTTTTAATAACCTGGTTGTTGTAAATTGTTGCCATTGGGTATCGACGCTAACAGGGTTATGAATAACTATTTGTCTATCTTCTTTAAACTTTTGACCGATAGCTTGGTTATCTGTATTTCCAAGATAAATAATCCCCTCTTCTGAAATAGAATAATAAAGTGCTGTACCATCTATAGATTGCCTTATATATACCGATTCATCGTCTAACTGACTCTTACCCAGATTATTAAAAAAATATTTCTGTTTTTCCAAACCATCCCGTGTGATCCGGGTTACATCATATCGCCACTTATAACCTTCAGTTAATGGAAAATATGTCTCATTATTTTTAGAACACGATGTTAATAAAAAAATAACACTAAACGTCAGGATCGGATTAATTAATTTATTTTTCATTCTTTCTTGACCAGAATACTGCCAGAACCGCCCCTGTAATATTATGCCAAATACTAAACAATGCTCCTGGCAAAGCAGCAATCACTGAAAAATATTGATTGGCCAAAACAACAGCAAGCCCCGAATTTTGCATCCCTACTTCGATAGCTATTGTCCTGCAATTTTTCTCATCTATACGCATCAACCTGGGAATAATATACCCGGAAATTAATCCAAATAAATTATGTAAAGCAATAGCAGTAAATATTAAATACCCGGATTCAATCACCTGAGCCTGATTCCTGGCTACGATAATGCCAATTATCAATATTATTGATATTACTGAAACCATTGGCAAATACGATTTTATATAATTTAAACGTTGTTGAAAGTACGTATTGATCAGGATACCGGATAAAACCGGTAAAATAATAATAAATACCAGATTCCTGATCATTTTTAAAATTGGCACATCAATAGTTTGATCCACATATACATATGTGATTAACGGAGTCAGTACTACTGCCAGCAGGGTTGAGATAGCCGTAAGAGAGATCGACAGGGCTACATTTGCCCTGGCCAGGAAACAAATTACGTTTGATGCTGTTCCACCGGGACAAGATCCAACTAGAATTAATCCTGTTGCTATCAATAAAGGTAATTTCAATACTATCGATAACAACCATGCGATAAAGGGCATTAATAAAAATTGCAATAAAATGCCTATGCATATTAATTTTGGTTCTTTAAACACGCGTTTAAAATCGACCGACCTGAGTGTCATACCCATTGAAAACATGACCAGACCTAACATAGGGACAATTGCTCCACCATAGGCTGATAAACTTTCCGGATAGAGTATGGCAATGATAGAAATTATCATCGCACCGACAGGTAAAAATACAACGCTTCGACTTTGCATTGGAAATAAGCTTTAATACAATTAAATTAAAACGCAGTTGTGCTGGATTTGTTAATGAACTCGCCCCTAATATTTATATTTTTACTAATTACACTTTTACTTCCTGCATGTTCAGATAAACCGAATAATGATGTTGACTGGCCATTATATGGAAATAAATATAATAATCAGCGTTATAGTGAACTTTCACAGATTAATCATACTAATGTTCCCCGATTAAAGCTGGCCTGGAAATATACAACTGGCATCAAGGGTACATTTCAAACCAGTCCAATAGTTAAAGATGGTGTGATGTATATTACTACACCATTTAATGATGTTATTGCACTAGATGCAAAAACCGGTAAAGAAAAATGGCGTTATCAACATCAACTTAAAAGTAATAATTTTTGTTGTGGTCCGGCTAACCGGGGACCGGCAATGTCGGATAATAAAATTTTTACTGTCACCATTGATGGACGCCTGATTGCATTAAATGAACATAATGGTGATGTCTTATGGGATAAGGCAATTACTGATACTTCTGCAGGAAATGCAGAAGTTGTAAATGCCATTATAGATATAAAGGAATTTGAAGGTGCCGTACAAACAGGCCAGACAGGTTATAGTGCAAACCTGGCACCGCAGGTTTACGATGGCCTTGTTTATATCGGGATTACCGGTGCAGGTTACGGTTTGCATATAGAACAGGAAAAAGATGGTGAACTCATACTGTCAGTAGGAAGTTTTTCCGGTGGGGGACATGGCCTGCGCGGCTTCATGATGGCATTCGACAGCGAAACCGGTGATGAAGTCTGGCGCTGGTACAGTGTTCCGGATAAAGGGTGGGAAGGCAACTGGACTAAGCAACTTGATTACGGCCCTAAACTTAATCGAGATATAGAACAGGAAAAACGTGACTTCGCTAAGTATTCAGACACATGGAAACTTGGCGGAGGATCTATCTGGACTAATCCTACAATAGATCCTGAATCAGGATTAATCTTTATCGGTACTGGTAACCCTTCACCACAAATGGACGGTTCAACCCGCCCCGGAGACAATCTGTATACCGTTAGTCTGGTTGCATTAGAGTTAAAGACCGGGAAGCTGCGTTGGTATTATCAACAAGTACCTCATGATCGTTGGGGCTATGATGTTGCCAGTCCTCCTATCCTGTTCGACTATCAAGATAAAGGAAAAACCATTAAGGCAATTGGCCAGGCGAGCAAACTTGGCTGGTTTTTTATCCATGAACGTGAAACAGGGACACTAATCCGGAAATCAAAACCTTTTATATCCCAGGAGAACCTGTTTGCGCTTCCTTCTGAAAATGGCACACGTATTGTTCCTGGAACGCTTGGCGCAACATCCTGGTCACCTGCAGCTTATAGCCCCGTTAATAAGACGGTTTATATAGCAGGGACATACCAACCATCGTTATTTATCTCCCGAAAACTTACACCTGAACCCGGAAGACCCTGGCAAAGCTACACATTTTTTAGAAAAACTGATGAACCGGATTGGGGAACATTGACAGCAATTGATGTTAAATCCGGTAATATAGTCTGGCAAAACAGGATGGATGAACCTATGGTTGGTGGAACGCTTGCAACTGCAGGAAATATTGTTTTCACAGGAGAAGGTAACGGAAATTTTAATGCATTTGATGCAAGTACTGGTAAATTACTTTGGCAGTACCGGTCTGAGTTTGGTGTTAATGCGCCACCGATTAGTTATAGTATCAATGGCAGGCAATATATTACTGTTGCTGCCGGCGGCAATAAACTTTATGGATACAAAACCGGTGATGAAGTTCTTACCTTTACCCTGGACGATTAAGCAAATTATATGACGAACAAACTTCATCAAATCAATGTTCAATATTCTAATAAGGAAGATCGTATCTTACTAAGAACTTCGACTGAAAATAATGATGAATACCTGATCTGGCTAACGCGGCGTTTCACCAAATTACTTATAGAAATACTTGATAAGGAGATCGAGAAACGCGGTGGCACAACAACCCTGGGTTCTAAAAAAGAAACAACCAAATTATTTAATGAAGGTGCTTTTGAGAAACCCTATGTTGAAGAGGAAACAAAAAACCGTCCTTTAGGTGATAATGGCATTGTTGCCTTTGGCATAAAAACCGGTAATGACAACAACAATAACCTTATTCTTGAAATACAATCTGAAGCAGGTAAAGGTATTACATTTAATTTAAACAGCACACTAATCTACATGTTTTATTCATTATTGATGCAGGGGGTTGGCCGTGCTGAATGGGGAATAGGACAATTCTCGGAAGGCAATTCAAAAAAACAACTTCATTAATCATTTATTTGTTTATATTGCCAAGTTAAAACAAAAAGTAAGAAATGTTTTTGTTAATATATTCACATCTCGTTTAGGGCTTGATAAACATCAGATCCCAAAACCTGAACCATAGTATCTTCCGTGACATCGGTTCGGTTTTTAATAAATTCATCGAATGCAAGCTTCGCATCTGTGAAATTACCCTCTTCCCATAACATCTTTATATTTATTAATTCCTGCTGATGAAAATTAACCAGGTTTTCATTTAGTTCATCATCTAAATAGTATTCACTATCAGCCGTTATTGCTGCAGGAGATGAAGCAGGTTCTGATTGCAACTGCTGCTCTTTAATAATCGTTTGCCTGCTATCTTTCGTCTTACGTTTAGCCCGGGCTTCCATACGTTTTTTTTCCGGAACAATATCATTTTTCTTATAACTACGACTAAACTCTACTGCCCTATCCTGACTTTCCTGTTGTATAGCATCTACTTCTGAATTCAAATGTATCTCATTTTTATCAATACGATAGCCCTCGACTGCGGCTGACTCTGCCGGAGCCATGACTTGTATATCAGCATCTTTAGTTGTTTTATTACCAATCTTATCGGGAGTAGATACTTTTTCCGGTACATTTTTTTTCTGTAGTACAGCCTCTTCGGCCAATATTGCAGAATCATACATTTCTGTTTCAGGCTTATTGAATATCGTTTGTCCTGTTTCTTCCTGCATAGTCAGTACAATACTGACACTCAGGGTAACCACCGCCGCCACCGACACGGGTACCGTCCATGCTGATCGATACCTTCTGCCCGTAACTTCTTCCCTGGCTGCTGACAAGATCGTTTTATCAACATGAGCAGAAGGCTCCATTGTATTTGATTGTCGATATTGTTCAGATAATTCAGAATTACCTTTCAAATAATCATTAAGCTCTTTGTCGTTATTTGCCATAACTTAACCGTTACCGAGTCCTTTTCTTAATTTGGCGATTGCATATCTCAATCGACTTTTAACTGCTTCCTGATTAACACCAATTGTGTCTGCAATTTCAGGAACAGTCATACCTGACTCTTCCCTTAATAGAAATACCTCTCGTTGCTCACTGGGTAATTCATCTAATATTTTATTCAGTTGATCTATCGATTGTTCCAGTTGTGTTTGTGCTTCCGGATTATTTCCATTTTGAATGTCAGCTTCTGCGTTGTCTATTTCCACAGATTCATCAATAACTATTCGAACATTTTGTTTTCTATAATGATCAATAAATAGATTATGTGCCAATTTATAAAGATAGGTGGTAAATTTCGCTGATGCGACATAGTTTACTCTTGCTTTAATTAATTTTATCCAGACTTCCTGGAATAATTCCTCGGCAATAGCTTCATTTTGACAAAGCTTTAACATATATCGATAAACCGGACCCTTATGCCTTTGATACAGAAGTTCAAATGCGCCAACATCTCCAGTTGCATATCGCTGCATAAGAATTTCATCAGATTCAATTACATCCATACCCAGAAGTGTATCTGCATCCATACACCAAGGATAGGTTCTATATTAATTCAGGTAAATATATAAACGTATGTAAACAGGAAAAGGGTTTATAGAAATAAAAAAAGGGGCGTATAACGCCCCCTTGTATATGGTCTGGAACTAACTATTATTCATTAACTGCTTTCATGCTTAGGCGTACTCTACCCTGTTTATCGACTTCAAGCACTTTCACCTGCACCATCTCACCTTCACTAAGTTTGTCACTGACATTTTCCACTCGCTCTTCACAAATTTGTGAAATATGAACCAGACCATCCTTACCAGGCAGAATATTTACAAAAGCACCGAAATCCATCAACTTTGCAACACGTCCCTCGTAGATCTTGCCTACTTCTATGTCGGCAGTGATTTGTTCAACTCGCTTCATGGCTTCATCACCGGCAGCTTTATCTGTTGCAGCAATTTTGACTGTACCATCATCGTCAATATCAATCGTTGCCCCTGTTTCTTCCGTAATAGCACGAATGGTTGCACCACCTTTACCAATAACGTCCCGAATCTTGTCGGGATTGATCTTGATAGTTGTAATACGTGGTGCAAATTCAGACATTTCTGCATTATGTGTGGAAATCACTTCGTTCATTTTACCCAGAATATGTAATCGTCCTTCCTGGGCCTGATTCAAGGCGACTTCCATAATCTCTTTAGTAATGCCATCGATCTTGATGTCCATTTGTAATGCAGTAATACCTTTTTCCGAACCTGCAACTTTAAAGTCCATATCTCCCAAATGATCTTCATCACCCATGATGTCTGACAACACAACAAATTTATCATCTTCCTTTATTAATCCCATTGCGATACCGGCTACAGGCGCATCAATCCCTACCCCTGCATCCATTAAAGCAAGACTACTACCACATACAGAAGCCATAGAACTTGAACCATTTGATTCAGTGATTTCAGACACCACACGGATAGAATATGGGTATTCATCCATATTTGGCATCACGCCTAAAATTCCGCGCTTGGCTAAACGACCGTGACCAATTTCACGCCGTTTTGGCGAGCCGACACGGCCCGTTTCATTGACACAGAATGGCGGAAAGTTGTAATGAAACATAAACGGTTCTTTACGTTCACCTTCAATGGCATCTATGATTTGTGCGTCTCTTTGTGTACCCAAGGTAGTAACAACCAAAGCCTGCGTCTCTCCACGGGTAAATAGCGCTGAACCATGTGTTCTCGGCAATACTCCCGTTTCCACCGTTATAGGACGAATTGATTTTGAATCCCGTCCATCTATACGATTCTCACCTGCCAATACACTGCTACGAACAATATGACTTTCTAATGCTTCGATTGCACTAATGATCTGGTTTGCTGTCCATTGTGGTTCATCACTCTCGGTCATCGCCGTAACGATTTCATTCTTGATTTCACTTAGACGCTCTTTGCGATCAAGTTTATCTTGAATACTATAAGCTTCACGAACGAGATCATTGGCACGAGTTTGAATTTCGTTTTCGAGTGCATCATCTTTTTCCGGTGCAGACCAATCCCATGATTTTGTATTGGCCTCTTCTGCAAGTGCTTTTATGTTTTCGATAACCACCTGAAACTGTTCATGACCGAACATCACCGCGCCCAACATGACCTCTTCAGATAACTGCCTGGCTTCAGATTCCACCATTAATACAGAAGTACCTGTACCCGCAACAACAAGGTCAAGCTCGGAACTCTCTAATTCATTAAATGAAGGGTTAAGCAAATACTGTCCATCTTTATAACCAACCCGGGCTGCACCAATAGGACCATTAAAAGGAGCACCAGACAAATAAATCGATGCTGATGCGCCTATAATAGATGGAATATCAGGATCAATATCTGGATCTAATGACAAGACTGTTGCAATAATTTGAATTTCGTTAGTAAAGCCTTTGGGAAAGAGCGGTCGTATCGGGCGATCGATCAGGCGACAGGTTAATGTTTCTTTTTCTGAAGGCCGGCCTTCACGTTTAAAAAAACCGCCTGGAATTTTACCTGCCGCATATGTTTTTTCCTGATAGTCGACAGTCAATGGAAAAAAATCCTGACCTTCGACTGCTTCTTTCTTCGCGACACAGGTAACAAGTACAACTGTATCACCCATGCTTACTATAACAGCACCGGATGCCTGTCTGGCGACCCTTCCTGTTTCTAATTTGACTTTATGATTACCGAACTGAAATTCTTTTGTTACCACGCTCATGGACTTTCCCTAACAAAACTGTTGATTAAATGTTTAAAGATATATTTTTGAAATTATAAAAACGCTAAAACCCGCATTTGCGGGTTTTCTGATACTGTTTTCCTCATTGGCGAATGCCGAAAAGATAATTATTTACGGAGACCAAGACGGCCAATCAAATCACGATAACGATTGATGTCTTTATTCTTCAGGTAATCGAGCAATTTACGTCGCTGATTTACCATGCGTAACAAACCTTGTCTGGAATGGTGATCTTTATCGTGTTCTTTAAAATGACCAGACAGATCTGTAATTCGAGATGTCAATAATGCAACCTGCACCTCCGGCGAACCGGTGTCACTTGCACTACGCTGATAATCCTTGACTATCTCTGCCTTTTGTTCATGACTTAATGCCATTATTAACTGCTCCTGCGAACTTTCTCATATCAAATTTGGCGCGTATTGTACCCGCGCCCATGCACCGTAACAAGCGAAACATCGAAATGTTTCCATACTACTTTATAGCTGATTATTTATATTATTTATCAAACGCTTAGGGGATATCTGACCGTCGCCTGTAACCTCGCCTAAACCAATAAATTGATCTCTTGTATTGTAAATTCTGATCCGGCCTGAACCAGGCAGGTCCTTGGCAGCAACTGTCTGCCCCTGGCATAAACAGGACACCACATCGTCAGATAGATGAACTTCAGGCATATCCTTCAACGCGACATCGATCGGTAATAACAGTTTATCAAGCTGCTCAAAACCATGTTCGGCTGTTGACTGTAATTCTATTGGCGTAACCATTTGTGATTGTTGAAATGGTCCTGCTTGTAATCTTCTCAACGTTAAAATATGTGCGCCACAACCCAATTTATATCCAATATCCTCGACCAGTGTTCTGATATATGTCCCTTTTGAACACGAGACCTCTATCTCAAACTCGTCTTTTATTAAATTAACCAGCGCAAGACTATTAATTGTTACTTTTCTGGACTTACGCTCAACTTCGACCCCTTTGTAGGCAAGTTCATAGAGTCGTTTACCATTATGCTTTAACGCAGAGAACATGGGTGGTGTCTGTTCTATCTCTCCAACAAATTCTTGCAGATATTTTTCGAACTCACTGCTGGAGAATTCAGGAACCTCTCGTGATTCCAATAGATCACCACAAGCATCGCCTGTTGCTGTGGTTATGCCTAATTTACATCGTGCCTGATAGGTTTTATCAGAATTCAATAAAAATGCTGAGATTTTCGTTGCCTCACCTAAACAAATGGGTAACAAACCGGTTGCCGGCGCATCAAGGCTTCCTGTATGTCCTGCCTTATTAGCGTTAAATATTCGTTTAACATGTTGTAACGCGCCATTGGATGTCATACCGGATGGTTTATCCAGTAACAGAATACCGTTGATATTTCTGCCAGACTTTTTGCTTCGTTTACCCATCACGTAGGTCCGCTAAATTTATTTATCATCTTCAGGATGGCTAACTGACTCAATAATATCGGTTAACCGTTGTGCCCGTTCAATTGATTCATCATATTTAAAGCGTAAAACCGGAACACCTTTTGATGTCATCATAATGGCGATTTCGTGACGGAAATGCCCTGCTTGCGCATTCAACTCATTGACAAGCATTTCATTAGAATCCGTATTATTTAACACGGTAAAATATACGATAGCATTTTTTAAATCCGGGCTAACATCAACATTTGTCAATGTAATCATTCCAAACTGACTTAATGGAAATTCTCTTTGGATCAAGATAGAGAGTTCTTGTTTAATAAACTGGGCAACACGACGGTTACGCCCGAATTCTTTCGGCATTTGTTTCGATCAAATCTTACGTTCTATACTGATACGTTCGAACACTTCGATCTGATCACCTTCTTGAACATCATTATAATTTTTTACGCCGATACCACAATCCATGCCTGATTTTACTTCATTGACATCATCCTTAAACCGGCGTAAGGATTCAAGTTCACCTTCATAAATTACGACATTATCACGTAACACACGTATCGGGTTATTACGTTTTATATATCCTGACGTAACCATACAGCCTGCTATATCTCCAAACTTGGGTGAACGGAACACTTCACGTACTTCCGCTACGCCAATTATTTGTTCACGGATCTCCGGTGAAAGCAGCCCGCTAAGCGCAGCTTTTACATCATCAATGACATCATAAATAATACTGTAATAACGCAAATCAATACCTTCTGCGTCAACCAGTTTTTTGGCACTGGCATCAGCACGTACATTGAATCCAATGACGACACCATCTGATGCCATGGCAAGATTAATATCAGATTCTGTAATGCCACCTACACCACTACTAATAATACTAACTTTAACTTCTTCATTACTAAGTCTGGATAAGGCGTCCACAAGTGCTTCTGATGAACCCTGGACATCGGCCTTAATAAGCAGGTTGAGTGTTATCGAATCACCCTCCTGCATTTGGTTCATAACATTTTCAAGCTTAGTCGCCTGCTGTTGTGCCATCTTTGTTTCACGATATTTACCCTGTCTAAACAGTGCAATCTCTCTCGCCTTCTTTTCATCAGGAACGACTATCATTTCATCACCCGCATTAGGTGTACCAGAAAGTCCTAATACTTCTACTGGTGTCGACGGCCCGGCTATTGAAACCTCATTACCATTATCGTCTATCATCGCCCTGACACGGCCAAACTCGTGCCCACTAAGAATGACATCACCTTTATTAAGTGTGCCACTCTGAACAAGTATACTGGCTATGGGACCACGTCCTTTATCCAGTCTGGATTCGATTACAGCACCGGATGCAGAGCCAGTCGTAACAGCTTTCAGTTCAAGTATTTCTGTTTGTAATAAAATACTCTCAAGCAGATCATCAATCCCCTGGCCAGTAATTGCAGATACATTTATGAACTGTGTATCACCACCCCAGTCTTCCGGTATAACATCAAATTTGGATAATTCCTGCTTGACGCGATCAGGATCTGCATTTTCCTTATCAATCTTATTAACCGCGATAATAATCGGAACGTCACCGGCTTTTGCATGGGTAATTGCTTCTTCTGTCTGTGGCATAACACCATCATCAGCAGCGACAACAATAATAACGATATCTGTTACCTTGGCACCACGCGCTCGCATCGCTGTGAACGCTTCATGTCCCGGCGTATCAAGAAAGGTTATCTCACCATTACCGGTTTTTACCCGGTAAGCACCGATATGTTGAGTTATCCCGCCTGCTTCACCTGCGGTAATCTTGGAACGTCGAATATAATCAAGCAAAGATGTTTTACCATGATCAACATGACCCATGATGGTAACTACGGGAGCACGACTTACCTGTTCACCATCTTGCTGGGTAGCCTGAATCATTTCTTCTTCAAGGGCATTTTCTTTCAGAAGCCTGGGTTTATGTCCCATTTCCTCGACCACTATGGCAGCAGTATCCTGATCGATCATCTGATTTATAGTTGCCATACTTCCAAGGCCCATCATAATCTTTATTACTTCTGAACCTTTTACCGACATCTTCTGGGCAAGATCAGCGACAGTGATACTCTCGGGAATATCAACTTCTTTAACAACAGGGGCTGTCGGTTTTTCAAAACCATGCTGTTTACTGGTAGGCTGCTGAACAACAACAGGTTTAGGTCTGGTTTTTTTACGTCTTCTCCCTGAACCTTTGGAAGCAACATGCAATTCTTCACGCCCATGACGCGTGTGTTCTTTAGCAGCTTTATCCCTGACCGGAATTGGATCAGGTTCTATTGGTGGAGGAAGATCCGGAACAGGTTCAGGTTCATCAACTGATGCAACATCATCCGTTTGAATCTCTGCTTCTTCTACGCTATCTGGAACTGATTCTGCAGTTAATTCCGAAACATTTTCTGATTCAATAGTTTCTTCTTCAGCAACCGTCTCAATGACTTGTTCAACTTGTTCTGTTTTTACATCTTCTACAGCCTCTTGTTGTTCTATCTCTTCTGCAGATTGTTCCTCTGATAACCTGGCTGCTTCTTCTTCCTGTTTTAATGTTTCTTCTATTTCACTTCGTTTTGCATAAGTTCGCCGTTTACGAAATTCTATACTTACCGTTTTAGATCGAGGCTTGGTTCTACCTTGACTCGCAACCGGTACTTTCAGCTCACTGACCGTTTTACGACGTAATGTGATCTTGCGTGGTTCAGAATTTTCATCTTTACCATGTTTTTTACGAAGGAAAAGAAGCAACTCGGATTTTTCTGAATCAGTAATGATGTCGTCTGCATTCTTTTCAGATAGACCAGCCTCCACCAATTGCTCCCGTAGTCGTTCAACCGGTACACCGACATCGGCGGCGAATTCACTGATCGTAACTTCCGGCATTAACTAACACCCTCACTATTGGATTCTTCTGCCTCAAACCATGGAATACGTGCCGTCATAATTAACTCTCCTGCACGTTCTTTATCTATATCAGGTATATCGAGTAATTCATCCACTGACTGCTCGGCAAGATCTTCCATAGTAACGACACCTCTACCGGCTAACTCATAAGCCAGCGCTTCATCCATTCCTTCCATAGTCAATAAATCTTCTGCAGGTTTCGCATCACCCAGTTTTTCTTCCTTGGCAATTGCCCGTGTTAACATGACATCACGCGCTCGATCACGTAATTCTTTAACCAGATCATCATCAAATTCTTCGATTGCCAACATTTCTTTTTCCGGGACATAAGCAACTTCTTCGATACTGGAAAATCCTTCCTGAACAAGAATAATGGCTATTTCTTCATCAACATCTAGCTGTTCCATAAACATAGCCTGTAATGTTTCTGCCTCGGCTTCACTTTTTTCATCTGCCTGTTCAACAGACATCACATTTAATTCCCAACCCGTCAATTCACTGGCCAATTTTACATTTTGGCCACCACGTCCAATCGCTTGAGATAAATTTTCTTCCGCCACAGCAACATCCATCGTATGTTCATCCTCATCAACCATGATTGAAGCGACTTCCGCAGGTGCCATGGCATTAATTACAAATTGGGCCGGGTTATCATCCCATAGGATAATATCTACACGTTCACCACCTAATTCATTTGAAACGGCCTGTACCCGCGAACCTCGCATACCGACACAAGCACCAATAGGATCAATTCTCGGGTCATTCGCTCTTACTGCGATTTTTGCTCTTGCACCAGGATCTCTGGCACCATTAATTATATCAATCATACCTTCATTAATTTCCGGTACTTCAATCTTAAATAACTCGATTAATAACTCCGGCGCAGTACGACTTAAAAATAATTGTGGACCACGCATTACTTCCGGTTTAATTTCCTTTAAATAGGCCCGTACACGATCACCGGGGCGAATCGCTTCACGTGGAATTAATTCTTCTCTTGGTATAAAAGCCTCGGCATTGTTACCAAGATCGATAATTGCACCACTGCGCTCCGAACGTTTGACAACACCGCCAACCATTTCACCAACCCGATCTTGATAAGCGTCAATAACCTGGGCCCGTTCTGCTTCACGAACTTTTTGAACAATCACCTGTTTGGCAGCCTGGGCAGCAATTCGACCAAACTCAACTGATGCCATTGGTTCTTCAATATATTGTCCAATCTCTATATCGGGATTTTTTTCACGAGCATCCTTAAAACGAATTTGCCTGGTTGGTACTTCCAATGAGTCTGGTTCATCATCAACGACTTCCCAACAACGAAATGTATCGTAGTCCCCCGTTTCACGATCAATTTCTACCCGCGCTTCAATATCTTCACGATTACGTTTTTTCGTAGCGCTAGCCAATGCAGCTTCGATTGCTTCAAATATGATGCCCTTGGCAACGCCTTTTTCGTTACAGACGACATCAACAACCATTAAAATTTCTTTATTCATTTATCTTACCGTTAAAAAAAATCAAAACTGTGGAACCAACCGTGCTCTATCAACCATATTAATAGGTACTTCAAAATCTTCGTTCTCACAATTAATTAAAATCATGTCATTCTCAACAGAAATTAAAACTCCCGTAAAACGTTTTCGCTCATTTATCTTTTCATACAATCGCAATTTAATTGTTTCACCAATATATTTTCTAAACTGCTCTATTGTAAAAATAGGCCGATCCAGACCAGGGGATGAAACCTCTAGTTCATATTGCCCCTTAATCGGATCTTCAACATCCAGCATTCCTGTTAATTGCTGGCTCACGGTGACACAGTCATCAATTGTAATTCCATCAGGTTTATCGATATAAACACGTAGTATTGAACCATGCCCATTACGATTTAGTTCAATTCCAAGCAGTTCATAACCTAATGCTGAAACTTCCGGCTCAATTAAATCGAGCAATGCCTGATTTTGTCTAACCATAAGCCATAAACAAAAAGTGGGCGCAAGGCCCACTTATTTAATACAACATAAATGTAAACGGGAATTATAGCCAGTTTATATAAGGTGCGCCACATCACCCTAAATAAGTTAATTTCTGTCAATATATCCTGTACATAATAAAAAAACCCCTGAAAGGGGTTTGTCACTCATCGTTTTTGATTCTTTAATCAAAAACTTTGCCAATATTTGGTAGCGGGGGCAGGATTTGAACCTGCGACCTTCGGGTTATGAGCCCGACGAGCTGCCAGACTGCTCCACCCCGCAACTGCGCTTCAAACTATCTATTTCATTTCGGTCGCAGTAGTAGCGACCTTCGGAACTTGTCGATACAGGGAGCCCGACATCTGCCAAGCTGCTCCACCCCGCAAC